>CAZDAW010000047.1:0-24235 GCA_964503685.1 uncultured Anaerolineaceae bacterium | reverse complement strand
TTAATCAAAATATCTATTACCGGTAAGCAATATTGATAAAGAGAAAAGGTTCTCACCTCTGAAATAGTTTGACAACTGTATTTTAGCGATGAGAATGCTAATTCTATTACTAACTTTAACTGTTTACAATTGGATTGTAAGTAAAAAATGGCAAAATTTATTCCGTTTTTATCAGGTCATAATATCAAAGAGCGGGATTAACGAAATAATCCGCTCTTTGATACGATTCCTTACAACAATTTTTTTACCTGATTATTGCTTTTTCTCTTGGGTCACTTCGTCTTCACCATTCCCCAGTTTTTCAGGTCCTTTGCGCCTTGAACCGGGATGGCGATATAGTCGCTGCAGGTGGGCCCGACAACGACCTGGTCGAGGGTAATAGGCAGGTTCGTTATATTCTTTATTTGAACGGTGTGGGTGCCTTCCGGGATGTTCCAATTGTAGAACCAGTATTCGGTATAAGCACGTTTTGGAGAACCCAGGCTGATGTTTGAAATACGTTTGCCGTCCAGATAAACGGATATCTTGCCGCTGCCTTTCACCTTCCATAAGCGGAGGCAATATTCTGCGCCGGAAAAAGTGAAGCGGGCATTATCGTTTTTCTTAAGGCTTTTTGTTACCGAAGCGCCAGATATACCATCGATTGCGCTTCCGCTATCAATTTGCCAGTTGCCGTAATAAGCCAGTTTACCGGCGTCATCGTCTTCGAAATCGTCCCCCAGGCTTATCACGCTGGTGGCAAGACGCGTCTCGATATAATCCAGATTAACTTTTTTCCCGCTAACGTGTTTGAGAAGCAGGGTGTGTTCGCCGTTGCCCAGCCCGCTCCAACGCCAGGCGCGGGATATGGGCGTTTTCTTGGCGTAGTTTTGATTGATTCGGGCGAGGGGTAATCCATCAACAATAACCTGCATGGCGCCGCCATTTTTTACTGCCATGTAGTAGATAGTGATCTGGTCGCCGTTAAAGGTGAGGCGGGCATTACTGCCTACTTTGGTTGAGACATGCAGGGAATAATTTTGGGCTGTGTTACATATTTTTCCGGGACAGCTTGTATCCCAGCGGCCTGTGTAGGTGAATGTTTTATCGGCGTCATCGTAGGCTTCGTTTACGACGCTGCCATCGCTGTTGGTTGAATAGGATAAATTCAGCACAAGATTGTAATCAACGCTGTTGTTATAAGCGGCAACCTCAATCATATAGGTCGCGCCGCCCTGAAGCTGAGTGGTCAGCTTGGATTGAAAATAGCTGCCTGTGTAGTTGATGTCATCGTTGAAGGCGACCTTGGTCAGATTGCCGCGGCTGCCCTGCCAGACAACCAGATAAGTATCATAATCACTGCCAATGGTATCCAGTTTCAGGGTGCTGTCTTCAGGCGCGGTGAACTGGTACCATACTGTTCGATAGAGGGGCATCCATACACCATTATAGAAGATCAGGGATGGATCGTCTGAAGCAGCGGTTGCGCTGGAAACATTCAGATTGTCTGTGTATTTAACAGGCATTTCGGTAGCTTCGATGACTTTTGCGGCATTGAAATCGTCGTTGACGGGAGCGCCTTCGGGAGGAGTGGGTTGCCCGTTCATTTCAACCGCCAGGGCGGCTTTATCGACCTGAAGGCAATCGTCAGTGGTCATAGTTCCCGCAGTTTTCAGGATAACGCAGGCGGCGTTAAGGGCAGTATAAAGGTCGTTATAATCTGCGCCCGATACAAGCTGGTTGGTCTGAACTTCATAGTATAGCTTGGCCACTTTATTCAGGCCAATGCCTGTCACAGTGTAACCATTAAATGTTCCGCCATCGGTCATTAAATAAACAGCTTTATTATTTACCCCTGAATTTGTATGAACGCCATTGTTGTCGCTGGCACCGGTGTAAAAGTAAGGACTGCCAATCCGATCAGGATCGCCAAATTGGGTGGGATCCGCCATATTTCGGATGGCGCCCAGGTTGCTGATATCTTCACCGATCAGCCATTTGACTGCGGAGGTATCCGTGCCGGCGCCGTTGGTTTGATCGATGAATTCCCCCCAGACATCAGAGAAGGATTCATTGATCGCCCCGGATTGTCCATAATAGATCAGATTCGATGTGTATTGGGTTACGCCGTGAGTCAGCTCATGACCAACGACGTCATCGGCCGCCATGCCGTCTCCATATACCATTTGCGACCCGTTCCAAAAAGCGTTAACGTAATTATAGCCGTAGTGTACACTGGATTTGATGAGCATTCCTGATCCGTCTATGCTGTCGCGTCCATGCCTGGTGTAATAGAAATCGTATGTGTCGCTGGCGTAACGGTGGGCCTTCTTGGCGTCTGTATCGCCCCCCGAACAACTGGGGTTGTCGCTTGTGCAAACCAATGTACCCGGAAGAGATAACTGGTTGTTGCTGTTATTCATCGTGTAGGTTGAATATTGCTTGCCTGTTTCTACATGATTGTAGTTCAGGGCAATTGTTCCATCATGCGCATTGACCAGCACCAACTCACGAATGGGTTGCAGATCAAGCGCGTTCACTTCAACCCGCCAGACAAGTTGATCGTTCCCTTGCTGTCCGATTAGTATCGGACTATAGATCCATAATTCAGGGTCAGATGCTGCCA
The DNA here is from genome assembly GCA_964503685.1 of uncultured Anaerolineaceae bacterium. Classification (GTDB taxonomy): domain Bacteria; phylum Chloroflexota; class Anaerolineae; order Anaerolineales; family Anaerolineaceae; genus CAZDAW01. The sequence goes on along the minus strand of CAZDAW010000047.1, from coordinate 21,630 downwards.
GAATCGAAGGATCGACCTTGTGGTTCATGATGGTGAGACCGATGGCAGTTTGCCGCGCCTGTTCTGCGCTGATGGAAGGTTCCGGGTTCAACGCCAGATCGGGGATGATCTCTCCGCTTGCCGAGAGGACGTTTTTGGCGCTGTCCAAATTGACGATCAGTTCACCAGCAAAAACCGGAATATTCTGATAAACCTGCTGATATCGCAGAGCGACTCGTCCGTCTGCCGAAGTGTTGACTTTCTTTTCTACCAACTCTTCAGCGGCGTTTTGTAAGCCGAACAGGCCTCCATAATCGCCTAAAAAACTCATGGCAATTTCTTCAGGTGGTGTGGAAGAAGCAGAACGGGTTTGACCGCCAAGTATTTCCCCTGGCTGCACTCCGATGAACCGGGCTTTGCCGGTTTGTGAATGGTAGTAGATGACTGCATCATCCAAATTGATGTTTTGCGCTGGTAAAGATGTTGGGGGCTCAGGAGTGTTCTCTGGATTGGGTTCATCGGCATAAGCAGGCGTAACGGTTAATATTAAACTAAAAAAAACCAGGCTTATCATGATGAAACCCACGATCCACCAGGAGATTATGGATTTTGCTGGCCTTTGCATAGATTAGTATCCTTCATAGTAGCTTTGATAACGATGCAGGTTGAATGATATTCAGGGGAACCTGCCTGGATGCAATTTACCGTGATTCGTTGTACGGAGAGTTTGGCCTGCTCTTGATAGGTTTTGATGATCTGTAAGGAGTCTGTAAATTTTAGGACTTTTCTGCTTAACAGTTATAGATTGAAAAGATGTTCTCCCTTGTTCAGGAGATTTATGATTTTGAGTATAATAAGGAAATGTTGAGGCAATTACCCATTGATCTCCCAGGTAAAATTTACTGCAGCCCGATGCCATTTGGTCACTGTGATCTTAAAGGCGATCTATTTAACGAGTACCAGGTACATGGCGTGAGGGCGGTCGTTTTATTGGCAAGCGATGAGGAATGTTTGGATAAAGCGGGATTTAACTTGCGCCAGTTTTATCTGGATAACGGGATGCAGGTCATTCATCTGCCGGTGGCCGATTTTGGCGCGCCCAAACGAACTGACCTTGAAGAAGCAGTGGATAATGTCATCCAACTCGCCCGTTCGAATGTCACTCTGGCAATCCATTGCCATTATGGAATTGGCAGAACCGGGTTATTTGCCGCTTTTATTGGCAAACGCCTGCTCGGTCTTTCAGGTCTGGAGGTGATTTTCTGGATTCGCGGGGTGATTCCCGGGGCATTGGAGGCTCCCGAACAAATACAAATGGTATTGGAGTAGCGGCGATGATCCGTACTTTGCTTGTATCAAAAGATGGCGTCAATCGGTTAGAAGCGAATATTGATGCGGTTGAGGCGACATTACAGCAGAGAGGGGCATGGGTGTGGGTCAGCCTGGAAGAACCCACACCGGATGAATTTGATCTGGTTCTGAACAAATTGTTTCACTTTCATCCACTGGCAGTGGAAGATTGTCAGAGCGTCGGGTACCAGACGCCCAAGGTCGATGATTACGACGATTACGTATTTATTATTGCCCATGCCATTTATCCGAATCATAAGCTCGATCAATTGGATACGGCTGAACTGGATATCTTCCTGGGTAATAATTATGTGGTGACTTCTTACCATCTCCCGGAAATGCGGCCGGTTCAGGACGTATGGAAAAACCTGGATCGGGATGACCGCCTGATCCGTCGCGGCCCTGATTATCTGTGTCACGAGGTGCTGGATATTCTGGTCGATTACTATATGCCCCTTCTGGATGAAATTGACGAAGAGGTCGAGGCTTTGGAGGACGCGGTGATCGATCAACCGACGCGTTCTACGCTGGAACGCATCCTGGCGATCAAGCATACCATGCTGGTGCTGCGCCGCATCATTAACCCGCAGCGCGATGTGATGAACCGCCTCAGCCGAGACGAATATAAACAGATCAACCGTTCCACGCGGATCTATTTCCGTGATATCTACGATCATCTCGTGCGCATTGAGGATCTGATTGAGACCGTACGCGATATCATCAGCAGCACCCTCGATACCTACCTGTCGGCGACATCAAACCGGTTGAACGAAGTGATGAAAGCGCTGACCATTGTCTCGACCATCTTTCTGCCTCTTTCCTTTGTGGCCGGGATTTATGGAATGAACTTTGAGTTTATGCCGGAAATTCACTGGCGTTACGGTTACCTGTTCGTTTGGGGGGTGTTTATCATTGTGACGATCGCGTTTATCTGGTGGTTCAAAAGGCGCGACTGGTTTTGATCAATGGTCAGGTAATTGGCGTCAGAGTACGACGGAAGATTGATCATGCCATCCATGATATTTCGCTGGCTGGGGGCCAATGGTATTGAACTTCAGGCCGAAGATTATACCCTTGTTCTGGATCCCTTTCTAACGCGACCGCCGGTCTGGCGGGTTGCTTTCACCCGGCTGAAGCCGGATCTTAACAAGCTGGCGCAGACTATTCCTGTTTGTGATGCGATTTTGATCTCCCACAGCCATTACGATCATCTGATGGACGCGCCGGCGTTGGCAGTGCAAACCGGGGCGTTTATTGCCGGCTCGGCGAATACCTGCCGGGCGGCAGTACTATCAGGGGTAACGGACAAGAATATCCGTCAGATTGTCCCCGGAGATAATCTTTCTCTTGGGCCTTTTCAAATTACGGTTTTGGCGGCCCGGCATAAACCACTGCCGGGGCTGGGTTTGTTGCAAGGTGAAGCGCCGACGCGGCGGGGCTTGTGGCATGCTGCTGAATATCGTCTGGACGCTTGCCTGAGTTATCTGATCGACTATTCTGGTCTGCGCATGTTATTTTGCCCTTCTTCCGGGACGCCTGCCGATCTCCTGTGGATTGGCCCGGGGTGGCGTAAAAGTGTTTACGAAAGTCTGTTTACCGCTGTGCAGCCGCGCTGGGTAATGCCATTGCATTGGGAGAATTTTTTTCTGCCAGTTAATTGGCCGTTCCGATCTATCCTTCAATTGCCGGGAACTGTTGGGTTGAAAGACATGGAGGGACTGGTATCAGATTGCCTGCCAGGGTGCCAGTTTGTAAAGCCTGAAGTGTTGACTTGTTACCGGATCAGTAAGAATCCCTATGAATTAATTGCAATATAAGGAGGGGTGAAGGTCAAAGCTCTGGCGAATCGCGCGGGGAATCGTTTTGTTTAATCAGTGAAATATATTAAAATGGTCACAGGAGTTTTAATGATGGAAAAATCACCCACAAACCCTGTACCTCAACCGGATGAAACATTTACGATCACGAGTCTCGAAACGCTGAACATCGTATCGGATGAATTGCGCGCTAAAATACTTGAGACGCTTTCTACAGAACCTCTGACCGTAAAAGAAGTGGCTGCACGGCTGGACCTCGATCCGAAAAAACTCTATTACCATTTTCGGATGCTGGAGGAGCATGGCCTGATTCGGGTTACCAGTACGCAAATTATTTCAGGCATCATTGAAAAGCATTATCAAACCCGCGCCCATTATTTTCTGGTGGATGCCAGTCTGCTTGCGTTTGGTGAACAAACACCAGGGCGGAACGTGGATATTGGTCTTTCTTACGTGTTTGACAAGGCAAAGGAAGCCATTCGCCAGGGGCTGGCCAGTGGGGTCGTTGAGGCTGCTCGCAATGCGCCGATCACCCGGCGTTTGCTGGCGCGCCGTGAAAGTCTGTTTTTGACCTCGGCTCAGGTGCAGTATTTTTACACACAACTGGAAGCGCTGGCGAAAGAAATGGAAATGAGTCAGGCAGAAGGGACAGAAAGCGACTGTCAGTGGTATGACATGGTCATCTCGTTATATCCGGTGCAAATGGCCCAGAAATAAATTTAACATTAATCACTTTACGACATCTGTTTGGTTGAAATGACAACTGGAGAGAATCACGGGCAGATATTTCGATTCTCGGTAAAAATTGGTTGCACTAATAATCTTGATTTATTTTGCAATCGGTATAAAATTATGTGTCTTTTAATATTACGCAGCCTTCTGGTTGCTCTGGAGAGAAAGCCATGATTACAATTTACAAGAGCACAGAATTCGGTTTAGAAAAGGTCGTTGAAGCGATCAAGGGTAGCTGGATCTGCGTAGTAGACCCAACGCCGCAAGAAATCGAAAGCCTGACAGCGTTAAACATTCCACAGGATTTTTTCACTTATTCTTTGGATATTGACGAGCGTCCGCGCGTTGAAAAAGAGGATGAGGGCATGCTCATTGTCTTACGGGTTCCTTACTTTCACGGCGAGGGGGCGGATATCCCCTATACGACGATCCCGTTGGGCATTGTGATAACCGATCGTTGGATTATGACAATTTGTAAACGTGAGAATGATATCATCCGGGGATTTACCGGGGGACGATTAAAGGATTTATCGACGGCAAAGCGCAACCGTTTTATTTTGCGATTGCTGCATTATACGGCCAACAAGTTCTTGAGCAACCTGCAGGATATCAATAAAAATGTGGATGTTTTGGAAGACAAGCTTCAGGCATCCATGCGTAACCAGGAAGTCATTTCGCTGCTCAATTATCAAAAGAGTCTGGTTTATTTCACGACTGCGTTGAAATCCAATGAGTTGATGCTCGAACGTTTGCAGCGCATGCAGTTATTCAAGCAATATGAAGAAGACGAAGATTTACTGGAAGATGTAATCATCGAAAATCAGCAGGCTATTGAAATGACCAACATCGCCAATAACATTTTAAGCGGCATGATGGACGCTTTCGCATCGATCATATCCAATAACCTCAACATGGTCATGAAATTCCTGGCTTCGTTCACGATCGTCCTGAGCGTGCCGGCGTTGATTGCCGCCTATTTCGGTATGAACGTCCCGGTTCCTTTTGGCGATCACCCCTTGGGGTTTTTAATCGTCGTCTTTATCTCATTGGCGTTGGCAGCCGTGGCGATCATCATCTTTGCCCGGCGAAACTGGTTTTAGTCTAATTTTCTGATTTATGGCAGGGGTGGAGTCAGGGAAGAACGGACTTCAGATCTTTGATAACCATCTGGGTGCGTTTTTCTCTTCCCTGGGCGTTCAGGTGATAAACTGTGTCGAAGAAATCTTCGATGGGATAGATATAGCGTTCAGGGGTCGAAAGGATGGGGAAATTTAATTTTTGCCGCAAGCGACCATCGATAGCCTTGATTGTATCCAGACTGATTTTTACGTATAGTTCACTGACGCTGGGATAGAGGTAGTAAACCTTTACGCCGCGTTTTTGGACATCCGCGTTGAATTGATTCATCAGCTTCACTGCGGTCCAATCGATCTGCCACACTTTCCGATTCAGTTTTTCTTTCCGCGGCGGATAAGAAGATGTCTCCAGGTGACTGGTTACGTCGCCAAACTTGTTGAAGGCAGAACGAAGATAGATATCTTCATAATTTTCTTGTGGAGATATAGCCTGGTTGACCGATGTTCGCAACACCTGAGAATACCCGTAAAAAAAGTTATTACTCACTTCGAGAATCGTGAGCGGGTCGCGCAGGTATTTCACTCCCTTTGGATAGTAAAGCAGCAGGCGTAATAAATAATCTTTATCTTCAATCAACTCGGGAAAGTAAACCTCATATTCCGGGACGATAACCACAATATCACCGCTATTCATATAAGGTTTAACCTCTTCAAGCATATAGCTCAAACCGAGGCCAATATAGATACCCATATTGACAACGTTATATCCGGTTGCCTTTTTTATTTGACCGCTGCTGATGCCAAAAGCAAGGTTGGAGCCGCCGACGAAGACGATTTTTGGTGAAGGTGTGTTTGCCAGTATTTCATGTTTATCGATATCTGCCAATAAATACTCATTGCGGATAATTGCGTTCCGGTGCATCGGGATAACAAATGGGAGATGAGAATAGATGACCAGCCCGGCCAGAAAGAGTAACTTGAAAGTAAATTTCCGTTTCATCTTATATTCTATTTCTATCCATGTTGCCTGGTTGGTTCAAATAATTTTAAGGCGATGAACTTATTAAAATTGATAATACATGAATTGCAGAGGCATATTCGGATCGGCGCTAAAAAGTGTGATTGACATGACGAGCGCATAATAGATCAACCATCGCAACCAGGTGGGCTGGCGTTCAAGTACAGAATAGAGATCGTGCTTTTCCTCAAATATTTCAACAATTAACACCAGGACAGAGAAGATGATTGAGTATTGCAAAGCGGCGAGACGCGCCGGGCGATCTGTAAATATTTCCAGGATATCCCTGAGATCAACCAGGGCAATGTTATGGATGATAATGAGCGCGTCCGTGAGTGAGTTTGCCCGGAAAAATATCCAGGCAAAGGAAACCAGGTTGAAGGTAATGAATATCTTGATTCCTTTAGCCGCCGCGGGATACTGGTCCAGGCGTAGCCATTTGACCAATCGATTGATGCCGCGCTCTAAGGGCCCGGCAATCATGAAATAAAGCCCGTGCAGCAGGCCCCAGATGACGTACGTCCATCCCGCGCCATGCCACAAACCGCTCACCAGCATCGTGACGATAGGGGGAACGATTACCTGGATCAACGGGGCGTTTTTTTTGCGGATAACTCTGCGTCGCAGGGGATAGAAAATATAATCGCGCAACCAGGTTGAAAGCGAAATGTGCCAGCGGTTCCAGAACTCGATGATTGAGGCAGCGAAGTAGGGGCGGCGAAAGTTCTCGGTCAGTGTAAAGCCAAACATTTCGGCCAGGCCAATGGCGATATCGGAATATGCTGAAAAATCCAGGTAGATTTGAATGGCAAAAAAATAGATGCTCAGGATAAGTGTGAATCCATGGAAATCTCCCGGATCATTGAAAATTGGGGCGATCAGGAAAACGATTCGGTCAGCAATGACCATTTTCTTGAACAATCCCCAGGTGAATCGTTTTAATCCATGGGTGACTTTTGCATAGTCAAAGGAATGCGGCTGATTGATTTGCGGCAGAAATTTTCCTGCCCGTTCGATCGGACCGGCGGTGATTTTCGTGAAAAAAGCCGTGTATAGAGCGAAATTGAGCAGATTGCGTTCTGCTTTCAGCGTACCGCGATAAACATCGAACAGGTAGCTCAGATTTTGTAAGGTAAAGAATGAGATGCCAACAGGGACAATAAAATTGTAGCTTGGAATCGTATATTTGATTCCAAGCGATTCGACAAGAAATTTTACGCTTTCGTTGAGGAAAGCAAAGTATTTGAAAGTTGATAATATTCCGATGTTAACGATCAGGCCAAGGGCATAAGCCAGTTTTTTTTGTGTTGTGGAGGTGGCTGAACTGATCCAGATGCCTAAAATAAAATTGACCAGGGTAGCAGCTAACAGAAGAGCCAGGTAGCGCGGCTCGATAGTAATGAAATAAAGGTAACTGATGAGCAGTAAGTACCATACCCTGAAACGCCCCGGAAGCAGGTAGTAGAGCAGAGTGCATATAGGGAGGAGTATGATGAAGCCAATTGAATTGAAAAGCACCGGGGTATTATATCATTGCCTGTTGGTTGTAAAAAGCAACTTTCATACTTAACTGATAACCCGCCAGAGATGATTGAAAAACCGGCTTAAAGTCGTCATAATATATTTAAGGGAAGGGTTATTGCTTTGGCAGCTTTCGAACCGGCTTATTTAGGTCTCTTGCATAGCGGCGAGTTACAAAAACGGGCAGCGAAAACCTATGCTCATCTTTCTCGCTGTGATGTCTGCGCTTTAAAGTGTGGGGTCAACCGGCATACTGATAAACTGGGTGTTTGTCGGACCGGTGAACGGGCGAAAGTCAGCAGTTATGGCCCTCATCTGGGAGAGGAGAAGCCAATCAGCGGCTGGAAGGGGTCGGGTACGATCTTTTTTACGCGCTGTAACCTGAGTTGTTTGTTCTGCCAGAATTACGATATCAGTCAGACCGATAACGGCGCCGAGGTTAGTTCTGAGGAGTTGGCGCATATCATGCTTGATCTTCAAGCCAGCGGCTGCCACAACATCAATCTGGTTTCACCCAGTCATGTTATCCCCCAGATCATGTCTGCGGTCGTTGCCGCCGCTCAGGCCGGGTTGCACATTCCCCTGGTCTATAACACAGGCGGTTATGATTCGCTGGATATGCTTCATCTATTGGATGGGGTTATTGATATTTACATGCCGGATATGAAATACGCCGATGCAGACATTGCCCGGCATTACTCGAAAGTCCCCAATTACCCCCAGGTGAATCAATCTGTCGTCCGTGAGATGCACCGTCAGGTAGGTGACCTGGTGATGGATGAGAGAGGGATTGCGCGCCGTGGCCTTCTGGTGCGTCATTTGTTATTGCCAAATAACCTCTCCGGCGCGCCTGAAATCATCCGCTTCCTGATTGAAGAAATATCCCCGAACACTTATTTTAACCTGATGGATCAATATCACCCGGCCTATCAGGCGGCTTGTTATCCTGAGCTCAGTCGCCCGATTTCGATTCAGGAGTACCAGCCGGTTTACGAACTGGCGGTCCGGGCCGGTTTGCGCGGTCTGGATTAATCGAGCAGCTTCTTTTCGCCCTTCAATTCCTGTATTTCTTGAATGTTTTGTGAAGCCTCCAGACAGCCAAGATACTGGCCTTTTTCGTCGCGTAAAGCGTAATATTCGATCATCACTTTCTGCTTTTGTCCACCTTCGCCCAATGGCAGATCGATCCAGAAGCGGGCTTTATCGCGTGCGCCAGCTTTCATTTCGTTGATGATTTGTTCGACCTTGTCCAGGCTCTTTTCAGGGTGGCAATTGCGCACGTCACGCCCCAGGGCGGCTTCGGGGCGTTTGAAGATGCGAGTCGTATGTTTATTCCAGGCGAGAACTTTATCGTTGGCGTCCAGAATTGAAAATTCGACAGGCAATGTTTCAAGTAATGCGTTTAATACAGTTTCATTGATTTTCCCTATCATTGTGGGTTCTCCTTCATCCTTTCTTTATGTATTTTGGATAGACCCATTTTAAGAAATGAGGATCGATTTGTCTCCGACATTTGTCTTATTTTTCGTGTAAATATCAACCCGTTACCATAATAACCGGAACGTTTCATGGTTTCAAGCCGTGTATATCGATTGCCAGAAAAACCGATGGAATCGATTTGGATATCTGCATGGATAAATTGGGTAGTTTATTGATCGATGACTGTATAATTAACTCAGGTTGCTGCCTTGACAATCATCTCTGCGTTTGTTACTGCGAGAAGGGTGCTTTTTGCCCGACGATGCAGTCTCAACATCAAAATCCGAGATCGCGATGACAGCCAGGTGGTAACTTGGATTAATTAAGAACAGTAAAATATAAATCGAGGTTTGCATGAACATCAAAGAAACGAAATTCGATGGTTTAAAAGCTTTGGAAATAACCACTTCTGAAGTTAAATTGACGGCGGTGACAGAATTTGGCCCCCGCATTGCTTTTTTAGGGAGGCCAGACGGAGAGAATTTGTTGTACTGGCAAAACAACGGCGTCAAACGGGGAGACTGGCAGATGCGCGGCGGTCATCGTGTGTGGGTTACCCGCCCGATGGCAGATGAAGCGGAGGAGACTTACAGCAGCGATAATGATCCCTGTGATGTTCATGTAATGGATGAAAGTGTGACTGTCGCCAGCCCGGTTAATCCTTCTTCTCAAACATGCCGTGGGATAAAAATTTCTCAACTGGATGAGCGAACATTTCAGGTCGTGAATTTCATTACAAATGCCGGAGATTTGCTCTATTCGGGTGGTGTATGGGCGCTGACCTGCACTAATCCGGCGGGGGGAAAACAGTATGGTATTCCTTTTGGCAAACCGAATCAGGCATGGGATACCATTCATCTGATTATCCCACGTTGTTGGGCCGGGCATACGACTCTTGTCAATGATCCGCAGATATCCCTTAATGAAGAGTTCATGATTTTCAATCCGCAGGGAATTGAGGCCAAACGGGTATTGAGGACGCCTCACGGGATAATCGCCATGTCAGACTATTCGCAGGGCGTTTCTTTTATCAAACAATCTTCGTTCAATCCGCGCGGGCAGTATCCGTTAGGCTGCAACCTGGCGGTTTATGTCGCTCCGGGTAATTTTATGGTCGAAATGGAAACATGCGGCGAGGAGGCAACCCTGCTTCCTGGCGACACGATCACCAATACTGAAGTATGGAAATTGGTGGATGAAGTCTTCGACTGGAAGAAATCGGAGCGGATTATTGAGTTAATGAAATAGAACTGCGATTACCCAAACCATTCAACTCAATCAATCACCTGGGAAGAGCGATCATGCTATGCCCGCTTCGCAGGCAGGGTTTAACGCGGTGGGGTAATCTCTGCGTTGCTTTCGTTGCCTTTTTTGGATCAGTGGGGATTTTTACGGTGAGTATGTGGATAGCTTATCAGCGGATGCAACAATTTGGTGTTGCCATGTTCGCCAATCTAAACGGACTGCCGTTTGCCTGTGGACTGCTTTTGCTGGTCGGAAGCATACGTGCTGTCAGGTTGGCTTATATGAATTGGCATAAGTCAGCAGTATTATATGAAAACGGGATTGCAGTCAGTGGACTTAGAGGTGTAAAGGCATGGCAATGGCGGGAGATCAGCCGGGTAATGACCACCGTCAGCCGTTGCTTTTCATTCGGAATTTATACAGGGACGCGCTATAAAATGACACTGGAACGAGGGCGCGGCGAAAGAATCACTCTCGATGACAACTTTGAGAATATCGCCGCGCTTGTCTCTCAGGTGAGAAATGCGCTGATCCCACGTTTGTATGAACGTTATATCCGTGTGTTCAATCAGGGCAGGACAGTTACTTTTGGCGGCGTCAGCATTGATCGTTTAAGAGGAATGCGCATAGGCGATGATGTTGTTCCCTGGGCAATGGTGTATAAAATAATCCTCAAAGATGGCGTCCTGCAAATCAACATACGGCGATCTGAAAAAAGTGTTTCAATCAAACGGTTACACCTGGATCGCATACCCAACGCTGAAGTGATGTTGATGATTGTTGACCAGTTCGTGGAGATCAATCGTTAATCAGGTGAATTTTTTATGGTTACTCCCGAAATTAAACCAGCATTCCCCCTGAAAAGAAATCTTCTGGGGGGATGCACGAGGGAGGTACTGCCGCCTGTTAAATACATTATACGCGATGAAGCGCTTTCAGTGCAATAAATTAGTGGATTGAGTTTTATGGCTGTTCACTACGAAAGAATGATCTGTTTTTGGGTTGCAGATGGAACTGGTTAAAAAACTTATCGCTCGCAGCAATCAAATATTTGATATATTATTTATGGAATAACAGTCGTAAGTTTGTTATGATCAATAATATATACTAAGGAGTGCGCCTTTGCGGTCATTGGAAATATGGCGGATGTTCAAATATCCATGGCTCAAGGCAGTGCTGTTCGGCATTGGCTTATTCTCTTTGGCTGAAATAAGCTATTTTTTATCCCTTAAACCTGACAATTTAGTGATCCTCTGGCTGCCGACAGGCTTATTATTTGCCGTCTTATTGTTGAACGAGGCGCAAACGTGGCGCTGGTATCTACTTACTGCATGCGCGGCTTATTTGCTTTTCTATTACCTGAATGGCGTATCGTTTGTTATGAATATTTTGTTCACGTCTGCCATCTGCGCCGATGCTTTTATTGCTGTATGGTTGGTCCGACGTTTTATTGGTTATTATCCGGGGCCCAGCTTATTGAGGGAGTTCATCGGATTGTTCGCCTCCGTCGTATTGTGCGCCGGTTTCTTTGCTTTGATACTTTCTGCAGTTTTTGTTTTTTTGTCTGATGGATATTCATATTGGGAAAGGTTTTTAAGTTTCTGGTTGAGCGACGTGTTGGGCGTTCTTGTTGTGACGCCTTTGTTCATAAGTTGGTATTCTTTTGATTTCGCGACCCTAAAGAGAGTACGTTTTATCAGAGTCTTGGAGATTATTTTATATTATGGGGGACTCTTATATGTTGCCTGTTTTATTTTTCCGCTCAGATACCTGAAACTTTAATACTGGATTTTCTTGTTTTGCCTTTTTTGCTGATCATTGCAATGCGCCTGGATATGCGCGGGGCAACGACAGCTATGTTTTTCTTCAACCTGTTTGCGATTGGATATGCGGCGCAGGAACAGAGATATAACCTGTTGTTGATGGGAGTGGAACGCAAACAGGTCTATTTTTTACAGGTATTCCTGATCACACTTACTTTTTGTATCGATATGGTTGCCTTGATCATCAGCCGGCATAAACAGGTTGAAGAGGAATTGCGGGAGAGTGAGCTTAAATTTCGAAATTTCATCGAGTCCTCCAATAGCGGAATTGTTCTGTGCGATGAACAGGGAAAAATCATTGCCTGGAATCAAGTTGAGGAACAGATTACCGGTATTAAACAAGATGAAGCGCTTGGGCGACCAGGTTGGGAAATCCAATACCGTCTGACGGCTAAAAAGGATGCGACATCGGAAAGACGTCAGCAGTTAATGAATATCTGGCAAAATCTTGTTTTGAATGGCGACTTACCTGAGCATTATAGAAAAATGGAGAATCAGATTTTACGTCCTGATGGGAAAATAAGAGTTATCCAGACGGCGGTTTTTCTGATCCAGACGAAGCGGGGATATATGGTTGGCAGTGTTTCACAGGATATTACGGACGATAAATTGTTGGCAGAAGCGTTGGGAGATAGCGAGAGACGTTTTCGCTTGCTGGTTCAAAACCAGGGGGAAGGCGTATGTATTCTCGACGCCGATGATAATATCAATTTTGCCAATCCCGCGGCAGAAGCAGCTTTTGGTGTATCGTCCGATAAGCTGGTCGGGCGCAATTTAAAGGAATTTCTTGATCACGATGCCTTGATGATATTGCGTCAGGAAAGACATAAGAGATCTCTTGGTAAAAAAAGTGTTTATGAAGTGGAAATTTGTCGTCCCGATGGTGAAAAACGCTGGTTGTTAATAACTGCAACGCCGCAATATGATGAAAACAATCATTTTACCCAAACGTTTGGGGTTTTTCGAGACATTACTGACCGCAAGGTAATCGAGAGCGAGCTTCGTTATCTCAGTACGCATGATGGATTGACCGGCTTATATAACCGGGCGTATTTCGAGGCGGAATTGCTCCGGTTGCAAAATAGCAGAAGCTACCCGATCAGCATTGTCATATCTGATCTGGATGATTTGAAAAAGATCAATGACGCCTATGGTCACGCCGCCGGCGACGAGGCATTAAGACGGATTGCGGAACTGTTCAGGGCGACTTTTCGGAGCAGTGATGTGGTTGCCCGCCTGGGCGGCGACGAGTTTGGGGTGATTCTGCCAATGACAGAGTCAACCATGGTTGGGCATATTATCAAGCGTATTCGGGAACAAGTCAAAGACTTGATTGTCGGTGATCAAAGGATCGTCATTTCAATTGGTTGCGCTACGACTCCGGTCAGGGGTGATCTTTCGGCGGCCATGAAAGTGGCGGATGATCGAATGTATCAGGAGAAAAGACGGCATAAATCCGCCGCTGCGTAAGGATCAGCCTGGCTGTTTATTCCGGGCATTCGGCGCTATAAACCGAGTTTATCCAGGAAGTAGGGAAATTGTTTGCGCCACCAGGTCCAATCGGGAGTCACGTCCTCTCCCCAATAATCGATGAGAGCGGGGATGTTCTTGTGAAATAGAAGGCGCTGCAGAGCTTGCGCGTCGGCGAGCGCCGTTTCATTGCCTGGGCCCCTGCCAACCGCAACTATGATCTTGCTCTTGCGATATTGTTCGAGGTAGTACTCGTCGTCAAGCCGGGAGAGATAATCAAGCGGTGAGTTAAGATAAACGTGGATATCCATGTATTCCCCCACATATTTATGAAGCGCCTGTTCACCACTCAGACAGATCAGACTATCAAAAACATCGGGGTGACGAAAGAAAAAGTTGGACGCGTGATAACCGCCCATCCCACAACCAGCGGATAAAAATTTCTTATCTCGAGAAGCAGTCGGGTTATGGTCGCGCACAAACGGCGCCACTTCACGAATGATATAACGGTCGAAATCTTCATGACGCAAGGCGCGCTCGTCAGGTGGGATATCCGGGTTTGCCCATGATTGTTTATCCAGGTTGTCGACAGTATATAGCTGGATTTTGTCGTTATCAATATAGTATTGACAAGCCTCTACCATTTTTTGTTCTTCGAATTCGAAAAACCTTCCACCCAGCGTTGGAAAAACAATAACACATTTGCCCGCACTGCCGTATATCTTGAGTTCCATGTCTTGACTGAGACTGGGAGAAAACCATTTATGATATTCAATATTCATAGAACAATGGACGCCTTTCTATGAAGATGACAGGGATGGTTGTGCCTAAATAAACGGCATACCCTATTTTATATCATTTTATTTTTTTATGAAATCATTCAGGGGAATTTACAAGAGAGTTTCTATTTGTTTTTTGCAGGAAAAACCCTATAATTATATTTGTTTCAGGATGAGTTGCCTTCGGATTGCTTAACTGAAATCGAACCTGAAATGGGCGGTAATCTGGAAAAGCGAATGTGTATTTAGCAGCCGTGGCATGATGTTCTTTCAGCCGACCCGGTTGCTCGAAGAAAAAGAGCATAATTTTCACAACCAATATTTTTAGGAGGAACGCATGACCAGTATTTTAGAGATTGAAGGTGTAGGAGAAGCCTACGCAAAGAAGTTGAAGGATTTTGGTATCGCCTCAACCGAAGCTCTTCTTGAGAAGGGCGCAACTCCAAAGGGGCGGAAAGAGATTGCGGAGAAAACAGGCATCAGCGACAATTTGATCCTGCGGTGGGTCAACCATGCCGATTTGTTTCGTATCAAGGGGATCGCCAGCGAGTACTCAGAACTTTTAGAAATTGCCGGTGTGGATACTGTGGTGGAACTCGCGAATCGCAAACCGGAAAATCTGTACGCCAAGTTGGTTGAAGTTAATAATGAGAAGAAAAAAGTGCGCAAGCTGCCCGTTGAATCGCAGGTTGCCGACTGGGTCGAGCAAGCCAAAAAGCTGCCGCGCAAGGTTTCTTATTAGTGTTTCATAGAATGTTATCAATATAAAAAACTGAACATCACCTCCCGCAACCCCAATTTTTTGCGGGAGGTTGTATGTATCTAAATCTGTTTTCTGTTCTGTTCACCCGATGAGCCTGGAATGTTGTGTGAAACAGGTATCAGTAATCAGGTGTTGCGTGTTAAACTGAGGGGCAGCGAGATTGGATGAAAACAGCGCAATCGTTCCAGAAATGAGTAAACCGGTTACATCGCGGATTTTATCTACGCCGATTTTACTCTGTTCGTTGGGATTTGGCATGTTGACCTTTTTATTGCCAATTTATTCCCGATCGCTTCAGGCCAGCGCTTTGGCGATTGGCGGCTTGTTTTCTATATTTTCGGCGACGACGATGATTGCCCGTCCGCTGGTTGGTTGGGGCATTGACCGGGTTGGACGCAAACTGTTCTTAATCATTGCCCTGGCTGGCTATGGCGCAGCAATGTTCATTATGGCTTTCTCTGATCGTCTTTCATTGTTATATTTAGGGCGGGTGATGCAGGGATTGGCGTCTTCATTTATGTGGATCACGGCGTACACAATCGCAGCCGACCTCGCTCTGGCGGGTGAACGCGCCCGGTCTGTTGCCAGGGTGGACGCGGCGGTGGCGCAGGGTGGGCTTTATGGCAGCATCCCTGGTTTCGCTTTGATGTTCATGTTACCATTGCGCAGCGCCTGGCAAATTTTATTCATCATTTTTGGTATATGCGCTCTGATAGGGGTTTATACCGCCTGGCGGCGGATACCTGAAACGAAGCCTTCTCTACCGGGCAGGCAGCATCCGAAAACCTCTCTGCCTTCAGGTTTGATCAGGTTGATGGTGATCGTTTTTATTACGGGGACGGGGTCGGCAATGATCGCCCCGATCTGGTTGATTTATTTGCAGGATAAGTTTAACGTCGAGAGTTATACTGTCGCCCAGGCGTATTTGCCTGCCGCGCTGGTTTATGGTTTTTTACCGGTGCATTTGGGTTGGGTCAGCGACCGTTTGGGACGCGCTCCACTGATGGCGTTGGGACTGTTGGTCTCTGGCCTGGTTTCATTGTTTATACCTGGTTTGCGCACTGTGGTTTTATTGGCGCTGCTTTGGGCAATAGAAGCCCTGGGGTTTGTGATGGCAACCCCGGCTGAAGAAGCATTTGTGGCCGACCTTACCGGCCATGAGATGCACGGGATGGGGTATGGTTTATACACATTTGCTTCCGGGATGGGAATGACTTTGGGCCCCCTGATCGGCGGATGGTTTTATGATTCCATGGGGCATGCTGTTCCTTTCTATGCCACCGGCACCGTTCTAATTATCGGCGCTTTATTGATCTGGGTGCTGCTCAGAAATTTCAAGTAATTTTGCTGGATACAAATAAATTCCTGCAGCCCTGACTGCAGGAATTTAATGCTGTACGGTTGGAGTGAAATTCATTTGGTTACGACAGTGACATCCATGGCTTGTTTGCCTTTCTGTCCCTCAGCAACTGTAAATTCCACTTTTTGTCCCTGTTCGAGTGAGCGATAACCAGAGCCCTGGATATTACTGTAATGGACGAAGACGTCAGAGCCGTCTTCTTGCTGGATAAATCCATAACCCTTTGTCGCGTTGAACCATTTAACCGTACCTGTGGAACGCTCTGCCACGACTGATAATTCACCTCCTCTCTTGTTGAAGGATAACGCGAAGGCAGGGGCGTTCCGAACCAGGGTACTTCTCACAGACAGGCAATATCACTAAAATAATAACGGATACGACGGCTGCCAACTACAATTATTATTGTAGGGATATTTAAGATGCAAGTCAAGCGAAATAATATAATATGTTCTCGTTTTTAATCCTCTTTCAAGAGAATCGGCTTGAAGGTAACACAGAATGCAATGAAAGAAAATCACCTGGAGTGTATTTCATCTTGAGTAACCAGGGAAGCGTCTATTCGCGTAATGCTTGATAAATAGATATGGTATAATAGCTTCCATTCTTTCAATTCCCGATTGGTATAGATCAGGAGGTTTATATGTCAGGACATTCAAAATGGGCGACCATTAAGAGGAAGAAGGGGGCGGCCGACGCGAAGCGTGGTCAGGTCTTTACCCGATTAACCCGTGAAATTGTCATGGCGGCGCGAGATGGCGGGGGTGATCCCGAAACCAATTTCCGCTTACGCCTGGCGGTCGATAAAGCCCGCGCTCAAAATATGCCGAAAGAGAATATTGAGCGCGCTATCAAACGCGGCACCGGCGAAAGCAAGGAAGGGAACGCCTTTGAAGAGGTGTATTATGAAGGTTACGCTCCTCACGGTGTGGCGCTGATGATGGAATGTTTGACCGATAACCGTAATCGAGTTGTGGCAGAAATTCGGCACATTCTTTCGCGCAGCGGCGGCAATATGGGCGAAGGTGGTTCAGTGGCCTGGCAGTTTAACAAAATTGCCTATTTCTCTTTCCCCGCTGCTGGAAAAGATGCCGACAAGATCTTCGAGCTGGCCGTTGATGCCGGGGCGGATGATGTCAATTTTGAAGACGATTACGTAGAAATTATCGGCCCGGTTGAGTCCTTTAAACAAATTGCTGATCGTTTGCGTGCAGCAGGCATCCAGCCCGAAGAGGCTGGCTTACGTATGGTGCCTAATCAGGAAATGGAACTCAACACCGAGCAGACATTATCGGTCATGCGGGTGATCGAAGCGCTTGAAGAATTGGACGATATTCAGAACGTATTCAGCAATATGAAGATCTCCGAGGAGGCGATGGCCGCCCTCGAGGCTGAATAATCTTCCATGCTGGTTCTGGGCATCGATCCGGGTGTGGCAACAACCGGTTATGGTTTGGTGCGCGAAAATTCTGCTGGCGATCTGGAGTGCGTCGATTACGGCGTCATTCAAACGTCAGCCGGAGACGTAATGTCTGAACGGCTCTCACAACTATACCATCGGTTACAAGAAATCATTCTTCTCCACAGTCCTGAAAGCGGGGCGGTGGAGAAGTTGTTTTTCCAACGCAACGTTAAAACGGCGATTGCTGTTGGCCAGGCGCGTGGGGTTGCATTGCTGGCTCTGGCGGAAACACATATTCCGCTGGCTGAATATACCCCACTGGAAGTCAAACAGGCGGTGACCAGTTACGGCGGAGCGGATAAATATCAGGTGCAGGTAATGGTGCAGGCTATGCTAGGGTTAAAAGATCTTCCCCGGCCTGATGACGCCGCTGATGCACTGGCGATTGCGATCTGCCACATCAACAGTTTGCGGATGTCTTTTTGAATCAAAGAATTTGATTTAACGCATTTATTCTGTTTCGAACCATGATGATCACCAGCCTGAATAACCCGATGGTTAAATTGATTCGCAGCCTGCGCGACCGCAAGGCCCGCCAGGAAAGTGGGTTATTCTACGTGGAGGGAATCCGGCTGGTGGGCGAGGCGGTGCAGACCGGCGCGCAGATTGAGATGCTGGTCGTCTCGCCTGAATTGCTGACCAGTTCCTTTGCCTTGAAGCTGGTGGAAGAACAATGCGCTCAGGGGGTGACCCTGTGCGAAGTTTCTGCTCAGGTATTTGAGAAAATTGCATTGAAAGAGGGGCCTCAGGGAATCGCTGCTCTGGCGCGCCCGCGCTATCTGCCGCTCGGTGAGGTGCGCTTTGACAACCGATTGTGTTGGGTAGCGCTCGATGAGGTGGCTGATCCCGGCAACCTTGGGACGATTCTGCGCACTTGCGATGCGGTTGGCTGCGGCGGGGTTATCCTCCTGGATCATTCTACTGATCCCTATGACCCTAACGTAATCAGGGCGAGCATGGGGGCGATCTTCTCGCAGGCGGTTGTGCGCGCCACTCTCAGTGATTTTATTTGTTGGAAAAAGGACCAGGGGGTCAATCTGGTCGGCACATCGGATAAGGCAGAGGTGGATTACCGGGCAGGGGTATATTCGCAGCCCCTGGTGCTGCTGATGGGCAGCGAGCGGCAGGGACTTCAGCCGCAGCATCTGGCGGTTTGCGACCAGCTTGTCGGTATCCCAATGGTCGGGCGCAGCGATTCGCTCAACTTAGCCGTGGCGACCGCAGTAGTTCTTTACGAAATTTTCAACCAGAAAAGATTGTGCAAGGGGTGATCACAGCCGCAGAAAATTAGGTTTATAATAGGTGAATGATCGCTACCGTTTCCGGCGAAGTTGTTTTAATTGAAGAAGACAGCGCGGTGGTGCAGGTGGGCGGGGTTGGGCTGCGCGTTTATGCGCCCGCCGGGTTGCTCCTTTCACTGCACACCGGCGAGCCGGTGTTGCTGCACACGCACCTGGTAGTGCGCGAAGACGCCCTGACCCTCTTTGGCTTTCAGACTGCTGAGGAGCGCGCATATTTTGCCATGCTGCTGGGCGTTTCAGGGGTAGGGCCTCGCACTGCTTTAGCGGTGCTATCGGCGCTCACCCCTGAAGCCATTCGTCGCGCTGTTCTAACCGAACAGGATGCCGTATTCAGTCGGGTTCCTGGCGTCGGCAAGAAAACCGCCCACAATATTCTTTTTTACCTGCAAGACCGCATTCCCAAGGCTCCAGGGTTGGAAATGGGCGCGCCAGCCAGCCGCGATATCGAATTGCTCGAGGCGCTGACGTCGCTCGGTTACAGCGTTGTTGAGGCGCAGGCTGCCATTCAGACGATACCCCGAGATGCTCCGGCAGAGATCGAGGAGCGCCTGAGGATCGCTTTACAGTATTTCTCGAAATAAACACAAATGAAAGAGGCTATCATGTTCACCAACAAGAAAATCGCATTTATCGGTTCAGGGGTCATGGCAGAAGCGATGATCGCCGGCATCGTTCACAAAGGGCTGACGGCGCCCAATCAACTCCTGGCAGCCGATCCGCTCCCTGAGCGCGGCGATTATCTGGAGAACACTTATGGCATCCTTCCACTGACGGATAACTGCCTGGCGGTTAAAGAGGCGGATGTGGTTGTATTTTCGGTCAAACCCCAGCGGCTGTCGGTTGTTATGGAGGAGTTAAGCGGCAAGATTCCGGCCAAGGCTCTGGTCTTATCGATTGTTGCCGGCGCGCCGGTGCAAAAATTGGTGGATGGATTGAGTCACCCTATTGTCGTGCGGGCGATGCCCAACACCCCGGCGCAGATCGGAGAGGGGATTACCGTCTGGACGGCCAGCCCATCGGTGACCGACGAGAACCGGGAGCGCGCCCGGCAAATTTTATTAGCCCTGGGTGAAGAAATTTTCGTGGATGATGAAACTTACCTGGACATGGCGACCGCTCTTTCGGGCACCGGGCCGGCGTATGTCTTCCTTTTTATGGAAGCAATGATTGACGCCGGTGTGCATCTGGGTTTGCCCCGTCGTATGGCCGAACACATGGTGGTTCAGACCATTCGCGGTTCAGTGGATTTCTCGATGAAGAATAAAACGTTTCATCCGGCGCAATTGCGCAACCAGGTCACTTCGCCGGGCGGCACCTCGGCTGAGGCGCTCTATTATCTGGAAAAGGCTGGCTTCCGCACGGCGATCTCGCGCGCCATCTGGGCAGCGTACGAGCGTTCAGTCCAATTGGGCAAGGGCGGTCAGGGTCATGTGCCTGAAAAGAATGGGCAATAATTTCTCATAAATCGTGCAATAAAAATGAATCCTGAAGGTTTTTGAAACCTTCAGGATTTTTAAACTCTCCAACGGTTCTTTAGCGGCTCTCTTTAGCCACGCGATTTTTGAGAGTTCCGATTCCCTCGATAGTCACCTCAACGGTATCGCCGGCTTGCAGCGCGCCCACCCCGGCCGGTGTGCCGGTGAGCAGAACATCGCCGGGTTCGAGGGTCATCACCGAAGAAGCGTAGGCCACGAGTTGGCGGATTGAGAAAACCATATCACGCGTCGAGGCCATCTGCCTGAGTTCACCGTTAACGTGGCAGGTGAGCAGGGCGTCGGCCGGGTCGAAGCTGGTTTCGATCCACGGCCCCAGCGGGCAAAACGTGTCGAAGCCCTTGGCGCGCGCCCATTGATTGTCGCTTTTTTGCAGATCGCGGGCAGTGACGTCGTTGCCGGCTGTGTAGCCGAGAATATAATCGTGGACCGCTTCGGGGGCAATCCAGCGCCCGCGGCGACTGATGACGACAGCTAGTTCTGCCTCGTGCTCTACCTGTTGCGACTGGGGCGGCAGGAAAATTTGCTCGCCGGGACCGATTACTGAAGAAGGGGGTTTGAGGAATAAGAGCGGCACGCTGGGTACTTCAGCGCCGTGTTCGATGGCGTGCTCGATGTAGTTCCGCCCGATGCACAGTATTTTGCTCGGTTGCACCGGGGCCAGCAAACGTACCGCGCTCAACGGAAACTCGGCTTCCAGGCGACGGTATTCGCCGAACGGCGAACCCTCGATGGCGCCGACGCTTTCATCGTGGAGCCAGCCATAGCGAGGCGCTTCTGAGCCAATCTGATAACGGACAAATCGCATAGGCATATTTTAATCGAAAATGAGGTAAAAGTATTCCCAATGTTACAAATTACGGTATAATTTGAAGTGCGGGCGGATAGCTCAGTTGGTTAGAGCACATCTCTTACAAGGATGGGGTCGCAGGTTCGAGTCCTGTTCCGCCCACCTTTTTACCCCC
>CAZDAW010000046.1:0-25275 GCA_964503685.1 uncultured Anaerolineaceae bacterium | reverse complement strand
GCGTGAAGCCACATTTATCTTACACCCGACAAACGAGAAACGCAACTCTTCCCTTCCACAAAAATCCACATATTCAACAATCCAAAATAGAATATTTGTTCTATAATATATTCGGCAATTCCATATCCCTCGAACCTGATTGGAGGAAAATGACAAACGTGCCAGTTTCTGCTCCCAAACGCAAACGCGGCGGCCAGCCCGGCAACAGCAATGCCCTCAAATACGGCTTCTACGCCCGCAAATACAAACCCGCCGATCTTCTCGACATCGATGCCTGCCAGTTCACCGGCGTCAAAGATGAAATCCTCATGATGCGCATCTATATTCGCCGCGTCATCGAATTGAGCAACGACATCGACAATCTCCCCGAAGCCGTCAACTTACTCCGCGTCCTCAGCCTGGCATCCATGAGCCTCACCCGCCTGCTCAAAACCCAGCAATTTCTCGCCGGCGCCGACGAAGTCTCCATTGCCTTACGCGAAGCCCTCGAAGAAGTCGCCCGCGAACTGGAAATCGACGATGCAACACCTCAAAGTCCGACCGCTTAATACAATGTGCTCTGTACCCTTCACAGTTATCTTAAGCGCTTGGGTGCGTTGGCAACGCGCCAAACCATCAATAATTACATCGGTGAAGTAGTGTGAAATTCCAGCGAGGCTAAAATCTTACCAAAGATGAAAAAGACCCCTATTCGTTTTTATTCGATTTTTTCGCGAAACGAATACCGCTGCCATCTTCGTCTCGAAATTAACTTGATTCATAACGCCCCTGAACCTTAAAAAAAACAGCCTGCCCACCCACCACTCCGATCTTTGCATTACCCCCTGCTCTCGCCACTAGGAGAGAGCAGGAACGAAGATAAAAGAGGTACCCATCTTCATTAAGAATTAACTATCCTCTATATACATCCCCTGATATAATTAATGCATTAGCGATAATCCTTCATTTTATAGGAGACAGGATGTTAGAAAAAATACATTTCGGAACTGATGGCTGGCGTGGTGGGATAGCCCGTGATTACACCTTCGATAATGTACGTCGCTGCACTCAAGGCTTTGCCACCTATTTACTTAACCATGGAAAGAATGGCGCCTGGGTGATTGTGGGTCACGACAAGCGTTTTCTTTCCGAAGATTTTGCCGCCGCTGCGGCCGAGGTGCTGGCCGCCAACGGTCTTAAAGTTTATCTGACCGACGGCGCCACCCCGACGCCGGTGATATCTTATGCGGTAGTGGACAAAAAAGCTGCCGGGGCGGTCAACATCACCGCCTCGCACAATCCGCCCGCCGACAACGGCTTCAAAGTGCGCGACGAACACGGCGGGGCAATCGACCCTCAGGGATTACTCGAAATCGAGGCCGCCATACCCGGCAGCCTGAAAGCCGTTAAAACCATGCCCATGGCCGAAGCTGTTGAACGCGGCCTGGTGGTGCGTTTTGATCCGGCCTCGAGCTACGCCAAACACCTCACCGACCTCATCGACCTGCAGCCCATCCGCGACGCCGGCTTCAAGGTCATGGTCGATTGCATGTGGGGCAACGGAGCCGGCTGGTTCACCAGCCTGCTGGATGGCGGGCGCACTCAGGTATTCGAAATCCACGACGAGCGCAACCCCACTTTTCCTGAGATGAAACGTCCTGAACCCATTCCGCCCAACATCAACGTTGGCCTGCGCGCCACCCTCGATTCCCACGCCGATGTCCTGCTCATCACCGACGGCGACGCCGATCGGGTCGGCTTTGGCGATGAAAAAGGCCGCTTCATTAACCAGCTTCAGGCTTATGCTTTGCTGGCATACTATTTACTGGAAGTTCGCAAAGAGCGCGGCCCCATTGTCAAGACGATCTCGACGACCAGCATGCTCAACAAACTCGGCAAACTCTACGACGTCCCCGTTTACGAAACCGGCGTCGGCTTCAAATACGTCGCCCCCAAAATGCTTGAAACAAACGCCATGATCGGCGGCGAAGAATCCGGCGGGTATGCCTTCCGCGGCAACGTCCCAGAGCGCGACGGCATTCTGGCCGGCCTCTATTTCCTCGATATGATGGTCAAACTCAAGCGCAAGCCTTCCGAACTCCTCGATCTCCTGTTCAGCAAAGTCGGCGCCCATTACTACGACCGCATCGACACACACTTCTCCGGCAACCGCAAATCCAAGGAAAAGCTCATCCTTTCCGCCAAACCCGCCACGATTGGCGGATTGAAGGTGACCGGACTCAATACCATGGATGGTTACAAATTCGAACTGGAAGATGGCGGCTGGTGCCTCATCCGCTTCTCCGGCACCGAACCCATTGTGCGCGTTTACTGCGAAACCACTCACAAAGATAATGTTCCCGCCATTTTACAGGACGGGTTGAAAGTAGCAGGGCTGAAATAATTGTTTTTAATCGATTCTCACTGCCACCTGGACTTTGAGGTTTTCAACGACGATCGCCAGCAAGTTCTGGAACGGGCTGCACAGGCCGGCGTGGAATGTATTATTGTTCCTGGCGTCACCCCTGCCAACAGTCAATCTGCCCTTCAACTGGCGCAGAGCAATTCCCGGCTGTACGCCGCGGTCGGCGTTCACCCCAACGAAGCCGGAGATTGGACTGACCTCACCATACAAACCTTTCGCACGCTGGCGCAGGATGCTCGCGTTGTTGCCATTGGCGAAATCGGTCTGGATTACTACCGCGACCGCACGCCAAAGCCCATCCAACGCCAGATTTTAGAGGCCCAACTCAACCTGGCAGATGAATTAGAGCTTCCCATAATCATTCACTGCCGGCAGGCCCTGGATGATATGTTGGATATTTTAAGAACCTGGCTGAACGGCTTGCGCCTGAAAGGCAGCCGTCTCATCGAACACCCTGGCGTACTGCACGCCTTTGAAGGTGATATCCAATCGGCCGGCGAGGCCATCCGCCTGGGTTTTCTCCTGGGCGTCGCCGGCCCGGTGACCTATCAGAACGCTGATCAGAAGCAGGCTTTGCTCAGCCAGTTGCCCCTGGAAAGCTTGTTGATCGAAACCGACGCGCCATATCTCACGCCGCATCCCCACCGGGGCAAACGCAACGAGCCGGCGTATGTGCGTCTGGTAGCTGAAAAAATTGCCCAGCTTCAGCATGTTCCGTTGGAAAACGTAGCCGAAACGACATCGACCAATGCTGTCCGGGTATTTTGGAAAATAAAGGTTGGAAATACTTAGTTGAAGAACATACCCTTTTTTAATCTCATACAGGACCAGATAACCCGGGTCGAATCCCTCATGCGCCAGCAGGCTCAAACCTATCACCCAGATGTGCAGGCAGCCCTGGAGCATCTCATCCTTTCCGGCGGTAAACGCGTTCGCCCCGCCGTCACTATCCTCACCGGGCAAATGTTGGGGGCAGATCCACAACGTCTGATCACCCTGGCATCGGCAATCGAGCTTCTGCATACGGCCACCCTGGTGCACGATGATCTGATTGATGGCGCTTTACTGCGCCGCGGCAACCCCACCCTCAACGCCCATTGGTCGGCGGGCGCCACCGTATTGACCGGTGATTTCATCTTCGCTCGCGCCGCCGAGTTAGCCGCCGCCACCGAGTCAGTCGCCGTTATGAAATTATTCTCCCGCACCCTGACGGTCATCGTCAACGGGGAAATTACCCAATTATTCACCAGCCATTGTCTGGCCAACCGAAAAGCGTATTACGAACGCATCTACGCCAAGACGGCCTCACTTTTTGAAACCAGCTCGACCGCCGCGTCCATGATCAGCCCCGTCAGCCCCGAAATCACCGCAATGGTGGGGAAATACGGCTACCAGATCGGTATGGCCTTCCAGATTATCGATGACATCCTCGATTTCACCGCCACCGAGGCAACGCTCGGCAAACCCATCGGCAGCGATCTGCGCCAGGGCATTGTCACCCTGCCTGCAATCTACTACGCCGAAAACCATCCCACAGACGCCAGCGCCCAAAAATTGATCGATGGCGCCTGTATCGAAGATGAGAAAACTCTATCCAACCTTGTCAACTCCATTCGCAACAGTGAAGCGATCCACCAGGCGCACGACGAAGCCCGCCGCTTCGTCGAAGAAGGAATAACCGCACTGGAACAACTCCCCCCCTCCCCCGAACATGACGCCCTGGTGGAAATGGCAAAATACTTTGTTGACCGGGAAATTTGAAAGTTGCAAAAGGTAAACCATGGAACAATTCTTCACCAAAGATTACACCGGCGCTCCCTTCATTCTGTTTAATGCACCCCATCTCATCTCCTTAGGCATCGTTATTTTATTCAATCTGTCATTCATTTTCTTGCGCCGTATCCAAAGTGAAAAATTTCGGAAAATTATGCGTTACAGCATGGCCGCGGCATCCCTCACCGTCGAGACAGCCTGGCACGCCTGGAATTATTTTACCGGGCAATGGACTTTGCAAACCATGCTTCCCCTGCATTTATGCAGCATGTTCGTTTTTCTCAACGCCATCATGATGTTCACCCGCAGCTATCGCATTTATGAGCTGGCTTATTTCCTCGCCATCGGCGGCGCCATGCAGGCGCTCCTCACCCCAGACGCTGGTATCTATGGATTTCCCCATTTTCGCGCCTTCCAGTGTCAGATATCGCACGGGTTGATCATCAGTGAAGTTGTCTATATGACAGTCGTTGAAGGTTTCCGTCCGACCTGGGGGTCCTTAAAACGAGTTTTCATTTACGGGAACCTGTACCTGCTCTTCGTCAGCGGCGTCAACTGGCTGCTCGGCAGCAACTATATGTTCGTGGCCCATAAACCTGAAACGGCTTCTCTTATCGATATGTTAGGCCCCTGGCCGTGGTACGTCCTTGGCATTGAAGCGATAGGCGCAGTTGTTTTCCTGCTGCTCTATCTGCCCTTTGCCATCAGCGACATGCGCAAAGCGCAGCCTGTAACAGCCTGAAACCATCAATTCAAGTACATACCCATCGATGCGATCATAAAATGTAACGGCCTGTCAGTTTCCCCTGCCCGATTGCGCCAGATTAAAAGTGCTTCTCCAGGTACACCGCCTCATCGACCAGTCCATGGCTGCGGTAAAACTTGATCGCCCCGTGGTTATCTGGCATGGTGGTAACGGATACCTCAGCGCAGCCCTGCATCCGGGCGCGTCTGAATAATTCTTCCACCAACGCTCCCCCCACACCCTGCCCCCGGTATGCTTCTTGCACGACTAATTCTTCAATCAAACAGGTCGGGCTGGCATGATAAAGATCAGATCTCACCGAATAAGCCAGCAAGCCGGCAACCTTTCCATCCACCTCTGCCAGCAACACACCGCATCCCGGAAAAGAAAGATGCTCTGCTGCGTACGTTTCAGTCAAGTCGCTACCTTCATCATCGGCCAGCTCCCTGATTAGTCTGACAATGGCTGCCGCGTCATCCCGGTTAGCTTCTCGTAAAATTAGGGTCATACAAGTTCTCTCTTATGCTACAATTAAATCATTATATCAAATAAATATGGGGAATCACAATGCGCCGACTTAACATAAGAATATGCATCACAACCATTTTCCTGGTCATCATATCTGTCCTGGACTGTTGGTTAATTCTATCTCGCGTCAAAACATTTCCAAACGAGATTCTCGCGTTAGCAGGCGGCATTCTGATACTGATCGCAGCGCTTGCTTTGTCCACCGCATACATTATTCACTTATTGAATAAACCCTGTCATCTCATTGATCAGGTTATCAATGCGTTCATTCAAAACGATATTAAGTCTCTTTCTGGCTCCATGGTAGCCCTGGCGCAAGGCGATCTGACTGTTCAAGTAAACCCCAACGGACAGCCGATTGATCAAATGCGCGCTGGTGAAGCAGGCAACCTGGGCAAAACACTCTCACGTCTGGTATCCGAATACAGCGAATTGCTGCGAGGATTCAACACGATAACCAGCGAACCATGCCGCCGCTTATTTTATGTCGGCCCCGACTCGTTCTACGAAGGCAACATGAGCGGCAAAATCATGGGTGAATTGCTCAATGGAACCGGTAAAATCGGTATCATTTCGGCCGCTTTCAACCATTCTGTTGGCGTTCGCGTCCAAACTTTCCAGAATTATCTGCGAAAAAATCATCCCGGTATTCAGATTGTGGCCATCGAAGATTCACACAGCGTTGGCGAAATGGCCTACCACGTAGCATTAAAGATGCTGGATAATTTTCCTGACCTCGCGGCCATTTACGTACCTGAAGGGGGGTGCCCTCCCTATGTAGCCAAAGCCATTTCGGAGCGCAATAAAACAGGCAAAGTGCGCATGGTCTGTCACGATCTGGTCGATGAAACAATGCACGCCCTCACGAAAGGGATCGTATCCGCCGCCATCGGGCAGGACCCTTTCGCCCAGGGGCACGACACCGTGATCTACCTGTATAATTACCTGGTTACAGGCAACCCACCTCCCAGGGCGCGCATGTTGACCCACCTTGACGTTGTTACACCTGAAAATTTCACACAATACTGGTCCCCTCAAAAAGGATCAATCGAAAGCCAGGATCAAGCAGAAAGGCGAGCAAAACCCGTTCCCGGCAGCCCCTCTCGGCGATTGAAGATCGCCTTCATCTCCCGCGGAGATATTGCTTTTTTCCATGATATTCGAAAAGGTGTATTG
Organism: uncultured Anaerolineaceae bacterium; assembly: GCA_964503685.1. Taxonomy (GTDB): domain Bacteria; phylum Chloroflexota; class Anaerolineae; order Anaerolineales; family Anaerolineaceae; genus CAZDAW01. Next base: position 18,649 of record CAZDAW010000046.1, on the reverse strand, counting down.
GCAGCAGCAGAAGAACTGAAGACCCGAAATACACAAGTAGATTGGATTACGCCGGATCAGTCTCAATCCAGAGATGATTACGGTTTTTTGACATTTAGCTCCCTGCTGCAATCAGTCATTGAACAAAAATATGATGCAGCCGCCCTGCCCATCTATGACCAGAAACTGGTACCGCTCATCAACCAGGCTGTTTCTAAAGGCTTCACTGTTGCCAGTTTCAATAGCGAACCGACCAGTTTACGTGGTTTGATGGTCTTGCTCAACGAACAGGCGCAGCATTTGCTGGACTTCAGCCAACAAATGGCCCATCACGCCAACGAATCAGGCAAGATGACAGCTCAGATCGACCAGTCGATCAAGCAAATGGCGCAATCATTGACCCACGAAGCGCAATCCGTTATGGAAATGACCCATAATACCCAGCAAATTGCCCAATCAATTGAGAATATCAACCTGGGAGCGGTCGAGCAGGCAAACGGAGTCGAAAGCGTTTTAGGGGCCGCCAATCAAATCGCCGAAGCAATTTCGGGCGCAAGCGCGAGCGCCCAATCAAGCGCTGTCACTGCCATGCAGGCGATGGATGTCGCCCGACAGGGTAGTGAAATCATCTCACGCACCCTGAGACAAACAGAAGAAATCCGCTCAGCCGTAGAAGGCACCGCAAGTTATATTCAGGAGATGGAAGCGCAATCGCAGCAAATCGGCACGATCATCAATACGATTGACGAAATTGCGAGACAAACCAATTTGCTGGCCCTGAACGCCGCAATCGAATCGGCGCGAGCAGGAGAATATGGGAAAGGTTTTGCAGTCGTCGCCAGTGAGGTGCGCATTCTGGCGGAAAAATCAGCCGCCGCAACCCACGAGATCAGCGAGCTTATCAAAGCCATACAGAATAATATTCAAAACGTCATCGCTTCAGTTAAAAATGAGACGCTGCAAGTTCAAACTGGCAGCTCGTTAGCATCTCAGGCAGGCGAGGCGCTCAGTCAAATCACCCAATCCACTGCCGCATTACAAGACCAGACAAAAACGGTCGTTAAAGCTCATGAAAGTATCTCGGCTATCCTGGAGGATTTGAATTCCGCCATCGGCGTTGTCTCTAACGTCATAGAAAAAAACCATGCCACGACAGAACACGTCTCAGAAAATGTGCGAAGCGCTTTGCAGCGGGCAGAAAACGTCAGCGCCATCAGCGAAGAGAATTCTGCTTCCATCCAGGAAATATCCGCCAGTACCAATGATGTGGCGCGTCGGTCTCAAAACGTTGAAACTACAGCCTCGACATTGGAAAATTTAGCGGTAGAATTGCAGGGAGCAATTGCAGCCTTTAAAATCAAAGAATAAACGACATTATGAATCTGCTATCCATCATCAACAGCCGCGCTGGCGTCGCGCTTGCGCTCGCACTGGGTAAAGCCATCCCACCCCGTTTTGGTTACTCTGTAGCCGGTCTGATTTCAAACATTATAGCCGGACGTAACACAGAAATGACCCGCGCCATTCGCGCCAATCAATGGGTAATCAGCGACGGTAAATTATCGGGCAAGAAATTGGACGAAGCTGTTAAAGCCGTATTGCAAAACAACGCTCACAGCCTCTATGATTATTATCATAACCTGGACAGGCCGGAAGAGATAATCAGACTCGTCTCTTTCAGCGAAAAGTTTAATATCTGCCTTGAAGAACACCGGCAATCACAAAGAGGGACGATCTTTGTTGTGCCGCACATGAGCAATTTCGATCTGGCAGGATTGGCGCTGGCGCTTCATGGCGTTAGTTTTCAGGTTCTCTCGTTCCCCCAACCTAATGTCGGTTATCAGTTGCAAAATCAAATCCGCGCCGCGCGGGGAATTGAAGTGACGCCAATGTCAATCACCGCCATGCGCCAGGCCCGAAAACGTCTGTCAGAGGGGGGAATTGTATTGACCGGGCTCGACCGCCCCATAAAGGATACAGCCTATCTGCCGCGCTTCTTTGGGCGGCCTGCCCCGGTGCCTGTTGCCTACATCCGCCTAGCGTTGCAAGAAGATGCGCCGGTTGTCGTCGTCGCCTGCATGAAGCAAGACGACGGAAAATACTACATTGATGTCTCTCAACCTGTTCACATGCAGCGTCACCCTGATTTGCACACCGAATTGATTCAGAATGCAGAAACGATCCTCGCCGAAGCAGAAAAATTTATCCGCAAAGCGCCTGACCAGTGGTCAATGTTTTATCCCGTCTGGCCTGATGTGCTCGCGGAAATCAAATAAATTCTTGCCGCCAAACCGTTATTCAATCCCCGGTTGAAGGTTATCGAGAGAAGTATTCATGCATCGGCGTAAAATAATATTCCCGCCATACCTTTTCATATTCATCCTTCTGACCTTCAGGGATGCGAGTATGGACAAGACTCAGACGGACGCCTTCCGGGGCAGCTTTCAGCGTTAGATCAATAATCGAATCAGGGCTGTCTTCCGGGAAATCAGTCGTCCGCCACGTTTGTCTGATGTGGGTATTGACCTCTAAATCTGTTGTCCTGCCCTGTATATAACCATCCCATACCGTAAATCTCCCCCCGACCTGCGGGTCAATTTCAGCAGCGCCGCCGGTGAACCAGGCATGCTCCTTACTGTCCAGCCACGCCTGATAAACCCGGCTCGGAGTAGTCGGGAATGTAGCCGTTAGCTTCAATGTTTCTGTCCGTAAATTTTCCGCGCTGTCTGCTGTGGTTAAGTTATCGCCGGCTGTTGGCTGCAACAACGCGTCTTCCTTTCTCAACTCATCGCCCGATTTCGCCTCATCCTGCTCATCTGTTTTCGCGCCATCCACCATTTGAAGTAAAAGACCACCTTTTGCCTTTTCGTGCAGGAATTGCAAAAACTGTTCAACCGTCAGCCGGCTTTCTGGTGGTAGATCCTCATATAATTTAAGAAACTCGTCGCCTTTCACTTTGCACCCAACATCTCTTCTTGCCTGTTATCAATCAGCCTTTGACGCCAGCGGTAAAGCGATATGAAAAGTGGTTCCTTTACCATATTCACTCTCAAACCAAATGCTCCCCCCCTGCATTTCTACCAGATTCTTCGTGATATTCAACCCCAGGCCAGTTCCCGGTATATCGGTTGCTGAACCTTCTTTTGCGCGGAAGAACTTCTGAAAAATATTACCCTGATCCTCCTGTTTTATTCCGATGCCGTCATCCTGCACCCACAGATGAATCACCGCAGGCGCGCCTTTTTCGTCCCATTTATTCAGACTTTCCTCGGCGCCAACAACAATCTTTCCTTCATCGGGCGTGTATTTATGTCCGTTGCTAATGAGATTGGTGATCACCTGAACGACGCGACTGCGGTCTGCCCACACCGGCGAAAGAGATTCGGGCAAAATTACCTGAACAGTCTGTTTCTTTTCTTCTATCTGAGGCCGCAGGTTATCGATGACTTCTTTCACAACCTCCTGAACAGATACGCCCTCCAACTCCAGCTTGAGATGACCCGATTCAATCCGTGAAATATCCGCCAGATCAGTAACCAGCGTCCGCATCTGTCTGACCGCAGAACGGATATGAAACACCATGTTTTTCTGCGTATCAGAAAGTTGGCCCACGGCCGGGTTGAGGAGCAATTCGGCGAATCCACTGACCGAGGTGATCGGGTTTTTTAACTCATGCGACACAAAGGAAACAAATTCCGTCTTGGCCTGGTTGGCCGCTTTAACCTGATCCAACAATTCTCCATTGGCGATGGCTATCGAAGCATGATCGCAAAGACGAGTGAGGAAATTAATACTCTCCTCAGACAGTGAACCGGGCGTCGCTCTTTCCAGCAACAGAACGCCAATCGAGTTTTTCTCCCGGCATATCGGAAAAAGAACCTGACAGCGGGCGTTCTCCAATAAACCCTTATGGTCGGCTAACTCTTGATGGCAAAAAGTTTTATCTTCAACGACCTTCTTGAGCAGCGGCATTGCCGATAACGGAATAAAAGCATCCGAATAGCGTTCGAGTTCTTGCTGGTAACCTTCTGATGCCATAATGCGCACACCGCCATCTTTCACCGAACCGATCAATCCGGCATCCATGTGCGAACGATTCATCGCCCAATGCAGGGTAATCTGCATGGTACGCTGCGTATCAAGATCCACGTTCAGTTCGCGATCGATGCGTTGCATAATGGAAAGCTCTTCCATCAATTCCCGCTCGGCAGTGATCAGACGATATTGCTCAACGCCAGCCCCAACCGAACGGATAAGATCATCCGGCGCAATCGGCTTTTGCATAAAGCGAAAAATGTTACCCCGATTGACCGCGTTCAGGGCAACATCCAACTCAGAGGTGCCGGTCAACATCATCCGAACCGTATCAGGAGCATCTTGCTGCGCTCGCGCTAAAAACTCGATTCCGTTCATACCCGGCATACGATAGTCAGATATGATAACGGCAAAAGGCCCCTGCTTTTGGATCAATTCCAATCCTTCAAGACCACTCGACGCCGTAGTGATTTCATACTTCTGGCGGTGAAGATGGCGACGAAGGGACGCCAAAACATTAGCTTCATCATCTACAATTAAAATTCGGTCATTTTTCATCAGATACTCTTCTTTATCGTCTTCGGTTGGCTGCTAATACCCTGATAGATATTGATCCACTCCACAATTTTGTTAGCTAACCCCATTTTATTCAGATAAACCATATCAAATGATTGTTCAGCTTTTTTCTGGTTATTGCCGTTCTGGTTGATGATGCCATTAGCAACATGAACAGCGGTCAACGCCGAAAAATGGGATTCCGCCTGCCGCGATGGATAGTGATGGTAGGCTACCGCCTGCACAATCGTATCTGGCAGCCCCCATATTCCCAGCAAATACGCCCCAAGTTCGGCGTGCGATGTACCCAGCAACTCATATTCAGCCTCCAACACAGGCGTTCCTTTTTTCACGCATGCCTGCAAATCAGCATAAAAATCAGGGATATTCAGTTCGAGCAGTTTGCCAATGTCGTGCATCACACCGGCTACCTGAGCATCATCGCTGGCGGGAATATCCGATACGACATTACGGGCAATCAGGCGCGCCAGGTTGCCCGACCCAATACTGTGATTCCATAATTGTTCGATGGAAAGATCCGGGGTGATATATCCGCTGTACTCCGAAAATATATGCATACCTAAAACCAGCATCTTCAGCGTGTTGATCCCAAGAATTGCAACCGCATGCGGTAAATTGGTAATCTTTGTTGGTAAACCGTAAAACGCCGAATTAACCAATTGAAGCACTTTTGCTGTCATCGTCATATCATCGGCAATGATATCCGCCAAAGATTTCAGAGTCACATCCGGCGATTCCATTTCTTCCACAAGTCGTATATACAAACTGGGTAAACTGGGCAGCTTCTTGATCGAAGTCACCACATTGATCAATTGTGGATTGGTTTGTAATTCGCGCAATTCAAGAGAATGTTGAATGGTTTCAACCAGCTTGCCCGTATCGCAGGGCTTGGCAATAAACTGGTGCGCCACATTGCTTGAACGCAGCGCCATTTCCTGATCGGTATGACCCGATAATATAAAACGAACCGAGTTGGGATATTTTTCGCTGACGATTTCCAGCAGTTCACCCCCATCCATTCCAGGCATGCGCATATCAGATACAATCACATCGACCGCATGCTGCGCTAATATCGCTAACGCTTCCTGTCCGGATGTTGCAAAATGAAGTTCCCAATCACGAACATAACCGCGAATCGAACGCCGTAACCCATTGATTAAATTAATATCATCATCAACAAAGAGGATTGTTTTCGTCATCGTGTTTCTTCCTGCGCTGCGGCTTCCTGTTCTTGTATGGGCAGGCGAATTGTAAAAGTCGTCCCCTTCCCTAATTCTGAATCAACCATAATCTCGCCGTGATGCTGCTTTACGATAATGTTATGGGTAAGCGATAATCCCTGGCCTGTTCCCACACCAACGTCCTTGGTTGTAAAGAATGGGTCAAATATCCGGTTCAGGTTTTCCTGAGGGATTCCAATACCCGTGTCCTGAATCTTTATCAGAATATGGTCACCATCACTTAACGTTTTGATCGTGATCTTTCCTTTTTCCTCACTGTGTTTTCCCTGGGCCTCCTGGATGGCCTGTGCAGCATTGATAATCATATTAAGAATCGCCTGGTTGATTTCATCGATTTCACAGGTAACCATCGGCAAATCAGGATCCAGTTCCATCTCCAGGTCAGCATTATACTTCCATTCATTACGCGAGATAGTAACCGTCGTTTCTATTCCCTGATTGATATCTGCCAATCGTTTTTCTTTATGACTGGGATGGGCAAACGCTTTCATAGCCAGAACAATTTTCCGAACGCGTTCGATGCCGTCCAATGATTGCTGAATGGCATCCGGCACCTCGGAAATATAAAAATCGACATCCAGCTCATCTTTCAATTGTTGTAAACTGGATTTCTGAATCTGACGGGTTTCCGGGTCTTCACACGCCTCGATTTGTTCATAAGCATTCAGAACATCCTTGATTGCATTAAAAGCGTCATTGAGGAAATGCGTGTTATCGCCCACGTATTGCATCGGCGTATTAATTTCATGCGCTATGCCAGCCGCCAGTTGTCCAATCGATTCCATCTTTTGGAACAACGTAAGTTGTTCCTCAATCCGCCGGCGTTCGGTGACATCATTAATCACCATGACATAGCCCATGAGATGACCCGATTCATTCCTGATCGGAGCGCTGCTGTTCGTTATCAGCAGCCTGTCGCCTTGCCGGTTGATGAGCGTTAGCAAACCGCCCTGGCGTTGAGCGCTTTTCGGGTTGAGCAATATGGTTAAAGGGTTATCCTGAATCTGATTATTCTTTACATCCAATATCTTAATCACGTCATTCAGCGATTTACCCATCACTTCATCCTGTTGATATCCGGTAATCAACTCGGCTGCCTTATTGAACAGAATAATTGTCCCTTCATCATCCGTTGAAATCACGCCATCACGGATGGATAAAAGGGTTATTGAAAGAGTTTCTTTTTCCTTGGCCAAAATGGCCTGAATGTTTTCCCGTTCGCGAATCTCGCGCTGCAATTCCTGATTGGTCTGAATCAATTCCATCGTCCGCTGACGGACACGAACCTCCAGTTCATCGTTTATCTTTTTTAGCTTATCCTGGCTCTCGCGCAAGGATTGTTTCGCTTTCCGCCATTCAGTCACGTCTTTAATTACATGCACCATCCCATAGGGCGTTCCATTAACAATAACCGGGTAATTGAAAATATCGAACCAGCCCTCCATCGCTGGCAATTGCACTTCTTTGGTTTCGATATCAAAGATCGTAGATTGTTTTCTGTTGTTCCCCAAAAAGACGGAATGGATAAATTTGCCGATCAATTCACCATACGATTTATTAAGGTATCGAGTCGTGACGTGATTGCAGCGAATGATTCGCCCATCAGGTTCAGTCAAAACGATCATATCAGCCACAGCATCGACGGTAGCTTCCCACTCCTTCTTGGCGCGCTCGATGACATTTTGAACATCGCGCTGTTCATCAACGGTCAAATCCAACTGGCTCTTACATTCCTGATACTGTCGTTCCAGACGTTTGATACTCCGCCGACTGGCAGCCAGTTCTTGTTGTGTGCGCGCGAGCTCTGCCTCAAGCGCTATGAGCTTATCCTTGAGTGTGATTATCTCTGCTTTCTCATCAGGTAAATTGCTCATACCCCTCATCCTCTCCAGATAAAGACAATAAATACACTTCCTCATTCGTAAATATCCTGGAGGCTGTTTTCATTATACAGGATTTATCATCGCAAACACTAAAATTCCTATAAATTATCCACGCACTAAACCAGATACAGATTCTCATTAATCCTTAAAAAAGAATATAATTCATCCGGGAAAGTCATTGGATATGAGAAGAATCATAAGAAGACCACAAACCCTTATCCAATAAACGGATTATCAGATTATAACCAGAAGATAAATCGCTGCACATTACTATTGATCGAACAAGGATTTTGATACTTTCATGAAAAAATTGATGAATATACAGATTCGTAGAGCAACCCCTGCTGATGCAGCCGCTTTGGCCGATATTTTGCGCAACATGGGAACAGGTTGGTTTGATCAGATCAGGCAGGAACCCGCCGAAAACACCCGCCAGCGTATCGCCGGCCATCTCAATTTATCTGGCGCTGATAGCGCAAATTCAATCTATGTTGCAGAAAATGACGATCATATCCTGCTGGGATATGTATCAGTACACTGGTACCCCTGTTTCTTCCTGAACGGCCCGGAAGGATATATATCCGAATTATTTATCCGGGAGACCTTCCGGGGACAAGGAGCCGGTAAACTATTATTAGATACAGTCATTGCGGAAGGGAAAAAACGGGATTGTTCACGCCTTATGTTAATCAACCGGCGCAGTCGTGAATCCTATCAGCGCGGTTTTTATCATAAACACGGCTGGGAAGAACGAGCCGATATGGCTAACTTTGTTTATCGTCTCAAATAATAGGAAATCTAAAAACAACCATGACCACAATAGATTTAATCGCCTTCGACGCCGACGATACACTCTGGCATACCGAAACTCTGTATATTCAGGTGCAGGAAAACCTCAAACAGGTCCTCTCATCTTATATTGATCCGGCTATAGTCGATGAGGCGCTGTTCCAGACTGAAATGCGTAACCTTCCTGACTATGGATACGGGATTAAAAGCTTCACATTGTCCCAAATCGAGACGGCCATTGATTTAACAGAAGGGAGGATAACAGGATCAGACATCAAAAAGATTCTCGATCAGGCTAAAAGTATGATCAACGCCGAAGTGCAGCTCCTGGATTTCACCCGCGAAACTGTCACCGCTCTGGCAGATTCTTATCCTCTGATGATCGTCACCAAAGGGGATCTGCTCGATCAGGAAGCAAAAATCGAACGTTCGGGGCTTAAGCACTGCTTCCGCTATATCGAGATCGTCAGCGATAAAACCTGCACGGGTTACACCAGCCTGCTGGCAAAGTATCAGATTGACCCGGCGCATTTTCTCATGGTCGGTAACTCACTGCGCTCGGATATACTGCCGGTCATCGAAATGGGCGGGCAGGCTGTTTTCATTCCCTATCACCTCACCTGGGAACATGAAAATGTCGCCATTCCGCCAGATTGCCAGGGACGATTTCATGAGCTGGAGCATATCGGCTTGCTGCCTGAACTGATCGCGAAGCTCAATAGCCGGTCTTAGCCGCATGAGCATGGTGAATACCGCAACTTTTTTGGCGCAAACTCGTAGTAATATGTTGAGGAGAATAATCCATGAGCAGTAATGTTGTCATCGAGAAAAATAAAAATCCGGGTTGTCTGATTCAAATCCTCTGGTTTGCCCTGGTCGGCGTTTGGCTGGGAGAAATCTGGATCGCCGTTGCCTGGTTTCTGATGGTTACCATCATCGGCATTCCAATTGCTGTAAAGATGCTAAACAAACTGCCCAAGGTCATCGCCTTGCGCGAAGAACCGGTCGAAGTTCTGGTGACCAAACAACAGAACGGTCAACTGACGGCGCGTGAAATCGACAGACCGCAGGTTAATATCATTCTCCGGGCAATTTACTTTGTGCTGATCGGCTGGTGGATGAGCGCCTTGTGGATGGAAGCCGCTTACGCCGTTTGTCTGACGATCATCGGGCTGCCGCTTGGTTTTTGGATGTTCGACCGGGTGCCGGCGGTTGTTTCACTCAAACGATAACTGAAAATCATTCATATTGTTAAAGAGCCCCCGCAGTCGTTCATTCGCTACGGGAGCTCTTTTTTGTCGTTTATGGCGCTGCTTCGGTGTGAAAATAGAACCATTCGGACCAGGGACTGAAATACCAGCCGCGGTAACCGACTGCACGAACACGCCACTTGAAATCCACATTATTGGCTAACGCAGCCGTTGGGGTATAGGTTGCTGTCGCTTCGCTGCCAGTCACTTCCTCATGCCATATCCAGCGGATATTACGGGTATTGACGAGTTCGATCATATACCTGGCTTTAGTACCATCACCCAATCCCAGATCATTAACCAACCGGTTCCAGGTGAAATCGGGAGTCAGGGTTGTCACCGTTTCCAAAGGCGGATCGCCCGGATCGACCAGCGTCGGCACGTTATCAGGATCAATCCAACGCGGCACCCAGCGGCGGGTATTCGACCAGGCATGACAATTGGCATCCTCGGCATCAACACAAGAACGTACGCGCCAGTAATACGGCCGGTTACGCGAAAACTCGAAAGGCGACGGATCAGGGTAACTTGTCCATTTAATCCGTTTTGATCCCAGAGCCGCCGTGATGTTTTTATCCTCGATCAACTGCGCTGCATCCGAGAAATCTTTTACGGGTGAAATCTGCAACCAATAGCGGGCTGTATTGGGAACGCGATTCCAGATCAGTTCAGGGGTCATCTCGTTGAGCAGCGCATTGTTGCGCGGCCGGTAGAGCTTGACCTGATAAGCATCGACTTCAGGTGGAGTTGTATCGACCGGAGTCCAGAAATACGCCTTGGCGGACCAGGGGCCAAAGTATGTATTACGCAATCCTATGGCGCGTACCTGCCACCAGAAATGTGTATCGCCGCGCAGTTCGAATTCAGGCGTGAATGTCACCGTTTCACCCTCTCCCTCAGGCTTAACTTTAATCCGGCGAATATTTCCCGGGCCAACAATTTTTAATTCATATTTGAAATCATTGGGTAAGCGTACCCATTCAAAAGTAGGCGAAAGGGTTTCAGTAACCACATCGCTAATTGGAGCAACCAGTTCGGGCTTGTCGGCAGCCGTATAGCGCGGAATAAATTTCCGTGTACCCGACCAGGGGCCGCAATCCTCATCCAAATCCCCGTTGCAAGCGCGTACCCGCCAGCGATATGGGCGATTACGCGTCAACCAGTCAAGCGGCTCGGGGTAATCAGAATCGGTAAAGCGTACCACCCTGGCAATCAGGTTGGCGGGAGTAAACGAAACATCCATCAATTCTTCTGGCGCTGGATCCCAGGCAGTAGCGGACGTCAACTGGAGCTGGTAGCGGGTAGCGCCAGTTACTTTCGTCCATGTTAAAGTGGGCTTTAAATCAGTACGCACTGCATTATTACGCGGCGTCAGCAAACGCGGCGCACGCGCCGGCGCATCTTTGGGCGAACTGGCAAACCCTATTCCCATTGGGATCAGTAATGAAAACAATACAATAAAAATGATTATCTTTTTAAACGCGCTCATTATTCATCGCCTCCTATAAATGGTATTCGAATGAATAATATTCCACCCTTGGAAATATATTTTACGTTGAACCCGGACAACTCCTCACATGGACCATTTTCATTATGGCATATTATTATTCCAAAATCAATAAGAGATTCTTCCCCCTTCAAAGAACACATCACTGCTAATAAAAACGGTTCATCTGAAATTACAGATGAACCGTTGAACAAAAGATTATTCAACCTATTATCTATTTCTCAGCATTTTGTATATGCGTTTCACCAGTTCGATCCCCTCAATCACAATAAATATTCCCAGGAAACCCCGAATCCCGAAATTGATTAAGGGATATAAATTCGTCAGCACTTGAAAGGATTCGTTTGCATGCTGAAATTCAGAACTGATCTCCACCAACGGCGCGCCGGTTGCCAGAGCTATCATGATGACGAGGAAGCCCAACTTCAATCCTGCATTAAGCCAGCGAGTAACCGGCTGCCAGCGGCCTGCGCGGGCAAGGACAATACTTAAGACAATATCCAAACCCCATAACAGGTTCAACAAAGGCAAATACCGATAAAATTCAGCCGACAAATTCAAGAACCGCGTCCACGTACCATCTTCGATTACATAAACCATCCCAATGATCTGCGAATAAAAATTGAATACCAGTATCGCCAAAATTGTAAAGAAGATACTCCAGATCATTTCCATCGGCTTGATTCGTTCCGATTCTTCCTGTAAGTCCATTGATAAAGGATCCCAGGTTTCTATTTTCTCTTTCCATACTTTTGGCGACAACCATTCCACAATGGCAAAAACGAACACGATATTGCCCAGAATGCTCAAGGCTGAAGTTACAAAATTAACCAGGGATTGCGTAAAGATCTTTATGCCTTCATCTACACTGTGCGCGTTTTGAACAAGTGAAACACTCAGCGTAACCACTGTGACAATGACCACAATCATGAATACAATCCGCAAAACCAGCATGAACGTAGGAAATAATTGTGGGCCAATCAGATAACGTTGCGGGAGGTAAGAAGAAGCAATTTTCCTGGGCGAACCAAATTCCTTCAACACCTCTACAATCAAGCCATTATCATCACGAGCGCGGTTGCTCGCCCGACTGCGTTCATCCAGCATATCCTCGATCAATGAACGGATCTCCGCCTGTATATCTGCCTTCTGCCTGCCCGGCAAATAGTCCCCAACTTCACTGATGTATTTATCGATCAGATTCATCTTTCAATCTCCTCTTTCATTCTTTCATAATCCGGCTCATTGTTTCAACAATTTTTTTCCATTCTGCTTTGAGCCGCAGCAGAACGTCTTTGCCCGTCGGGCTGATAACATAATAGCGGCGCGGACGGGCTTCTTCCACACGCCAGCGTGATTCCAGCAACCCTTGCCCCTCCAAACGGCGCAGCAGCGGATAGAGTGTTCCCTGATCCACATCCAATCCCTGATCTGCCAATAGTTTCATGATCGAATAACCATACTGCTCCTCTTGAAGGTGGCTGAGTACTGCCATCACGATGACGCCGCGCCTGAGTTCGAGTATCACATTTTCAAATGACTGATCATTATCCATAGATTGCCTTTCTATTACATAATATCTTATGATATATTATACTGTGTTATACATTATATGTCAAGTGGCATAGTAGAATTTATTACAAGGTATGTCGCGGGTTAAAAAAAAGCAGAACCAGGTATGCCTGATTCTGCTTTTTTGATTAAAATCCCATCATTAAAGGACATCCGGTAAGATCACAATGTCACAATTGCCTGCACACGTCCTACCTTCCCATTCGTCAACATCACTTTGATGCCATGCGGATGCGCCGGACTTTTAGTCAATATCCGCGCTACGGTTCCTTCAGTTAACTGACCGGTCGGTTGATTTTGTTTTTCTACAATCTGCACCTTCATTCCCGGGTGAATCTCGCTTCGTTTTGGTATGCCCATATCAGGTATATTTCCTTTACATCGCAGGTAATTGTAACGCGATTTAAGGCGGAAAAACAAGTTTCCCCCCAAAGCAGAACTGCACAAAAAGTATTTATAGTGTAAAATTTGAGGCAACCCGTAAGAAAAGACATTATCAATGCGTGAAGAAAACCCCACCGTTTATTCAACCGAAAAGGGCAGGCTGTGCCCGAAATGCAGCCGGCCTGTTGCGCAATGCGTCTGCAAAAAAGGCGCTCACTTGCCTGAAACAGCGACCTTGCCCCGCGATGGGATTGTGCGTGTGCAGCGTGAATCAAAGGGGCGTAAAGGGAAAACCGTGACCCTGGTCAGCGGTGTTCCTCTGACCGGTGAAGCATTGCGCGACCTTCTCAGCAACCTTAAACGCCTTTGCGGATCGGGCGGTACAATCAAAGACGGACTGATTGAAATTCAGGGCGACCATCGGGAAATCATCTTTGAAGCGCTCAAAAAGAGCGGATATCACGTAAAAAAATCTGGAGGCTGATCTTGAACGAGTTATTCTATTCCATCGACGCTGGCATATTTAACAAATTTCCGGGCTATGTGCGCGGCATCGTTCTTGCCTATGATTTAACCAACAGTCCTTCACCCGCCGATCTGATTGCGCTGCTGCGCGCCGAAGAAGAATCGCTGCGGCAGCGTCTCACAATTGACAATCTCAACGAACACCCGCGCATCAAAGTCTGGCGTGAAGCTTTTCGCGCGCTGGGAATTAAACCCAGCGAATTTCGTTCATCAATCGAAGCCATGACCCGCCGGGTTTTGCGCAACGATCCCCTGCCCACCATCAATGCCCTGGTGGATATCGGCAATCTGATCTCACTCCGCTATCTCATACCTGCCGGCAGCCATGCTATCGATCACCTGACCAGCGATATTGCCCTGCGCCCTGCAAACGGCAACGAAGACTTCACAGCATTTGGCTCCGACGTATTGGAACACCCTGATCCTGGCGAGATCATTTTCGTTGAAGGGAATATCGTTCTTACCCGCCGCTGGGTATGGCGACAGAGCAACCATACGCTTACATTACCAGAGACTCGCTCGGTTGAATTTAACATTGATGCGATGCCGCTCATCTCGCCCGAAGAAGTGCAGCGTATCGCCCAAGATATCATCGAACTCACTCAGCGCTTTTGCGGCGGGCGAGCGCGCACCGAAATCATTTCAGCCGAAAACCCCCGTATCAGCCTGAAAGGCTAATTCCTTTTCCGTACCTTCTGCCGCGCCTTGCAACTTATTCAAATGCTGTGCGTATATATGAGTAGATAAGCCTGCCAGAAACGATTGAACGGCATAATCTATTCATGACACATAAGAAGGTATGTAAAATGAACTCCTTTACCAATATACTCGTAAAATTCTTTGGTGTGGCCGCCCGCAGCCAGACTTATTTGAATCTTCTCTATCTGTTTCTCGCCTTCCCGCTTGGACTAGCCTATTTTATATTCCTGGTCACTGGCATATCGGTGGGCGTTCCATTGATTATCGTTTGGGTTGGTTTGCTCATCACAGCCGGCGTCATTGCCGCCTGGTACGGTTTAATCATCTTCGAACGCAAAATGGCAATCTGGCTGCTTCACGAAGACATTCCCCCCATTACCCATCTCGATCTTTCGGGCATGAACCTGTGGCAAAAATTTGTCGCCCTTTTGAAAAACCCCGTCACCTGGAAGGGTCTGGCTTTTCTGTTCGCCAAATTCCCTATGGGGGTGATATCCTTTGTCGCTCTTGTCACCCTCGCATCCATCTCGCTCTCGCTGATTGGCATGCCCTTCTATTATCAGTGGGTCCACTCTGAAATCACCATCGATTTTGGCAACACAATCTGGAACCCGATGTGGGCAATCGATCGGCTGGATAAGGCTCTGCTGGTCAGCCTGATCGGCGTTCTCTTCGCAGTTGCTTCGATGCATATTCTCAATGGATTGGCATGGGTATCAGGCAAATTTGCCCGGGCTATGTTAGGCAATTTCTCTCCCGCGCCGGCGGCGCCAGCAGCGCCCGAAGTCTCGGCAGTCGCCGATCCGGCTTCAGTGGAATAGGCTGCTTTTCCCCCCTTTTTCCACCCCTTTCTAAAGCAAATGGAAAGGGGTGTTTTTTTATTATTTCACGATTTTACATGGTTCAACATCAATAACCGTTCAGTTCTTTCGATTCTGGGGATGAACGATCCATCGCTGTTCCAGGTGGTAAAAAATTTCTCGACGGAAACCGCATCCAGAGGTTTTGAAAGCAAGAATCCCTGACCGTAGGGGCACATGAGTCTTTCCAATTCATCATACTGCTCTTTGGTTTCAACCCCTTCGGCAACAGTATCCATACCCAGATCTTTGGCCATCACAATCATCGCTCGAATGATATCCGTTTCTTTTCCACCCTTGCCTACTTCACTGATAAAAGATTTATCAATTTTGATCGTCTGCACCGGGAAATGCTGTAAATAACCCAGCGATGAATACCCCGTACCAAAATCATCGATTCCCAGTTGAATGCCTAAATTCTTCAACTCTTCAAACGCCTTGTTAGCCGCATCATAATTCTCGATTAAAACACTTTCTGTAATTTCGAGTTTCAAATCCCTGGGATTAAGCCCGTTGGTTTGTACGGCATCCAGAACGACATCAACGAAATCTGGCTGCGAGAGCTGTTTGCCCGAAACATTAACATGAAGAATAATATGGCGCCAGTTAGAGAACACGTCCTGCCAGTTTTTGAGTTGCCTGCAGGCTTCGTTTAACACCCACTTTCCTATCGGGATGATCAAACCCGATTCTTCGGCCAGAGGAATAAACTCAACCGGCGGCAACAACCCGCGTTTGGGATGACGCCAGCGGATTAAGGCTTCCAACCCCATAATATGATTTGTCCCAATAGCAATAATCGGCTGGTAATAAAGTTCAAATTCTTTATTCGCCAGCGCCTGACGTAATTCGTTCTCCATCTCAAGACGGTTAACTGCCCGAACACGCAGGTTTTGACTGAAAACAACCGACTGAGCTTTACCCAGTTCCTTAGCCCGATACATTGCCAGGTCAGCATCTTTTAATACTTCATCAGGGTTGTTATAACCCAACACGTTCAACACAATGCCAATACTCACCGTCATGAAAATATCCTGCTCTTCCAATCGGAAAGGCATCTCAAATTCTCTTAGAATCCGTTCAGTTACGTAAGTGGCCGAATTTTCCCCGTCTGTATTTTCAAGAAGGATGACAAATTCATCGCCGCCCAGGCGCGCGACAGTATCACTGCTTCGCAGGCATTTCAGAAGACGCTTACTGACTTCGATCAATAATTCATCCCCAATTTTATGTCCCAGGCTGTCATTGATGATCTTAAATTGATCCAGATCGAGGAACAAAACCGAGAAGGGATAATCAGGACGGCGCTGAGTATATTCAATCGCCTGTCCCAATCGGTCAGTGAACAGCATCCGATTCGGAAGGCCGGTTAACCAATCATGCAAGGCATCATGTGATAATTGCTCTTCGGCTCGTTTCCGTTCAGTGATTTCGATTTGCAGATCGACATTCGTTTGCGTCAAAGCCAGGGCCTGCCGGCGAACTTCTTCCAGAGCATGTTCAAGCTGATCATTTAGCCGGGTATTATCAATATGAGTAACCACCCGCCGGGCAATAACCAGAATGATGATAATGCCAACCCCAATAGCCATGGGCAGGAATCCGGTACGGGCATTTTGGATGCTGCTCTCAATTAATAGAGCATAAGCTGCCATCAGCAATACATAAGGAAGGTAAAGGAAGAAGCCGTTCAATCGCTCCAATAAACGATTAAATGTTGGACGCGGCATCCGAAAAATAGCATCAGGCTTACTCCCCTGAGCCTGCGCCGCGCCGCCCAGGGCAGTCAACAAAAATGCAGCAATCCATCCAAAATCGAGGGCCCCGCCGCTGGCATACATGCCATGCAGCGCCTGATAGCTGTAGATTCCATCTGTGATGACCAGAATAATCGCGCCGCTGAAAACAAACACAATCGCCATTCCACTTTTTTCACTGACAAGACGATTGGTCAAAGTCAACGCCCCACTCAACATCAGCAAGCCCAGAACAGGCATGACCACATAACGCCCATATTCAACAAAACTCCTGGGTTCCGCAATAGCCGGAGCGATCGTAAAATTCCAATAAACCAGAAAAGACGCCGCAACGATAATGGCAATATCCAGGGCGCGTTTGATCCGCTTCAGCCTGGTTTCAACGCTTTTAGGCAGCAATAAGGTCCAGATCAAGAAAAGGGGATAATAGCAGAGATACAGCCCGCCCAGGACCGAGTTAAGTGGCGAGGTTTTTACGTAAACGTCCAGGTATAACCAGGCGAAATCACCCAGGGTGTAAAAAAGCATCGCCATTGCCAAGACTCCCCAGGCCAAGCCGCTTCGCCGGGAATCCCTGACGCTGCTGATTGCCGCAATAAAAAGCATAGCCACGGCCAGCATATCAACTATCAGGCAGTTGACATCCGAATAAACCATCGCCGTCCACTGGTCAGCCAACAGACTGATTCCCAGATAACCAATTGAGATAAAGAAGACGGCTCCCAGTGGAGCAAACAATGCTTGAGTAAAAAGTTTGCGAAACATGACCAACAGAAATCCTCCCTAAAGATTTCAGGGTAATATATTATCGGCACGTCAGTTTCTAAATACACTGATTCGCGTAAAATTTTCATAAAGATTGGCTATGCTCGCCTTGAAATTTCTTAATACGGGTTATTTTCAGCCAATAAATCAGCAAGAATTTAACGGTTTCCCCCGTAATTTACGCTACTTTTACCTTGCAACTTTTTCCTCATCTCGAGAACTTCAAGTTTCTTCCCATTGACTTCAGCCATCGTTCGATTGATAATACAAAAACCTGACCGCTGATAAACCTTAATCGCCCGTTTATTAAACGCAGCAACCCCCAATCCAACATATTCGCCAGTGTAATGATGCCGGTTGATTGCAAACTCCACGCACGCGGTAACAAAGCTTGTTCCCATCCCGCTGCCCGTTAATCCGGGTTTGAGTCCAAAGCCGACCCACATGATTGCATTTTGGATAACTTCATCCCGATAGTCTTCGTATTCAATAAAATCATCATCTTTATTAAAAAACTCGATCGTAAGCTCGCCGATCAAATCTCCCTCTTCATCAAGCACGGCAAACAAACTTTTCCCCCAGCCTCTGTCATCCAGGATGTGCTCAGCCTCATTGGAATAATTGTAAATCGAATACTCTCCTTGATACTTCCATTGAGAAACGATTTGATCGGCATATTCTTTGTTCATCGGAACAAAAATATAGTTCATCAATCTCCTCCTTTTGAATATGAGGATATGCCACGCGAGTTGGTTGATTGTACCGCAATATTCACAATAAGAGAATCCCAAGATCAGAGGAAGCCTTATCGGCCTCCCGCTTAAACC
>CAZDAW010000045.1:0-25942 GCA_964503685.1 uncultured Anaerolineaceae bacterium | reverse complement strand
AGCTGACTGTAGTCGGGGCGAGAGGATTTGAACCTCCGACCTCTTGCACCCCATGCAAGCGCGCTAGCCGGTCTGCGCCACGCCCCGATCTTCGATTATTTTTGAACGAGGCGAATTATAGCATGTTTTTGTGTATCTGGAAGGGTTTTAATAGGTTTCGTTTGCAGTTTTTGGGGAAGAAATATATACCGTGCAGAACAGGCCTGTTAAGTCAAAAGAAAAGACCAGAAGCAGGTTGCGCGGTTGAGGCTTTATGAGTACAATTTGGCTGGCCCACTATGTTCAAGAAGAAGATCATCGTTTACCCGTTTCTGATTGCCTTATATCCCGTTCTCTCGTATTGGGCAAGCAATTATTCCCAAGCGGTGAGCCAGTCGTTTTACCCGTTATTTTTGTTTGCTGCCCTGGCGGCGTTGTTGATCTTTTTCGTTGCACTGGGACTGACGCGAAACCTATATAAAGCTTCATTTCTGGCGTTGTTGCTTGAGCTGGTGTTCTTCTCCTATGGACACATCTTCGATCTGCTGGCGGGGAAAACGCTGCTGGGGATATCCGTCGGCAAAAATTCGCTGCTCTTGTCGGCCAGCCTGGCCTTCATCCTGCTGCTCTATTTTGGAGGGCGTCAATGGGCCAGGCAGTGGGAATTTCACAAGTTTCTCAACGTTGTTGCTGCCATTCTGGTGATTCTGCCGGCGCTCAATTTGGGCTACCTGGCTTACCTGAATTTCACGTCAATGCGTTCGTATCAGACGAAGCTGTCTGACTCAGGGGGATCGAATAATGTTAAGGACAAGCCGGATATCTATTACATTATTCTCGATGGCTATGCGCGTGGCGATGTACTCGAAGACGTGTACAGTTTCGACAACCATGAGTTCTATCAGCAATTAGAAGAACTGGGATTTGTCCTGCCTGCCTGCGCTCAGAGCAATTACGGCTATACCCACATTTCGATGGCGGCGACGCTCAATATGCAGTATATGGAAGACCTTTCGCCGCGGCTTAACCAACTGGCGCGCAAATCCTATTTCGAAGAGAGCGATTACCTGGAATATCAGCCGGCGATCAAGAAGGCGG
Source organism: uncultured Anaerolineaceae bacterium (assembly GCA_964503685.1). Taxonomy (GTDB): domain Bacteria; phylum Chloroflexota; class Anaerolineae; order Anaerolineales; family Anaerolineaceae; genus CAZDAW01. Next base: position 24,865 of record CAZDAW010000045.1, on the reverse strand, counting down.
CGTTGTTTAGCATCCTGCGCAAACAGGGGTATCAGATCATCACCTTCCAGACCGGTTTCAACTGGATGGATTTGTCGGGCAGTGATGTGTATTTCCCCTACGAGCAGCCTGTTTCACTGGCTGGCGATTTTATCAAGACGACTCTGTTGGTTGTCAGTCAGCAGTACAACGTGGCTGAAAAGCTGATTGGGATGGATGAAACGGCGGTTGTACAAAATGTGTTGGGGGTGTTTTTCCCTCGAGAAAGGGGGAGCATCCGCTACGAGCAGCAGCGCTACGAGTTGCTGCAACACTCGCTGGATAAGTTTTCCGAAGTGATCGATTACCCCGGCCCGAAGTTCGTTTATCTGCATTTTCTCGCCCCGCACGAACCCTACGTTTTAGCGCCAGATGGCAGGTACCAGTTCATAACAGACCCTAAAGTGGGTTACGTCAACCAGGTGAGCTTTGTCAACCAGAAATTTTTGAGTCTTGCTAAAGAGATCATCGCTTCAGCGAAAGAGCGCCCGGCAGTGATCGTATTGCAGGGCGACCATGGCTGGAAGGCGCCTGGCGAAAAGCGATCGAGTGTGCTGGATCGGATGAAGATCCTCAATGCCTATTACCTGCCGGGAGGAGTCAGTACCAAGGTGTACCCGGAAATCACGCCGGTGAACACGTTTCGTCTGATCCTGGATAATTACCTGGGTACGAATCTGGGGCTGGTTGAAGATAAGCGCGCCTTGTGGGGGAAGAAAGTTAACCTGGACTGCACAAGATGGATAAAATGAGAGGGGGCGAGGGACTGCCCTGCTCCGACCTGCAGTAGATTCGCGTCATCTGTGCAACCTGTGCGCAAAAATAACAACCGAAAAACGCGGTGTGCAGGCGATTTTCCAAAACGCCCTGCCCATTAAGCTCAACGCATTTGAGGTGGATAACTTCAGCGGTAAATCAGGCCAATCTATTTTTCACTTTGGCTGCAGCGGAAACCGAGATCGGTGTAGCTGGCGTCGGGCAGGTCAGCAGCGCGGTAGGCTGAGCGCATGTCGCGCAGGTCATTAAACCAGGAACCGCCGCGCAGTACATGACGCTTACCGTTTGCCGGCCCAGTCGGGTTTTGCGGCTCGGAGCGGGAGTAGTAATCGATCGAGTAGCGGTCGGCTGTCCATTCCCAGACGTTGCCGGACATATCCAACACGCCGTAAGGACTTATGCCCAGGGAATAGCTGCCCACAGGCGCGGTATATTCGAATCCATCGTCAGCCTGGAGGTTGGCCCAGTTGACGGGCAGGTTGCGGTCAGCAAAGTTGAGACGCTTTCCGGCTTCAGCTACATCGTCGCCCCAGGGGTAAGAACGGTTGTCTTTGTTTCCACGAGCTGCTTTTTCCCATTCGGCCTCGGTGGGCAGGCGCCTTCCGGCCCACTCACAGTAAGCCTGGGCGTCATTCCAGCTCACCTGCACTACCGGGTGGTTTTCCAGCCCGGTAATGTCGCTGCCGGCCCCGTGCGGCTGGCGCCAGTTGGCGTTTTCAACCTTTCGCCACACGCCTTCGTTGACGTTCCAATCCCAACCGCTGCCGATTTTCTCGGCATCGGTCTGGTATGAAGTGGCTTCAATGAATTTTGCGAACATGGCATTGGTTACTTCGGTTTGATCAATCCAGTAGCCGTTTAGATAAATATTGTGGATGGGGAGTTCTTCGTCCCAAACATCCGAACCCATAGCGAAACTGCCAGCCGGTACATGCACCAACACCATACCATCTTTGCCGGTGAGCGTTTCGCTTGCGGGGGTTGCGGACATTCGAGCAGGTTCCAACGTTGGTGTTGCAACAGCAGCAAGCGGCGCCCCATCCTGGGGCAGGGACAGGCCGGTCAGTAATGTGGCAGCGATCATACCCAAGGCAGTCAGGAGCCATGTGGATTTGTATTTTATCAGCGTAACAGTCATTTATATCATTCCATTTCAGATAAACCGCTATTTTGTGCGCGCGGCTGGAGTATTTTACCGCAGAATCATATAGTTGGAGGGGGCTATTGCTAATATGTTTATGTAGCCGATTTGCATTTAATAGTATGGCTCGTGAATTGTACGGAAAAATCTGTAATATTTTTTTGAATCTGTGTGCAGGAAGTTTGAGGACTCCTGTGTACTTTATTTAAATTGAACGATCTCTGGACTTCAAAGGTGAATATCCAGGCAGTCTATCATTGTATGCCTAGTATGTCTCGAAGCGATTCTTCTTCGTGTCTGCGAAGCTCACTTTATATGCAGTGATAGTTCGACCTGGGGATTCCGTCACCTCAGGTTGACGAATGATCTGATTTGGCCTACAATTCAGCGGGTTAGTTGGAAAATTTCTATCTAAGGATTTCTATGTCGGAAGAGCATCCTGTTTTTTTATTCAAATCACTCCCATGGGATGAACTCACAAAAGAAGCGGATTGTTTGCTGAAAGATCTTTTCCCCATCTGCCGCAGCATCACCGGCAACGGGGTGAGAGAGACGTTGCGCACCTTAAATCAGATCGCTGATTTCAATATCTTCGAAATACCAACAGGAACGAAGTGTTACGACTGGACGGTTCCGGATGAATGGAATATCCGCGATGCCTATATAGAGACACTTGATGGCCGGAAAGTGATTGATTTCAAGGTCAATAATTTACATGTTGTCAATTACAGCATCCCGGTGGATGAGATACTGACTTTTGCTGAACTGGATAAACATCTGCACCGGCTGCCCGATTTGCCAGATGCAATTCCCTACCGAACAACGTATTACAACCGGAACTGGGGGTTTTGTCTCACTGAGAATCAGTACCAGGCGATTGACCGCCAGGGAACTTATCATGTATGTATCGATTCAAAGCTGGCTCCAGGTAGCCTGACATATGGCGAGGCGTTGATTCAGGGCGATTCGGGGCAGGAATTCCTGATCTCTACTTATTGCTGCCATCCTTCACTGGCGAATGATAATCTGTCGGGGTGTGTGTTGTGGGCGCTTTTACTGCGTGAATTGAAAGCGCACAAGACGCACCATTCGTACCGTTTCATTATCATTCCGGAGACGATCGGGGCGATTGCTTATCTTGCCGGGCATGAAAGTGAAATGAAGGCGCTGGCCGGAGGGTTGGTGATCACCACAGTCGCCGGGCCGGGGCAGTTCGGTTACAAGCACACGTTTCTTGAAAATCATCTGGTGGACCGCGTTGTTCACCAGACTTATCGTGAACTGGGAATTGATTTTATCTCGCATCCTTTCCATATCAACGGCAGCGACGAGACCCATTTCTCGGCGCCATTCTTCCGTATTCCCATCGGAACGATTTGCAAGAACAAGTATTACGAATATGATTACTATCACACTTCACTGGATAATCTGGATTTTATCAGCGCCGAGAATCTGGTGCAAACGCTCAAGCTGTATCTGTTGACTATCGAGAAGCTGGAGTTGAACCAAACCTTCAACTCGCTTTATCCCTATTCTGAACCGATGCTGGGAAAGCGCGGTTTGTATCCCAATATTGGTGGGTCTATTTCGCAAAAAGCGGTAAACTTAAACCAGGATCATTTGAAACGCGAATACCGCATTTCTGAAGACAATATCATTTATGGCAGTGAACTGGATTCAATCCGCTGGGTGATGTTTTTCAGCGATGGCAAGATGTCGCTGCTGGACATTGCTGAACGGTCAGGCTTTCCACTTAAACAGCTTTATCAGACAGCGGAAAAATTGGAGCAGCACAAACTATTGGAGAGGGTCAAATGAGAATATTATGGGTCGGTGGGAGTCACCCCAGACATTTATACTACATTAATACCATTCGTAAAGAATTTCCTCTCGCCGGGGCGATTGTCGAGATGCGCGAAAATATGATGCCTGAACCGCCGGAAGGTATCAGCGAACTGGACCGGCAGAATTTTATTCGTCATTTCGAAAACCGGGAAAAGGCCGAAAAGCATTATTTCGGGGAGCAGCCGCTGCCCGATTGCGCTATGTTGCAAGTAAGTAAGGATGAGCTAAATTCAGCGAAGAGCGCTGCCTTTGCGAAAACGATCAACCCGGATATTGTCCTGGTTTTCGGCAGCGGGTTGATCAAGGAGCCGCTCTATTCGGCGCTGCCGCGCCACACAGTGAATCTGCATCTGGGGTTATCGCCGCGCTATCGCGGGGCAGCCACGCTCTTCTGGCCGTTCTACTTTCTCGAGCCGCCCTATGCCGGAACTACTTTTCATTATATTGTCGCGGAGCCGGATGCCGGCGAGGTGATTCATCAAGTGGTACCTGATCTCAAACCGGAAGACGGTATTCACGATGTGGCCTGCAAGGCCGTTGTTGCTTCGGCGCGCGATGCCATCGAGCTATTGAGAATCTATGAGCGGGAAGGCGATTGGCTGGTGCACAAGCAGAAAGCGACGGGAAAGAATTTTCTTGCCAGCGATTTCAAGCCCGAACACCTGCGCGTCATCTATCAGGTTTATAACGATGATATGGTGCGCCAGTATCTTGAGGGCAAGCTGCAATCGAAACTGCCCAAACTGGTGCGGCAGTTCTGATAAGTGTTATGGGTGGGCTTACAGCCTGCCCATTTTAGTCATAACATTCTTCCTCTATGAAGCGATTGACGCAATTTATTAAGCAAATACCTTATGCGGCATTGATTTTGGGTATTTGTCCGCTATTACTGCTCTGGTTCAACAACTTCAAACAAATTTCAGCCTATGCAATTCTACGTTCGTTGATTTTTTCATTGGGTGTCATGCTGATTGTGATTCTGTTGAGTTTTATCCTCTTCAGAAATGCACCCAAAGCGACTCTGTTCAGCAGCTATGCGCTGCTGTTTTTCTATGCTTACGGCCATGTGTTCAACCTGATCGATGGGAAATCCATATTAGGGGTTGTGATCGGAAGGCATAGCCTTCTTGGCGGCCTCTGGCTTATATTGCTGGCGGGCGGGTTCGTTTTTATCTGGGGGGTCAAGAGAATACCTGCCAATCTCATTTGTGTGCTCAATCGTTTCAGTCTGATTTTATTGGTTATCGTAGCCGGGCAGATCGCCTGGTTTCAGATGAGCAGTGGACTGCGCATAGCCAATATCGAGCATCAGTCTCAAACCCAAACTACTCATCTATCAACAACAACCAGCGAAAATTATCGCGATATTTATTTCATTGTTCTTGATAGTTACACGCGTGATGATCTGCTGGCCAAAGAATTTAATTACGATAACAGCAAGTTTATCCAACAGTTACGCGACCTTGGTTTTGTCATTCCTCCCTGCGCTCAAAGCAATTACAGCACGACGGCCCTGTCCATTGCTTCAATATTGAACATGGATTATATTGATGCGTTGATCGGTGAGACGCCTTATGAGACTGATGATCAGGAATTAGAGGTATTAGGTGAGCTGTTGCGCCACAGCCTGGTTCGAGAAAAATTTGAGGAGATGGGGTACAATACCGTTGCCTTTTCTTCTAAAGCGGACTGGTTGAATATGGAGGATGCTGCATATTTTTTCGACGTCAGCGAAGATGTACCATATCTCGATCGGCAGGAAACAACCAATTTTCATCAGTTGTTTCTAAAAACGACGTCGGTACGGATTGCCTCGGATACAGGGATGCTCAGACGACTTGAAACGATAGATCTGCCTCTGTGGCTGCTGCGTTACTTCGACCCGGTGATTAATATCAGCGACAGCCGCTATGCGGAATACCAACAAAATCTCTATTCGTTGCAAAAGTTGATGGCTGCGCCCGATCTGCCAGGAAATAAACTGGTTATTGCTCACCTGATGGTGACTCACTCTTCTTTCGTGTTCAATCCTGATGGCTCGTTCCGTGAAGCCCCCGATGATACCCGAGAGGCTTATCTTAATCAGATTACTTATGCCAACGGGCAACTGATCAAGATCGTTAAGAACATTCTGGCAAAGTCAAGCAAACCACCAGTGATTATCTTGCAGGCTGATCATTCGATCATGCCCTACAAGGAACGGGTAAAGATATTCTACGCCCTTTATCTTCCTGATGGGGGTAGTGAGAAAATACCAGCAACGATGACCCCGGTTAATAATTTCCGATTAGTATTCAATACCTATTTTGGCGCGGATTACCCGTTGTTGGAAGATGAAAGTCATTTCACCGACGTTGAAACCGGGGAGACGAAAATTGAACCGGTTATCTGCCCGGCGCAATAAAGTCAGCGGCTGAAATTCTGGCAGTTTGCTTTTCCCCGGCAGCGCAACAGTATTCTTGCGTTGTATCTCAATTAATGCGCCATTATGATCGATTGTTCCATAATTTTTCTATATCATTAACGTCAATTCGGGATAACACATAAATTATGATTTTTGCTGTCATCAGGCCTGATAGGCCGGAGCAATCGCTGCTCCAATCAGGCGATTGCTGCTCTCGCTTGCCCTAGCGAGACATCGCTTCGCTTGCAGTAACAAAAAAGATACGGTCTGGTTTTCTAATTCCGAACGTACGTTAAATATATAGTTCGCATAAATATATTATAAAATCGGCTTTTATATGACCTTATAGCGACCATTTGATTCGATGAGTGGAATATAATTATTAGTATGAGGTCAGCGCTATGAACAGTCAATTTATCCACGTTTATACTGCAGAGGGACTGCTGCAAGCCAATGTAATCAAGTCTTTTCTGGAATCCAGAGGGATTGATGCGACGGTATCGCAAGAGGGTGTAGGAACGGTGTATGGTATGGCTGTCGGCCGTCTTGGCGAGGCGAGGATTTATGTGACGGATGACCAGGCTGACGCTGCCCGGGAATTACTGGCGGCCATGGAGCGTGGAGAATATGAGCTGGCGGAAGATGACGAGGAGAGCGAGGAAAATATACCGGATTGACACTTTATACTCTATCTCTTTTTGCTTCAGGTCTTTTGTCTCTGGTCCTGGCAGTCATCTGTCTGAGACGTAAAAAAGAAAAATCGGTTCGTCTGCTGGGGTTGGCGCTTCTGTTTGAGGCCTGGTGGTCGATCAATGTTGGGTTATCTGATGCTTCACCGGCGCTCTCACAACACATCTTCTTCTCAAAGATCAGTTATTTGGGCATTTATAACAGCGTTCCCTTCTTTTTTCTTTATTCATTATATTATGCGAGATTGGAACGTTTACTCACACGACGCAATATTATTTTGTTGTGGATCATACCGATTTTTGTCATGCTGGCGGCGATGACGAATGAATTTCATCACCTCATTTGGACTGATTTTATCAGATTAGATGGAGTTCAACCTACCAGGTATATTTTCTTGCGTGGGCCGCTCTACTGGCTGGGTGTGGTTAATAATTATGTTATGTTTGTGGTTATCTCGTTCATTTTTCTTGTCAAATTCATCCGCTCCAGACAGTCCATTTTTTACTGGCAGGCATTTCTGGTCCTCATTGGGATTTTACCAATCTGGATTGCGAACGCGATGTACGTTCTAGTTCCTGAAATAATGAAAGGCATGGATTTCACACCGATTGCCTTTTCGTTGACCGGTTTGATGATTCTGATCAGTATTCCGCGCTTTGGGATTCTGGATATCACCCCGGTTGCTTATGAGGGTATTTTTCAGCGCATCCATGATGGTATCATCATATTAGATGAGCAGAAACGCATTATCGATGTCAATCAATCTGGTGAAAGATATTTATCGGCCGAAGCTTCCCAGTTAATCGGCCAGCCAGCCTCATCCATCTTGAAGGCTTCTCCGGCGTTGCTTGCCGCCCTTGATACAGATGTCGATTACACCCTGGAAATATCGAATGTTTATCCCCGAAAGTACTTTGAGAATCACCCTGTTGATGTTGAAGCGCGGGTTTCGCATTTCGCAGATGCTGGCGGAAAAATGCAGGGGCATATGATCATCTTTCGTGATTTCAGCGCGCGAAAACGCGCTGAACAGATGGAACGGGAACAGCGCTTGCTATCTGAAAGTCTGCGTGAGATAGCTGCAGCAATGAACAGCACCCTGAATTTTGAGGAAATACTGGACGGCATTCTGGATTATGTCAGCCGTCTTGTGCCATATGATACCGCCAACATCATGATGTTCAATCACGACGGCAAAATCAACGTCTCGCGCTATCGCGGTTATCGGGAAGGCGGCGAGGCAAGCGAGCAGATTGCGTCGTTTGAGACGACATTGGAGGAAATGCCTTATTTTAAGAAAATGGTTGATTCTGCACAACCTATCATTATTCCCAATACGTCCCTTGACCCTGAATGGCGTAATCTCCAGATTGATACGGTGCGTTCATACGCCGCTATTCCAATTTTATTGAAGTGGAATGTGATCGGGGTTATTAACTTAAACGGTTATCGCGCCAATATTTTTAATCCATCTCAGATGGGTATCTTGCGCAGTTTTGCTGATCAGGTTGCCATTGCAATAACCAATGCCGCCTTAATGGATGATATGCGCCAGATTAATGAACATCTTCAGAACAGCTTGCATGAGGTGCACGCGCTTGAAGAGGAGTTACTTGAACAGGCGGTGCGCGATGCATTGACCGGCTTATTTAACCGCCGTTACCTTGAAGAAGCTCTTGAGCGCGAGATCGCCCGCGCCAGAAGAGCGGGGAAATCCCTGGGAATGATTATTCTTGATATCGATAATTTCAAGAAAATCAATGATGAATACGGCCATCTGGCCGGAGATATGGTACTGAAAGAGTTGGGAGATCTTCTGGTTGCCAATTCGCGAGCTTACGATATTGTTTGCCGTTTTGGCGGCGAGGAATTCATTATCGTTATGCCGGGCATTGATCGAACGGCTGCCTGCGAGCGAGCGGAGTCCCTGCGAGTCAGTTTTGAGACGCTGGAAATAAAATACGAGGCAAATACCATCCGGGCAACGATTTCTCTGGGGGTAACCGTCTTTCCGGATGACGGCCCGACCGGTGTGGAAATGTTGAGCCGCGCCGATCGGGCGCTTTATCAGGCCAAGCATACCGGACGCAATCGGGTTGTCAGTTATCAGGCTGCGTAAAGTGCAGCCTGATAACTGTGGTCATTAAACTGCAGCGACCGCTTTCTCGACCTGTGATTGTTGAAGCGTCGGGTTACTGCCGAGCTGGTAGAGGGTGAAAGCTAATCCAAGCAAGGTTAGTGGAATGGCAACGATGTAGATGGCTTCCAGAATAATCATGAACTGCCAGTAGTACATCGTAATACTATTCAGGATGACTATGATTGGAAGGACATCGGGTTGGTATGGCAGATAGTAAATTTGGAGGGTTAACCACAGACGGAAAGCCAACACCAGTCCAGCGGTTATCAGGATCATACTCGAACGCCAGCCAATCGAACGGCCGCGCATGGCCAGCAGGGGGGCGATAACAATGAACAGCAGACGCCAGAGGACCGAATAGACCATGACCTGTTCTTCCAGATTAGCTGCCACATTAGTCATTGCATAGGGCAAAAGCATACTGAACACTTCGCTGCTGGCGAAATAACCGCCCACGACGAGAATGGCCAGACCGCCATAGCGTTTTGCAAACAATCCACCGATTAGAATAGCCAGGAAGGCGCTGCCGATGCTATCCAGATTGGAAAGGAGCAACTGGATGATATATTGCGGCATGTATTGGTCGTAGATACCTTCTGGCATATATTTGATCAGCAGGGGCAGGAAGGACTGCGTTAACAGCAAGAGGATATAAGCGCCCAGCACCCAATAGCTGGCTTTTCGCCACTGTAACCTGACCCGCCCGGCAAACAGGATCACCAGGCAGAGAATCAGGTATATCCCTGGAAAGATATATAACCAGTTTTCATTGATCAGGAGAACTGCCTGAATGTTACCTGCTTCATTGAAATACATGGTTAACTGCTTCAGTCCCGAATTAATTTGGAATCTCATGACTTGATTCAGACTGCCGGCTAATAAGCCCAAGGGTAACAATCCCCAGGCAGGAAAATGTCCGGAGAGAATGAACGCTGCCAGAGCAGCCAGCGTGAGGAATGCGCCAATATAGAGGAAGTAGAGCGAAGCGGGTTTATCCAACAGTGGACTCGAAAGGGTTAGTTGCCCAGCCTGGATGAGGGTGAGGAACAACCCGGGAAACAAGGCGAGGATAACATCGCTCCAAGGTAGTGGGTTATTGGTGTAGTTTAATGGATTGTTCCAGCGCTGACGCAGGGCATCGATGTGTTCATGTGGAATGGAGATGAGCAGGTCGAGCAAAGTGCGCAGCCATAGTGCAAAAATAGAAAATCCACCTTGCTTATGGGCTTCACGACGCTGGTCGGCAAACAACTGCTCCATCAGACCGCGGTACTGGCGCTGGTAGCTTTTGGGATAGGCGCGCACAAAGAGGGCATAAGCGCGTTCAGAGGATGAGGGGCGTTGAGCGGGATTCATTTTATTGCCTCCATCAGACGTTGCATCGCTATCAGATGTTTCTGACGTGAGACGCGCACCAACCACGAAATGCGTTCTGCTTCAGCGGTGGCGGCCTGGCGGCCGATGGCGGTTAGCCGGTAGTAACGCCGGCGCTGGTCGTCCATAGTCGGATCAGCGCGCTCGTCGCTTTCTTCGATAAGACCCGCTGCGAGCATACGTTTGATTGACCCATAGAGCGTACCGGGACCCATTTTTAACTTACCCAGCGTTTGCTCTTCCACGTCTTTCATGATGGCGTAGCCGTGTTTTTCGCTATCGGCCAGCGCCAGCAGGATGTGAAAAACGGCCGGCGTCAGGGGTTCTTGCTTTTCAGAGTCTTTTTTCGTTTCATTTATTTGCATGACAGGATACCTCCTAAGATTTGAAATGCACCATGTATATCTGTGATGGATATATCCGTTGTGGATATATTAGCAGGTATCCTGTCGCTTGTCAAGGGGAAATCAGACCTGTTTGAGAGCTTGATCCAAATCCCATAGGATGTCTTCGATGTCTTCGAGACCGATGCTCAGGCGGATGAAGTCGGGGGAAACGCCGGCGCTTATTTGCTGTTCTTCGTTTAGCTGGGCGTGGGTGGTGGTGGCCGGGTGGATGGCCAGGCTCTTGGCGTCGCCGACGTTAGCCAGGTGGCTGAAGAGTTGCAGGCTTTCTATGAACTTCTTACCGGCAGCTGCCCCGCCTTTGATGCCGAAGCCAAGGATTGCGCCGGGGCCTTTAGGCAGGTATTTTTGAGCGGCGGTGTAATCGGGGCTGTCTTTCAGACCGGGGTAAGCCACCCAATTCACCTTGGGGTGATCGTGAAGGAACTCGGCCACTTTCTGGGCGTTTTGAACGTGGCGTTCGACGCGCAGGCTGAGGGTTTCAAGTCCCTGGAGTAAAAGAAAGGAATTGAACGGTGAGAGGCAACCACCGAAATCGCGCAGGATTTGCACACGGGCTTTGGTAATGAATGCATTTGCCCCCAGTGTGGCAAAAACCAGTCCGTGATATGAATCATCCGGGTTGTTGAAATTGGCGAAGCGTGGATTGCCTGTCCACTGGAAGTTTCCGCCATCTACGATGACCCCACCGATGGAAGTGCCATGCCCGCCGATGAATTTGGTGGCTGAGTGGACAACGATGTTGGCGCCGTATTCAAATGGACGGGCCAGGTAGGGCGTGGCAAAAGTGTTATCGATCATTAAAGGGATGCCAAACTCCTGGCCGACTCTGGCAACTTCTTCGAAGGGGAATACGTTGATGCGTGGATTGCCCAGGGTTTCACCGTAGAGGAGTTTGGTGTTAGGACGGACAGCGCGGCGGAAGTTTTCCGGGTCGCGAGGATCGACCAGGGTCACATCGATTCCCAAACGCGGGAAAGAATAGGCAAATTGATTATAAGTACCGCCATACAACGTAGCCGCTGAAATGATGTGGTCGCCGGCCTGCGCGAGGGTGAAGATCGCCTGAAACTGGGCGGCATGCCCAGAACTGACTGCCAGAGCTCCTATCCCGCCTTCCAGGTCTGCGATGCGCTGCTCAAAAACGTCATTGGTGGGGTTCATGATACGCGTGTAGATGTTACCGGATTCTTTGAGAGCGAAGAGATTGGCAGCGTGTTCGGTGCTGTCGAACACATAGGAGGTTGTCTGGTAAATGGGCGTTGCCAGCGCTTTGGTGGTTGGATCGGGTTGTTGACCGGCGTGAAGCTGGCGGGTTGAAAAACCATACTGTCGTTTGGTTTCATTGGTGGTCATGATGTTTAATGCCTTTCTCGAATGATATTCGATTCAATTGAAATAACCTATCGGAATTGATATTTATTACCTGCGAATGCCTCATAGATATTTATTCATTAATGCCCGGCTTTGATAGGACAGATCCATAATTGCATATCGTACGCTCCTTTTCTCGATTTTACAATCCTGCTGGTGCGAAGCGTCTGGGTTGGTTCAGATCGTAGGGCGTTTCTTGATAAACGTAGTAATTGATCCAATTGGAGAATAACAAGTGGGCGTGGCCGCGCCAACGCACCACCGGCGGCTGGGTGGGGTCGTCGTTGGGGTAATAATTGGCTGGAATAGCAATGGGCAGGTTGGCAGCAATATCGCGATCGTATTCGTTTTTTAAAGTTTGCGGGTCGTATTCAGAATGGCCGGTGACGAAAATCTGACGGCCGTCACGCGTGGCGGTGATATAGATGCCGGCTTCGTCAGATTCGGCCAGGATTTTTAGTTCGGGAACTTTTTCGATATCGGCGCGGCGGATTTCAGTGTGGCGCGAATGGGGTGCATAGAAAATATCGTCAAAGCCGCGCAGCAGTTTGATGTTCTTTTCGAGGACGCGGTGAGGAAAGACGCCAAATTGTTTTGCAGGCAGCGGGTATTTAGGGATACCGAACTGGTGGTAGAGAGCTGCCTGCGCTCCCCAGCAGATGTGAAACAGAGCGAACACGTTTTCCAATCCCCAGTCGATAATTTCGGTCAACTCGCTCCAGTAGTCCACCTGCTCGAATGGCATTTGTTCCACCGGCGCCCCAGTGATGATCAGGGCGTCGAACTTTTGAGCGCGTATCTGGTCGAAGGTGCGATAAAAGGCGAGCAGATGCTCTTCGGGAGTGTTCTTGCTCTGATGCGAATTCGTGCGCACAAGGGTGGCTTCTACCTGAAGGGGCGTATTGCCCAGAAGGCGCAGTAATTGAGTTTCGGTGGCGATTTTAGTGGGCATCAGGTTGAGGATGGCAACTTGCAGAGGGCGGATATCCTGATGGACAGCGCGTTCTTCGTCCATGATAAAGATGTTTTCATTTTGCAGCGTTTGCGTTGCAGGGAGCTTATTGGGTATTTTGATGGGCATATTAACCTTCTCTTTCTACAGCGAAATAAATAAACGGATAAGATAACAAAAAAGGCTGCCTTTGTACGGCAGCCCTCCGGGATAACATCAATGAGATGGATGAGTCTGGTTTAGATCGAACTCTCCACAGCCGCCGGTGGGTTTTGAACACGCATGACCATAGACATCATCTCCAAGATGATGTTATTGACAGCATTTACTCCGGCGTTTTCCTTAAGATTCATGAGATTGTCTTGTCGGGTTACTTTTTTCTGAGATGCGTTTAATGGGTGCTATTATGCTTTAGTATTCTGGTTCTGTCAAGGGTAGATGTTTTATTTTATGGCGTCCTCAAAGTCCAAGTCTTCTCAACCCCACCTTTTTCGGCAGAATATCCTTTTCGTCGTTTCGGGAAGGGGAGAGATAGTTATAGTAACTTTGACAGCAGCATAAATTATTCTAGCGGCAGAAGTCGATTGCGGCGGCGAGGAAGATTTCGGCGCAGCTCTGCACACTAGCCAGATCGACCCATTCCACATCGGCGTGCGCCCCTGCACCCTGCGGGCCAAACAACACTGCGGGTATGCCGGCGGCATATAGAGTAGCGGCATCCGTCCAATAGGGAACGCCGGCGATGACTGGACCTTTCCCCATTATTCTGGTAGCCGCCGATTTGAGAACCGCAATCAGTTTGCAATCTTCAGGTATTTCCAGTGGAGAGCGGTCGAGGCCGCGGCGCACTTCAGCTTTGAAGGCGGGATCAGTGCGCTGAATCTGTTCAATGATCTGGCGAATTTCGCATTCCACGATTTCGGGTGTTTCGCCGGGTAGGGTGCGCCGTTCGAGGGTGAGAACGCAGCGATCAGGGTAGGTTGCTATCTCATGACCACCCTTGATGAATGAAGCGTGCAGCGATCCGCTGTGCAGCAGAGGATGAGTGGGGTGGGCGCGTAATTTCTGGTCCAGTTCTTCCAGGGCGGTGAGCAGGCGCCCTGTTTTGATGATGGCATCCACGCCCAGGTCAGGACGTGAACCGTGAGCTGCTACACCCTGCACCTCGACATCGAGCCAGATGAAGCCGCGGTGGGCGATGATCAGTTGCATGTCAGTCGGTTCAGCGATGATAGCGCCGTCGGCGCGGTAGCGTTGGGCAGCAGCGATCGTTCCCTGCCCGGCGTATTCCTCGTCGATCACTGCGCTGAGGATCACGTCGCCGCGCAGGTTTGCCTCTTTTGCGGCTGCGGCTGCCAGCATGCAGGCGGCCAGACCGCCCTTCATATCGTAGGCGCCGCGTCCGTAGAGCCGCCCGTCTTTAACTTCAGGCCGGAAAGGTTTATCGATGCCGGCGGCGCTGACAACGTCCATGTGGCCGTTAAATAGAAGCGATTTACCACCGCCGCGACCGCGGGCGATGCCAGTCACATTGGGGCGGTTGGGGAGGATTTCATCGATATGCACTTCAAGACCAGCCTGCTCTAACCAACTGGCAATGAAGGCAGCGATCTCACCCTCGCCGGGCGCGCCGGCGATGAGATCGGGATTGGTGGAATTGATGGCGATCAGATCGCTGAGGAGTTGTTGGGGAGATGGGATAGGCATGGAGATCCTTTGCGGTGAAAAGTATAATTAACTTATTAATTAGCGCTAATTATGCTACAATTTCCAATATTTTGGGCGGTTTTAATTCGTCAAAATATTATTATGAAAAAGGATGCAGAACATGACGACACCATCTGACCAGAATCCGGTTACCATCCTCAAGAAACTCATCCGTTTCGATACCACCAACCCTCCTGGCAATGAGAGAGAATGTATAGCCTGGATCAATAATCTATTGAAGGATTCAGGTATTCAGACGCAGACGTTTGCCAAAACCCCAGAGCGGCCCAATCTGATTGCGCGGCTGCCTGGCCGCGGCGAGGCGGCCCCCCTGCTGCTCTACGGCCATGTGGATGTAGTAACCACTGAGAATCAGCAGTGGCAGCATCCACCTTTCGAGGCAGAAGAAGCTGATGGTTTTATTTGGGGACGCGGAGCCATCGATATGAAGGGTGGCGTGGCGATGATGCTAGCGGCGCTGTTACGCGCTAAAGCCGAAGGACTTGATTTGCCCGGCGATGTGGTGTTTGCCGCGGTCAGCGATGAAGAAAACGGCGGTGAATTTGGCGCACGCTTTCTCGTCGAAGAGCATCCTGAGCATTTTAAGGACATACGTTACGCATTCGGCGAATTCGGCGGTTTTACTATGACTATCGCCGATAAACGCTTCTACCCGATCATGGTTGCTGAAAAGCAGATGTGCTGGATGAAGGCTACCCTCCGCGGACCGGGTGGGCACGGTTCGATGCCGGTGCGCGGCGGAGCTATGGCGCGTTTGGCAGAATTCCTTAAGCGACTCGATGAGCGTAATTTACCTGTTCATGTTACGCCCGTGGCTCAACAAATGATCGGATCAATTGCAGCGAATCTCGGCGGTCTAAAAGGGATGCTCCTCGGTCAATTGATTAATCCAACCATGACTGACTTTATGCTCAATTTGCTGGGCGATAGCGGGCGAACCTTTGGGCCTCTCTTGCATAACACTGCCAGTCCGACGATGCTGCAGGGCAGCAGCAAGATCAATGTGATCCCTGGCGAGGTTTCTGTTGGCATTGATGGCCGATTACTTCCCGGTTTCGGGCCGGACGAAATGCTGGCAGAAATGCGTCAACTGACCGGACCGGAAGTGGATATTGAAATTGCCCGGTATGAAGAAGGTCCAGCGGAACCGGATATGGGGCTGTTCGATACGCTCGCTGACGTGCTGCGTGAAGCTGATCCCGAGGCTATACCCATCCCATTGTTGTTAAGCGGCGTTACCGATGGGCGTTTCTTCTCCAGGCTGGGTATCCAGACATACGGTTTCACGCCGCTGCGCCTGAATGCGGATTTTAACTTTATGGGCTGCGTTCATGCTGCTGATGAGCGTGTACCTGTTGAAGCGGTGGAATTTGGCGCTGAGGCAATCTACCAGGCGTTGAAGCGTTTGAGGTAAGCGATAATTAGATGGTCCTTCGTGAAACTTTTTGCGTTCTGGCTGGTCTAACTCATCAGGAGATCACGTGACAACGCAGTTAAACGAAGCAGACCTGATCCGTCAGGCGCGCGCCGGCGACACCCAGGCGTTTGGCGCGCTGGTGTTGGCTCACCAGCGTTTTGCCTATAACCTGGCTTTGCGCGGCCTGGGCGACCCTGGCGAAGCCGAAGATATCACCCAGGAAGCGTTCTTGCGCGCCTGGCTGGGGTTGCCGCAATTCAAAGCTAATGCCCAGTTCCGTACTTGGCTGTACCGCATCGTGGTCAACCTGTGTTACAACCGCCGGCCGCGTTTGCGCCGCGAACTGGCCGACCTGCCGGTGGATGAAGACTGGGATTTGCCTGCCTCAACCGGCGGCGACCTGAGCATCAAGATGGATGCTGATGAGCAGCGCGCCTTTTTACATCGGCAAATCGAGCAACTTCCCGATGGATACCGTATGCTGGTGATGTTGCGGTATCAGGAAGAGCTGGCGTATGAAGAGATCGCCGCGGTTCTGGGAATGCCGTTAGGAACGGTGAAAACCGGATTGTTCCGGGCGAAAGCCATGCTGCGTTCTGCGTTGGCCGAGCAGGTCGATCCGGTCGATGACGAGGTATGTTTAGAGGTAACGGCTTGAGAAGAACAGGCCAGAAGGAGAATCCTCCGATGAACGAATATGACGATGAGAACCTGAATCCGGAAGAAATAATTGAAGATGCGCTGCGCACGACACCGCTTGAAGCCCCTCCGCCTTATCTTTATGCAAAGGTGATGCGCCAGGTGCACGCCCGACCTGCCTTGCCGAGTTTTCAAATTCCGTGGATTGATTTTGCGCTGGTCTTGTTCGCCGGGGCGATGATTTGCGTGATTGCCGAGCTTTTGCTGTTTGTCCCGCCGCAATGGACTCAAAGCATATACCTGAACTGGTTGAAACTGGCACAATTGAACACTCAATTTTATCTTGGCGTATGGATGATTGGCGCAGCCTTGCTTGGCGCGGCAGCGTTGGTGACGGCGGTGTTTGTTTTACGCCGCAGGTGAAGAAAGAAACATTATTTTCTTTTGTTTTCCGCGGGTCAGATGTTGCCATGTAGCCTCAATGTGAATCCTGCTATAATATTCGCATGGACGATAAAACCCTTTCCCAACGTTTACAACAGTTGCGCCAGGAGATTAATTTTCATAATTATCGGTACCATGTCCTCGACCAGCCGGTGATCAGCGACGCTGAGTATGATCGCCTGATGGTGGAATTGCGCCAAATTGAAGCTGAACACCCCGACTGGATAACGCCTGATTCGCCCACCCAGCGCGCCGGGGCGGCTGCTGCTGAGAAGTTCCCCAAGGTGCGCCACCCTGCGCCGGTTTTAAGTCTGGCTAACGCCTTCAGCGCTGCTGACGTTCGCGCCTGGTACGAGCGCATCCTTAAAATCGACGAGCGTGTGGCGAATGCCGCTTACGTTGTCGAGCCCAAGATCGATGGTCTGACGGTAGTGCTTCATTATCAGAATGGCGTCTTTGCTATGGGGGCGACGCGCGGCGATGGCGAAACCGGAGAGGATATCAGCGCCAATTTACGCACGCTGCGCACCATTCCGCTCAAGATCCCGGTTGCTCCTGATGGCCCCACCTCCCCTGCTCGTCTGGTGGTGCGCGGCGAGGCTTATATCACGGTAAAGGATTTTGAAGCTCTTAACCAGAGGCTCCAGGAAGCGGGTGAAAAAACTTACCTGAACCCGCGTAACACGGCGGCTGGCTCACTGCGCCAGCTCGACCCGACTTTGACTGCTGATCGCCCGCTGAAGATCCTCACGTATGCTATCGTGGCATCTGATGGACCGTTGCCTGAGACGCAATCTGCCACGCTGCAATACCTGCGTGATCTGGGTTTTCCGGTTGCTGAAGGTATCAAAGTCTGCCCTGATCTGGAATGCGCTATTTCTTATTGTCAATCGTGGACGGACCGACGCAATGAGTTCCCCTTTGAAGTGGATGGCATGGTGATCAAAATTGATGATCTCAAACTCGCTGCTGATCTGGGTGTGGTAGGGAAGGACCCGCGGGGAGCAATAGCATTCAAATTCCCGGCGCAAGAAGTGACTACGCTGCTCAATGATATCGGCGTCAACGTGGGGCGCACTGGCGTGCTGACGCCCTATGCAATTTTAGAACCGGTGGAGATCGGCGGGGTCGTTGTTAAACAAGCTACCCTTCACAATTTCGATTATATTGCCGAAAAGGATATTCGTATAGGAGACCGAGTGTTGGTCAAACGCGCTGGCGAGGTGATACCCTATATCATCGGGCCGGTGGTGGATGCCCGAAGTGGGAGTGAGAAACCCTATCAGCTGCCCGATGAGTGCCCAGCCTGTGGGCAACCCGTCGAGCATTTCAGCGGCGAGGTGGCGTGGTATTGCGTTAATGCCGCCTGCCCGGCGCAGTTAATTCGGAACCTGGAACATTTCGTTTCACGTCCGGCGATGGATATAGTCGGCCTGGGGATCAAAATCGTGGAGCAACTGGTTGAAGCCGGTCTGGTTAAGGATGTCGCTGATTTGTTTACCTTAAAAGGCGAAGACTTGTTGCTATTGGAAGGTTTTGCCAAGAAGAAAGCCGATAATTTGTTGGCTGCCATCGATGCGGCACGCCGCCAATCTTTGCCCCGCCTGCTGACCGCTCTTGGAATCCGCGGTGTAGGCGAGGTGGTTGCTGCCGACCTGGCGCGTTATTACCCCAGCCTCGACGACCTGAGCCGCGCCCGGCTGGATGATTTACAGCGCATCGAAGGCATTGGCCCTAATATTGCTGAAGCCATCGTGGATTGGTTTGCACGTCCTGCAAACCAGAACGTCCTTGCCAAGTTAAAGACTGCCGGAGTTTGGCCTGTTCACGATGCGACCGAAAACGGGAAACAAGCGAGTGACGTACTGTCTGGAATGACTTTTGTGGTAACAGGAATATTACCGACTTTCTCACGTGAGGAGGTAAAGGAATTGATCCAGCAGCACGGCGGCAAGACGACCGATTCAGTCAGCAAGAACACCAGTTATCTGGTGGTAGGCGAAAGCGCCGGCTCGAAGCTCGATAAAGCCAGAGCGTTGGGAATCCCTATTCTGGATGAGGCTGGCTTGATGAGAATGATTGGCAAAGGATAGAGGCGTTCTTGGCGCTTAAAATCATTACGATAAAACCAGGTCGAGAGAAATCACTCAAACGCCGTCACCCGTGGATATTTTCAGGGGCGATTGAACCGGTAAACAAAAAACTGGCGACAGGTGAGACAGTTGAAGTGCGCAGCGCGACGGGTGACTTTTTAGCTTATGCCGCCTACAGTCCGCAATCGAAAATTAGTTTACGGGTCTGGTCGTGGGACGAAAACGACGCTATCGATGCCGACTTCTTTCGGGCGCGCATCTGCAAGGCGTTGCATTTACGCAACCTCATTGGCGATGGAGAAAACCGTTCGTGCGCCTGCCGACTGATCCACGCTGAATCGGATGGCATCCCTGGCCTGGTGGTCGACCGTTATTCAAATTATCTTGTTGTTCAGTTCCTGGCTGCTGGCGCCGAGGCGCAACGTGAATTGCTCGTTGATTTACTGGTGGAAACGACGGGAATTAAAAACGTGTATGAGCGCTCGGATGTGGAGGTGCGTAGGCTGGAGGGATTGCCTGAGAGGGTGGGGGTGCTGTGCGGAGAACCACCTCCTGAACGATTGCGGATTGAAGAAAATGGCCTGTCTTTCTGGGTCGATATTCAGCGTGGACACAAAACCGGCTTTTATCTGGATCAAAAAGATAACCGGGCATTACTCCAGAAATTTACAAAAGGATGCCGCCTGTTGAATTGCTTCTGTTATACCGGAGCATTTACTGTGTATGCTCTGGCTGGGGGAGCGGAATCCGTTCTTTCTGTCGATTCTTCCGCTGATGTCATTACTCTGGCAAAGGAGCAGGTGAGGCTAAATCATTTACCTGAAGATAAATGTCAGTGGCTGGAAGGGGATGTTTTTCATGTCCTGCGCGCTTTCCGCGATCAGGGTAAATTCTTCGACCTGATTGTGCTCGATCCGCCCAAGTTTGCCCCGACGGCTGCGCAAGCCGAGCGAGCTGCACGTGGCTATAAGGATATCAATCTACTGGCGTTTAAATTATTAACCCCCGGCGGGCTATTATTTACATTCTCTTGCTCTGGGGGTATCCAGCGTGATACGTTTCAAAAAATTGTGGCAGGGGCGGCGCTGGATGCCGGGGTGGATGCGCAGATCATCCATTACATGGCGCAGGGAGCTGATCACCCAACGGCGCTCAATTTTCCTGAAGGCGCTTACCTGAAAGGACTGGTGTGCCGCGTGGCAGGTTAAGCGGTTTCTTTTGATTTTATAAATACTCTACCCGGCCGCCAGGGTGTTCCTAACGCAGGAGCAGCCAGCGATCCAGCCCCCACCAGCCGGCTGTTTTCCACGCCATGACAATCAGAATGGAGATCACCAGCATTAGCGGGTTGAAACTGGTTGCGCCATTCATCATGAAGTTCCAATTCATGAATGCGCCAGTTAAGGTTGAGTAGCCGACAAACACTCCCAGAATCAGGGTTGCGCCGACTAACAATTCTCCGATCAATACGAGTTTTGTGAACCAGATATAATGACCGCCGGTGAGCAGGAACTGGATAAATCGCGATACCGGCCAACGGCATTAGCCGGTTTGGCAGGCGCGTCGGGTATGAGAACGGTCCTTTCCCGGAAACCTTTCAATGCGTCTCCAGATAACCATGTTTGATTATTGAGTTTGCCAATACCGGAAGATAACCAGGTGTAACCGATATATAAACGGACTATCAGCCACAGCCAGTCCCAACGGGTGTTTCCAAAGAGTGAATTTGCAAATGTCAAAATCGTATTAATCTGAAATGAAAAAGAATTCACACCTGGTAAATATCTGGATCAGGGCGTTTCATTAATTGCTTGTCCGCTGTAGTTATTCCGCATTATAATTAAAACATAATGATCGACCCAATAATGCGATATGTCTGAACATAAAACGACGCGGGTATTAATTGTTGAGGACGACTCTCTTGTCTGCGAAATGTTGCAGGGCATTTTGGAGGATATGGAGTATGTCGTAGTTGGTCGTGCAGCCGACGGCTATCAGGCTATTGAATTAACTCAGAAATTGAAACCGGATGTCATTCTTATGGATATCCAGTTGCCTAATATGGATGGCATTGAAGCTACCCGAAGGATATTCAATAGCGCGCCGACCCCCATTGTTGCTCTCACTGCCTACGATTCGGCCGATGTTCTGGAACGAGTCAGGGCTGCCGGATTTGGAGCCTATTTAACAAAACCCCCTGATGCGCGTCAGATTGATCGGGCAATTTCGATAACCATTGCCCGGTTTGAAGATCTGATGACGTTAAGGAAGCTCAACGACCAATTAAAAAAGGATATTATCAGACGCAAATCAGCCGAAGCGAAACTCCGTCAAGCTGAACAGAAATACCGTCAGCTTGTTGAGCACATCAATGCTGTCGTTTATATCGATAAGGTTGATGATACCAGCACTTCAATCTATACCAGTCCACAAACCCAAAGAATATTCGGCTACGCGTCGGAACAATGGATCGAAGATGCTGAATTATGGCTTAACATGATTCACCCGGAAGACCGGGAGCGCGTGCAGGCCGAGCATATACGGACGAATAAGTCTGGCGCGCCTTTTCTGATGGAGTACCGGGTTATCACGGCAGACGGGCGCGTTATCTGGATTCATGATGATGCACGGCTGATATACGATGAAATCAGTAAAGAAAAGGTGTGGCACGGGATGATGTACGACATTACCGACCGCAAGCAGGCCGAAGCTGAGCTTCAGCAGGCTCACGCCCGTTTGGAGCAATACAGCCATCAATTGGCGCAAATTCTCGAAACCAGTAATTCGCTGAAAATCAACCTCACCCTCGAATCGCTGCTTGAGGAAATCATCAAAGCTGCAACTAAATCGCTGGGGTTTCGTATTGCTATATTAAGTTTGCCTGATGAGAATACGAAACAAGTCCGGGTAAGAAAATTTACTGGATTGGATGAGGAAGGAAAGAGGAAATTGGCGGAAGCTGTTTATACACCGGAACAAATTGCCAGATTTCTGCAACCACGCTTTAAGACCTACGGCTGCTATTTCATTCCCTGCGACGAAATTGATCTGGCGCATGAAGATATTGGGCCATTTTATATTTCTGACAGATCAGATGTTGTTCAGAATCTGGCAAATGATGATTGGCATCCAGAAGATTTTCTCATCGTGCCCATCGAATTTAAAAAAGAGGAATGGGGAATGGGCTTCCTTTCCCTGGATCAACCTATCAATGGTAAACGCCCCACCCAGGAAATGCTGCAAACTCTGGCGATCTTCAGCAACCAGGTATCTGTAGCCATCGAGAACGCTTATTTATATGAGCAAGCCCAGCATGAACTGACTGAACGGAAACAAACCGAAGTTAAGTTACGCTATCTCAGCACTCATGATGGTTTGACCGGCCTGTATAATCGTTTTTATTACGAGGATGAGTGCCAGCGCCTTGAACGCGGCCGCCAGTTCCCCATCAGCATTATGATGGTTGATGTTGATGGAATGAAAAAGATCAATGATACACAGGGGCATGCTGCTGGGGATGAATTACTGCGGGCAACTGCCAGTGTGTTGAAATCGGCCTTCCGCGATGAAGACGTTGTAGCCAGAATTGGCGGCGACGAATTCGCTATCATTCTACCAAAAACAGATGCAGCCACCGCAAACCAGACGCTGGAACGCATCAAGCTTTGCCTTAAGGAATACAACGATTCGCTTCCTGAAAACCCCCTGAGTCTCTCGATCGGGGTGGCCACCGGCGAAAAAGGCGCGTCGCTGGCAAAACTACTTAAGCAAGCTGATGAATCGATGTATGAAGTAAAAATGTATTTAAAAGGATTATCTGGATCATGAAAAAAAGAATAATCGTTCTGGTCGCGCTTGTTCTGCTTCTGTCTGCCATTCCCGGCACGACATTTGCCCAGACTTACCTGTTTTCGCTGGATAAAGAAGTAGTGAATGTTTATTGGAACGAGGATGGATCACTGTCTATCGATTATCGTATGACGTTTACCAATGACCCCTCCGCCTCACCCATCGATTACGTTGATATTGGCATGCCAGATGGTTCTTACAGTCTCTCGGCAATGCAGGCTGAAGTGGATGGCAAATCGATCAGTGACATTCAGTATTCCCCGTACGTTACGGGGGTTGCCCTGGGTTTAGGAGCGGAAGCTATTTTACCGGGACAGAGCGGTGAGGTGCGGTTTGTCGCCGGGGAGATTTTTCCAAAGATATATGAAGATTCAAAGGATGCCGGTTATGCCAGCCTTAAATTTTCACCTAACTGGTTTGGCTCCGAATATGTGCAGGGGAATACTGATCTGACAGTTGCCTTACACCTTCCTCCGGGTATCCAGGCAGAGGAACCTCGCTATCATGTTCCGGAAAACTGGAATGGAGCGGCTGACCCGATTACCGGGCTTGATGAGGAAGGACGCGTTGTATATACCTGGAACGATCCGCAGGCTAACGGATATACTCAATATGTCTTTGGCGCGTCCATACCGAAAACTTACGTGCCAGCCGGGAGCATCATCACTCCCACGTTCTGGGAGAAGACCGGGATTGACCCGGATGCAGTCATCGGTTTTGGCATCTGCGGAGGTGTTGCCCTCTTTATCGTTTTGGTTGTCATTGCCAGCCTGCGCGCTGATAAAAAACGAAAATTAAAATATCTGCCGCCCAAGGTTTCGATCGAAGGGCATGGCATTAAACGCGGTCTGACGGCAGTTGAAGCGGCCATTCTCATGGAACAGCCGATGGACAAAATTCTAACCATGATCCTCTTCTCTGTGATCAGGAAGAACGCTGCCAGCGTTAAAACCCGCGACCCGCTGGAGTTGAACGTAGTTAAACCGATCTCTGAAGAATTGCAGACTTACGAACGTGATTTTCTGGTTGCTTTTATTGGCGAGGCGAGAGCGCGTAAAGTCGCCCTGCAAAATATGATTGTCAATCTTGTTAAGAACGTATCGGATAAAATGCGGGGCTTTAGCCGTAAGGAGACAATCGCTTATTATGAGGAAATCATGACCAAAGCCTGGAAACAGGTTGAGAGCGCTGGAACGCCTGAGGTCAAAGGTCAGTTATTCGATGAGAATCTGGAATGGACGATGTTGGATAAGGATTTCGACGATCATACACGGAAGACATTCAGCGGCGGGCCTGTCTTTATCCCCTCCTGGTGGGGGCATTATGATCCCGGTTTCAGCGGCGGCCATGTCGGCGGTTCTATCGCCCGTCCCAGCGCGCCAGGGTCGATTTCATCTCCCGCAGGCGGCAGACCTGCATCAACCTTTTCGCTGCCCGGCGCTGATTTTGCCGCCTCGGTGGTGAATGGGGTACAATCTTTCTCGTCCGGTGTGGTGGGCAACCTCACCGATTTCACCTCTGGGATAACCAACCGCACCAACCCAGTACCTGTTTCAACCAATAGCCGAAGCGGCGG
>CAZDAW010000044.1:0-26088 GCA_964503685.1 uncultured Anaerolineaceae bacterium | reverse complement strand
GCTGCCATCATCGCCGCCGTATAGGAGCTTCCCAGTCCGGTGAGCACCACGCGGTTGATTCCCCGCGCTTTAACCTGCCTGGCTATAGAAAGGACGGCGTCTTCGTTCTCTGCCAGTGTATCCTTTAAATTTTTTGGCCCCTCGTGGATATATTCGATCATGTGATACTTCTCTGTCATGGTTTTCTCCTTGTCTGATCTTTCAATGCAATGGCTTCGTTAACAGCCTGGATGATATGTTCCGGGCTAATTTTAAATTCGGCTGCCAGATATTCAGGCGTACCATTCTCGCCGAAACGGTCGTGAATGCCAACGCGGATGACCGGCGCGGGCAGGCGGCTGGTTACGGCTTCTGCAACGGCGCTGCCCAGGCCGCCGATGATGTTGTGATTTTCGGCAACGACGATGCAGCCGGTCTGCCGGGCAGCTTCAATCACCGCCTCTTCGTCCAGAGGTTTGATGCCCGGCATGCTTAATAAGCGGACAGAAACGCCCTGGCCTGATAGTTTTTCGGCGGCCTGAATGGCGCGCGGCAGCATGACGCCGCAGGCAATGATCGTCGCATCCTTCCCGTCCTGCAGCATGGTTGATTTTCCGGGACGAAACTGGTATGAAGCCGGGTCGAAGATCACCGGGGCTTTGCCGCGCGGGGCGCGAACGTAAGCCGGGCCGGGCTCATTCACCAGGTATTCGAGCAGGCTGTTCAATTCAGTCGCATCGCCGGGGTCGTAAACGGTCATGTTGGGGATGGCGCGCATGATTGCCATATCCAGCATCGATTGGTGGGTGGCGCCGTTGCCCCCCGAATAAAGGGCGGGTTCGAAGCCAAAGAGCTTGACGTTGGCGCGACAATAGGCGATTGAAATGGCGACCTGGTCGCAGACGCGCTGGGTGATGAAGCAGGCGAAGGTGCCGCAGAAGACCGTCTTGCCTGAAAGGGCCATCCCCGCGGCAATACCGACCATATTGGCTTCGGCCACACCCACGTTGAAGTAACGTTCGGGAAATTTTTGGGCGAACGGCCCGGTTTCGGTGGCCCGCTGCAGGTCGGCGTCGATGACGACCAGATTGGGGTAACGCTCGCCTAATGAAAGCAGCGCCGCGCCGAAAGGTTTGATTGCAGTGGTCTCAGGCATGATTTTCCTCTGCGGCTTCAGTCTGCGCTTTGGCGGCGTCGAGTTCGGCAATCGCCGCAGCGTATTCTTCGCCGTTAATGGGGTGTGAGTGCCATTCGACTTTGTTTTCCATATAACTGATGCCTTTGCCCTTCACTGTATCCCCGATGATCATTTGGGGCTTGCCGGCGCTGGCTTGAGCAATCGTGATCGCGTTGATGATCTGGCGGATATCATGGCCATCGATGCGCTGCACGTCCCAGCCGAAGGCTTCCCATTTTGCCTGCAGCGGTTCGACAGGCATAATCTCTTGGGTGAAGCCGTCCACCTGCATCTGGTTGTTATCCAAAAAGACGATCAGGCGGTTAAGCTGATAGCGGGCGGCGGCCATAGCTGCCTCCCAGATTTGCCCTTCCTGGCTTTCGCCGTCGCCGATCAGGCAGTAAACCCGGCGGTCCTTATGGTCGATACGGTCAGCAAGGGCCATGCCGACCGCGATGGACAACCCCTGCCCGAGCGAACCAGAGGAGGCATCGGCGCCGGGAACTTTGAACATGTCAATATGTTTTTGAAGGCGCGTCCCTGAAGTCGAAAAGCTCTTCAATTCCTCAACCGGGAAGTAACCCCGTTCGGCCAGTACGGCATAGAGCGAAGGAGCGGCGTGACCTTTGGAAAGGACGAACCGGTCGCGCTCAGGCCAATCCGGCTGGTCGGGGTGAATGCGCAGGGTATGAAAGTAAAGGATGGTGAGAAATTCGACGCAAGAGAGCGCTCCCCCGACGTGTCCCCCTCCCCCAAAGTGAACGGCGTCGATAATGCCGCGCCGCACGTCAACGCATTTGCGTTTCAGGCAGCGGATGGTTTCATCTGTCGGAAGATCGGGTTGATGAGCCATTACTGGAGATTGTACTTACAGGTCGGCTGTGTGTCAAATGATCTATGTTATGATACAATGCCAGTGAGTTAGTGAGCTTTAATCTTATCCATTCATATACCGGAGGAAATGATGACCAATCGGGTACTCGATTATGCCAATGCAATCAACGAAGTTTTCCAGAATATCATTGCAACGCAGGTTGAGGGGATTCAAAAAGCGGCTGAGATTTGCGCCAGAACAGTGGCCAACGACGGAATTATTTATACTTTTGGAACCGGCCACTCGCACGTGATCGCTGAAGACGTTACTTACCGGGCAGGTGGTCTGGCCCCGGTGGATGCTATTCTGGAGCCGAGCCTCACCGGGCACAGCGCAGTATGGAAGAGCGAGTATATGGAGCGTGTAGAGGGCATGGCCGAAGTAATTCTGAATTATTATGGAATGACGTCCAAAGATGCGTTGATCGTCGTCTCCAATTCGGGCCGCAACGCCGCCCCCATCGAGATGGCAAAACTGGCCCGTGAGCGCGGCATTCCGGTGATTGCCATCACTTCGCTTAAGCACAGCCAGGGGACAACCTCGCGCCATTCGAGCGGCAAAAAGATGTATGAATTTGCTGATGTGGTTATTGATAATCAGTGCCCCAAGGGCGATTGCCTGCTGCGCGTAGAAGGCCTGGCGCAGCCGGTCGGCGCCGGCTCAGGCGTGAGCGGCCTGTTTATTATTCACTCCATCATCGTCCAGACCATCCAGAATCTGGCGGATATGGGCATTAAACCGCCGGTCTTTATGAGCGGCAATCTGGATGGCAGCGAAGAGATCAATAACCGCCTGATCGAGCAATATAAGGGGCGGATAAAGGTCTGGTAGGCAGGCGTTCATTATCGAATAAAAAGCATCCGATCGGTATCATAGATCGGGTGCTTTTTGATTTTTGATCGAGACGTCTTTCAGGCGTCAATCATGGCCCTGGAATTTTTACTTCAACGCATTGACGATGGCTTTGACGTTGTATTTCATCATATCGATGTAAGTGGGCGCTTTGCCTCCCGCTTCAGTGATCGAATGCGTGAAAAGTTCGCTGACGACTTTGATGCCGGTCTCTTGGGCAATCTGTTTGGCAAGATTCGGATTGCTGCCTGTTTCCAGAAAGATGGCGGTTGCTTTTGCCCCTTTGATATGATCGATCAGGCGCGCCAATTGCTGCGCCGAGGGGGAAGCGTTTGTACTCACACTGGGAATAATGGTTCCGATGATTTTAAACCCGTAGCGGTCGGCAAAATAACCAAAGCTCTCGTGGTTGGTGACTATCAGTCTCTTTTCAGGGGGAACGATAGAGACTTCCTGTTGGATGAATTGATCCAGGTCTTTGAGTTTGGCAATGTAGTTGGCCGCGTTTTGCGTATAAATCTCTTTGCCTGCGGGATCAGCCTGAATCAATCCATCGCGGATGTTTTCAACGTACTTGATCGCATTAATCGGATCGAGCCAGAAGTGCGGGTCGCCTTGATGATGGTGGTGACCCGCGATCGGGCCTGCCAGCAGGGGGGTGGTTTCGCTTTGGAATCCGCTCAATTTTAGCAGATATTCTCCGGGAGTCAGTTCGGCGATCAGCGCCTGATTGACTCCGGCGCAGTTGAGCGTGAGCGTCTCTTCGACCTCCACCGGGCTGCCTTCGGTTGTGGTTAGCTTCAACTCGCCTGGTCCGGCAGCGATGACTGTATCGCCTTCCTCTTCAACGTTCATCCTGACAAAACCTGCAAAACTGCTGTCTGTCTGCGAATTGAGCTTCAGCGATAGCAGTTCGGCTTTATGTTCGTGATCGCTTTCGTGTTCGTGGTGTAGTTCGATTGCGCTGTTGGCGTCGGATCCTGCTTGTTTCTCCTCTTTGAGCGGCTTATCGGCCAGTGTTGCACACAGTTCTTCCGCTTTTTCTTTCGGGCTCATCTCGGCTTCTTCGCCTTCACGGGCTGTACGGCTTTGCAAACCGGCTGCCGCTTCGATAAGAGTTCGCTCGCCGCCGGCGTTGGCGATGACTTCATCGAGCCATTCTTCAAAGCCAGCGCCGTTGACGATTAAGATCCGGCTGTCGCTGATCTTTGCCACATCCTGCGGTGTGGGTTCAAAGGCGTGTGGGTCTAAACCGATCGGCATCAGCGTGTCGATCTTTATTCGCTCGCCGGCCACATTCTGCGCCATATCGGCGATGAACGATTCGACCGCCAGCGCTTTGATTTCAGTCGGCGAGGCGTTGGTTAAAGCCTGCCCGGCTGCGCCTGGTTGGCAGGCGGCAAGGGCGATGCCGCTGATGATTGCCAGATTGATAATGGTAATGAAACCCTTTTTCATTTATGCCTCCAAAAAAATTCGGTTGCCCCGAATAGAATTTTTATTTGTTATCTTTGCTTTAATCGACAGTCGCTGCACTGACCGAATAACTGGAGCCAATGCTCAGTGATCTGAAAACCGGTGCGCTGGGCGATGTTGTCCATTAATGGGGTGATGTCGCCGCCTCCGAAAAATTCCGCTTTACCGCAAATTGTGCAGATCAACAAATGCTGGTGTCCCTGAGCGGCGCGCAGATACTTGTTGCATCCGCCGGGCTGGTGAACGCGCTGAATCAATCCCAGTTCCTCCAGCTTTTCGAGTGTGCGGTAAACGGTGACCAGACCCAGCCTGGCCTGGCGTTTGCGGCCGATCTCGAATATCTCCAGCGGCTCCAGAGCGCGCGGTGTGTTGAGAAGGATTTCAACGATCGTCCGCCGGGCGGCGGTATCCCTCGATCCGCTGTCCTGCAAAAGGGTTATCCACTGATCGGCTGTTTGTAAGGTATCTTTCATGGCGCGCCAATTGAAAATGAAAACGTTTTTCAATTATAACAATTCATCTGAAAACGTCAAGGTTTAATTCGAAAAGAGCAGTCAGGAGTCCACAACAGCGACGCGCCAGTTTTGTTGCTGCGAACCCTGCTGAACAGGATAAATCGGTAATTTGCATCAGGAGATGGTTAGGTATATAATATGAGTAAATATATCTTATAAGTAGAATATACGTAATCGCGTCATTTGTTTTGATAGAAAGAGGCTTAAATGAGCAAACTTCATTACCCGGATGATATAAAGTCATCGGAAATCACTGCCGAGCATGTCTATCATTCCCGCCGTAATTTCTTGAAACTGGCCGGAGTTGTCGGCGCGGGGGCGTTGCTGGCGGCCTGCGCCGGCTTACCGCCAAAAGTCGTGGAAGATGCAGCCGCTTCACCGGCTGCCACAGGGGCGGCCTTGCCTGATATCCTGACCGATGAATATGGAAATCCGCTGACATCTTATGATTTGATTACCCGCCATAACAATTATTATGAATTCACCACCCGTCAGAATAGAGTTGCTGAACTGGCAAAGGGTTTCCGCACTTCGCCGTGGGAAGTGCAGGTAAGTGGACTGGTGAACAAACCGAAGACGTTTACCCTTGAAGACATCCTGAAGAAGTTTACCCGGCAGGAACGCGTTTACCGCATGCGTTGCGTCGAAGCCTGGTCGATGGTGATTCCCTGGACGGGTTTTCCTCTGGCTGAGTTGTTGAAAGAGGTTGAGCCGACCAGCGCAGCGCAGTATGTCCGCTTCGAGACGGTTTTCAGGCCGGAGGAAATGCCCGGGTTGAAAGACAGGTCGTATCCCTGGCCTTATCAGGAGGGATTGCGTCTGGACGAAGCCATGCACGACCTGACCCTGCTGGCGACAGGGATTTACGGCAAAGACTTGCTGCCGCAAAACGGCGGGCCGCTGCGCCTGGTGGCGCCCTGGAAATATGGTTTCAAGAGTATCAAGTCGATCGTTAAAATCGAGCTGGTTAAGGATCAACCCGCCACGTTCTGGTCGTTGATCAACCCTGCTGAATATGGATTTTATTCCAATGTCAACCCTGGTAAATCTCACCCGCGCTGGTCGCAGGCAAAAGAGCAACGTATCGGGGAAAATGGACTGGTCGATACGACTTTGTTCAACGGCTACGAAAAGCAGGTAGCCGGACTATACAAGGATATGGATTTGATGAAATTTTATTGAGGTCGATTTTGAATCAAAAATGCAGGGCGCTTTCACAGCCGCCCTGCATTTTTAATCAGTTTCTTCGCATGTTTCAGGCGATTTCAACCGTCCCATCTGATTTGATGGTCACGGATTGACCGCTCTGCACGGTTTGCAAAAATTCATCACCCAGTTGGTCAACGACGATGAAGCGGCGGCCGGTCCAGATATCTGCAAGGATCACGCCGGCGGCAGCCAGCGAATCGATATGCTCGGAAAATAGAAATGCCTTCGGTCCGATTCCCAGTTTGGCGATGGTCTGGATCACCAGTCCGCCGGTTGTTGAGCCGATAGTCTGCGGCAGGCAGAGGATTTTTCCGGTCATCACTTTTTGAAAGAGGTCGGGGTTGTTTTGGTCAGCGCACACGGCGTTCTTTGAGCGTAAGATGACGCTCTTCTGGAAGGACGCCAGGGTATTAAAGCCGGCGCGGCTGACCAGCGCCTCGCCGCTGCATTCGCCGGAAAGAATGGGACGCCCTTTGAATATTTTAGACATGCTGACCTCCTTGGGGTAAATTGCCGCTGACCAGGATATTCAGAATGTCCTCATCCTGATAGAAGCGAGCGGTCGAGTACGTTCGTAATTTGTTGGAGTTGGTTACGATCGGATCGCGGGCGCAAAGGGGGTTATTCATATACATCAATGGGCAGATTGTAGTCAGGTGAACATCTTCGGCCAGCAGACGCCGGTAGGTCGCGGCGTCTTCCTTAAATACCCTGGCAATATCGGGCGCGGTGCTTAAATAGGTTGGCGTGTTTACTTTGGATTGTTTGGCCTCAGTAAGCGCCTGTTCGATACGTTCGATCCAGCTTTCCACCTGACCTTTGGAAAGGTGCGGGCAGCCGATAAAGGCCAGTTTCGGACGCGCTCGGGAGTCTTTCCAAAGCAAGGGGTACGAATTCATCACCCGTTGCAATTCTGCATCGTCAATGACGTAGGTCTGATGATTGGGAACCAGCCAGGCTGATCCATTGAGCGCGGCTTCAGGGGTAATACCCTCGACGTGATAAAGTCCTACCGCGCCGTTTGATGCCGTGGCGGCCCCCATGTCTTTGAGATAAGACTCTGTCGCAGGGTTCAATCCTTTACCCAGGAACGTATCCAGACCGCTGATGTAAGGTACATCTTCCATTACCTTGAGGCCAATGGCGCTGCCCAGTAGTTGAGCATTGGGCAGGCGGCTGGTCCTTACCTCGATATGCCAGGTGGCGCGCCGACCTTCGTCGGTCATCAGACCGAACAGGGGCGCCTTACCCAGTATATCGCACATCAGATCAATGCCGGCGGAGTTGCGGTTCGTCCGGGCGCCCAGAACCGAGTTGGCGTAAACAACAGCCGACGATTCAGACCAGGCCAGGTACTCACCGAACTTGGGCGTATTGCCGACTTCGGGCAAATAGCAGGTGCAGGTGAAGGCGTTGTTATCTTTCAACCCCAGGGCCTGAAGTTGTTTTTCATAATCGCCCTGTTTGCCGTAAATGAAATTGAATGCGATGCGTTGGATCATTCCCGGGCGCAGCGTATCGTATTCCATCGGGCGCGGGTCAACGGTGAAATATTCCTGTGTCTTCAATCCGGCGGCGATCAATTCATCCAGCATCTCAAAGTAGGGCTTGATCATACTGGCGCCGAAAGAAGTGACCAGATGTGGTGAACCCGATATAGGGACGAGTTGTTCGGCGTCAAAAGCTTCGCCGTAAGCGACCACCGATTGCATCACTTTTTGCAGAGTTTTGCCTTTTGTTCCGTCCAAAATAGATTGTTCTTCATGAGAGAGAATCATAATGATATTCCCGTATTCTTGCTATAAGGATTTTCCGACTGCATAACCAGCCTTGACCGCTTCGAAGACGCGCCCGATCTGAAACGCATCGCCGATCTGGCGGATTTCAGATGCAACATTTTCACGCATACAGGTCTCATATAATTGTCCATCAGGTTTGAGGCCGACTGCCATAATGACGATATCGGCTTCCAGGGTCTGATCTTCAATTTCATCCTGAATCGGTTTGGCTAAAGGATTCTTGATGTTTTCTGGTAGTATCGGATTCCAGGTATTGTATGGGTCGGGAACAGTTTTGGAGATATTCCTGGAAACCGTGACTGTACCCTGGTTGACTGATTTCAGGCGGGTGCAATTCATCAGCTTGACGCCCAGTTTCTCCAGTTCGTGGATCATATGGCCGCGGTTAGCGGTGCACAAACCGTGCATAAATGCCGGCAGCATTTCAACAATGGTCACCTGCTTGCCAAATTCGGAAGCCAGGAAATGAGCGCATTCACAGCCCACAGCTCCGCCTCCGACAATCACGACTTCACGCGCTTTAGCAGCCAGTTTGGGAGAGCGCAAGACATCCACCGCCTGAACGACTTGCGGGCTGTCAATGCCAGGAACGGGCAGGCTGACAGGCTTCCCGCCGACGCAAATGATAACACTGTCAAATTCTTTGTCTTTGAGCTTATTGGCGGTTACCTCGGTGTTCAAATGCACCTTTAAGCCGTTTTCTTGCTCGCAGCGTTTGATTGTGTGATTGAGATACGCCAGATAGTTGCCGACTTCGTATTTGATGCGCGGCGCCGAACCTGGAACGAGCATCCCGCCGATTTTATCGCTCTTCTCGTACAGAGTGACTTTGTGGCCGCGGCGGGCGGCGATGGCAGCGCATAGAATGCCGGCTGGCCCTGCGCCAACCACAGCTACTTTTTTGGGTTCTGCTGCTGGTGTCAATTCGGCAGCGTAGATATCTTCAAATCCGGTACGCGGGTTAACCGAACATTGCGGATGCCCGCCTTCGACGAATTCGTTAATGCAGGCTTCCTGATCGCCGATGCAGGGGACGATTTCTTCAACGCGCCCGGCGTAAGCTTTGTTGACCCAGTGGGCGTCTGCCAGTAATGGGCGGGCCAGCATGATCATGTCGCACTGCCCATCGGCCAATGCTTTTTCAGCCAGATCAGGATAACCCAGTTTCCCGACTGCCACGACAGGTACGGGCAAATTGGCGTTGCTGCGCAGGTTGATCGAGGCGAAATGCTCTTTGACCAGCTGAGCCACTTTCAGGAAACAGCCGGAAGGCATCGAGTTTGGCGGATGCGGGAGCCACCAGTTATCGTAACAACCCAGATCAACATCGAAGATGTCGACGCCGGCTTTGACCAGGTTTTCCATATATTCCAGGGTCATTGCTGCCGTGCGTTCGTTTTTGAAATTCTTTAATCCGCTGACGGTGCTCATACGCTCACCGTATGTTTCGTTCAGCGCCAGAGATAAATCGATGCGATACATGATAGGATAATTGGGGCCGACTCGTTGGCGTATTTCTTTAATCAGGTCGATGCCAAACGTTTGCCAGTTAGCGTATCGTCCCAGTTTGCGGCGATTGAAAGCCGGGTTAGTCAATTGCTCCAACAAATAACCTTCGTGCCCGTGCAAATAAACGCCGTCGATAGTACATGCTTTTGCATCAGCGGCCGCCTGCCCGCCGGCGCGAATGATCTTGCGGCACTCAGCGTCGGTCAACGGGCGGCAGGGAACACCGGGAAGATAAAAATTGGGATTCCACGAGGCAGAAATGGGCAGCTTGTATTTCTTGATCAACGTTTCGGGTGAACCCACCCGGCCTAAGCCCGGCGTGAGCTGGATAAAAAAGCGGGCGCCATACGCATGAATGTTTTCGGCCAGATCGCGCCAACCTGAAAAGACAGTCCGGGAAGAATCGATCCGTGGAAAATAACTGCGGTCGCCTACTTCCGTTACCGTCGGGTCGATGTTTTGGCTGATGGGAATCAATCCGGATGTGATCAATCCCACGCCGCCGCGCGCACGTTCGGTGAAGTATTGAATCATTTTATTGGCCGGCCGTCCCATCTCTTCTGCCATCGAGATATTGCCCATTGGCCCCATCACGATCCGATTTTTGATAGTGAGATGGTTGATCTGGATGGGAGAGAAAATATGAGTGTATGGATAATAATTCTTTGTCATCCGCGCCATCTCGAACTGGCTGTCATCCGTAAACCAGTCGTTGAGGTGATCAACAATTTCCTTAACGAACTCTTTGTGCAATTGATTCATGTGAAATCCTTTCGAATTTTAAAATAATCGATCAATATTGAGCGAATCGGACGAATTAAAAATTCTCGCATCCTTTCTGATTGTTGTATTGGTTATACTGCCTGTAAATTTTTAGCATATTCGCTTAACCAGCGGTTTGACCATCCCCATAGAGTCGTATCGCGCACGATACGTCGGACTTCTTCGCGCGACATTTTTACTTCGCCAAGCAAGACATCGACGTTGCGCCGGCTGAGCGCCAGGGTGCGAACAGCGAACAGCATCGGCCATATACAGGACAGGCGAATGCGGTGCATCAAGGGAGGAAGCGCCAGAATATATTCCATAGCCGATTGCAAATGGCGCTCGGCTTTATCTGCCAGCATGTCGATCACCTGCAAGGATTTGTCCTGGTATTGCGGGTTAAATAAATCCTGGCGCTGTAAATCGACTTGATCGCAGAAGCTTTCCGGAACATAGATCCAGCCGCGTTCATAATCTTTGCGCAGACCGCGAATGATGTTAACCGTTTGAAGGGCGAGTCCAGTTTCGCGCGCCAGCGGCAATAACCGAGCGATATTTTTGCGTATAGCTGAAGAATACCAGGCGAATATTCCGGTAGAAAGATATCCCACCCGCCCGGCGACTTCGTGCATGTAATCATCCATATCCTCTTCCTTAGGGATCAGCGGGCCGCGTGCGATCCAGCGCGCCATACCCATCGTCGTTTTACGGATATTGTGGATCATCAATTCTTGAAGTGGTTGGGGGAGTGCATGCGTTTTCTCTAAAATCTTGTCGGCCAGGCGAGATAGAATCTCATCAGGGTCGTTGCCTGGCTCGCGCTGACTGAGCGTCTTTACCAACCGTTCTGGCGGCTCGATACCCGTCAGCGCCCTCTCCCAGAGCAGGAGCAGGTCAACTTTTTGTTTGGGGGGCATGTAAGGGTTATCTTCGAGGAAATCTGATACCCGTAAGAGCAAATAAGAGAGGCACATGGCCTCTCCCACGATCCCTGGCAGTTGTTTGATAGACAGATAAAATGTGCGGCTTGTTGCTTTTAAATGTTCCCATTCGTCCATGTAGCACAATTCTTTTCCAATAAATAGAAGTGTTCCGTCTCGCTAAAAACCTCTGCGCCAGAGGAATTTAATTATAAAACCCTTTCCCTCTATTGGGGGGCCGATGATGAGAAAGGGTTTTCGATTTGTTATTTCGTTTCAGTTGGTTTGCCGAGCGGGTATGGAGCAAAGAAGAAGAACGCCGCCACGCAGGCGATGGCCACGATGGGCCCGATGACGACCGGCCCGTATTCCCAGGTGAGCAGCAGGGCGAGCGCTGATCCGGCCAGGCTGCCGACGAACTGATTGATCAGCCCTTGTACGGCGAAATACATACCGGCCCGGTCTTTACCGGTCTGCGCGGCTTCGACGGCGGCTATCTGAGCGGGGAAGGCATAGGGGATGGTAAAGAATGCGCCCACCGAGTAACTGCCAATCGCTCCCAGAATGACGCCCCAGATCAGCGGCGGGATGGGAAAATTCAGACGCGTCCAGCTCAATGGATATAGCGCCATCACCAGGGCAAAGACCAGTAATCCCAGCCGGAATGCCCATTTTGCGCCCTTCCTGCGCGTCAAAAAATTAAAGAGGAGCAGCATAAGCGGAACAGGAGCAAATGCTGCGGCGTTCATCATCCCTAATTGCGACTCCTTCAAACCCATCATATCGGCTGCCATGAAAGCAATCCCGCCCAGGAAGAACTGCAACCCAAAGAAGAATGTGGCCACCGAAAGCATGTAGATGCGGAAGGTGCGGTTGGCGAATGTCAGCTTGATGCTTTCCCATAACGGTACATCTTTCGCCTTTGGTTCCGCAACGTTCTCCGCGCGGTTGGTGGGTTCTTCTTTGATCACCAGTAACGGCCCGATAAAGGAGATCAGACAGGGTAATAAAATCCAGACCGTTCCTCGAACCCCGAATTTTTCGAACAGGATCGGGGCGACCACGTAGGTCAGCACGTAACCGCCTGTATTGAACACGGTTTGCCAGCTTGCTGTTCGTACGCGCGAATTTTCATCAGGGACGATTTCGGATAAGGATGCCAGATAGGGAACGGTAATCAGCGTATAGAAGAAGAAAAACAGAGAACTGACAATCGCGACATAAACAGCGTTACCCCAATGACCGTCGGCGCTCAGGCTGCTGCCAGTAAATGGTGGGTACCATAACAGCAAGAAGGCGATGGCCATGGGCAGCAAACCGACCATCATCAATGGCCGCCGCCTTCCCCAGCGGCTTTTCATATTATCTGTCCACGTGGCAATGGGGATATCGATCACCCCGTCCAAAATACGGGCGATCAGCATTCCTGCGGCGTAGCCGACTGCCGGAGCCAGCACCAGGGCGCCTGCCTCGATGCGCGCCTGCGCCGGACGGTAGTAATACAACAGGTAAGTCAGTGTGACCTGGTAAATGAAGCCGGGCCCAAATCCGCCGACTGCCCAGATGGGTTCCTGCCACTTCTTGATATGTTTCATGCTTCCCTCCTGCTTCGAGATAGATATTGGATTTTGAATGATGGCGCTGCGCTACCGATAATCTATTGATAAGTATAGGAAATATTCATGCGGAGTTCAGGAAATAATCCATGACCATTTTGATGACCGATTTATCGTGCGGGATGTTTGGCTGGGCAATATCTAATATCGAAAGTGTGGCCTCGATGCGTGAACACTGGGTTAAAATCGCGGCTGCATTAATCCGCCGCGGTTTCTCGCCGGCAAACCGCTCGAAATTTTTAAAGTAGATTTTCTCCAGCGCTTCCGGTGGAAGGCCGATACCGTGAAATTGCACATCGTCATTCCCGAATAAAAATCCTGCTCCTTTTTCGAGTGTGTATGGCCTGTCCAATTCCAGAAATGAACGCACGACATCGATGCGCGCCTGGCTTTCATCCGCTTCGATCCCCTTTTCCGGGGTGAATAACAGGGCTTTGGCGCCGATGTCCGTTCCATAGAGTATGCGATCTTGATACTTAATGAAAAAGTCGCGGGCAATATCAGGAGATTTTGAGAAGTTATGATACATCTCAATGCCGGGCGTCAGATCGACGCACATGTTCGGGTAACGCTCAAGATATTCAGCCAGGCGCGGCAATTGCGCTGATAAGAAAAAGAAATGAGCAAAGATGACTCTCAACTTTGGGTGGCGCTCAAGGACGTTGAGAATCTGGCGGTATTGATCTTCGTTGTTGATGTAACTGCCGTCGCCGTAGAACCAGCCTCGTTCTTTGGCCCATTGCGGAATGCGCTCTGCCGACCAGAATTCTTCCGGGTCATTCACATGAAACAGCAGGGGCATTCCGGTTTCTTCCATTTTTTGCCAGTAGGGGGCGTATATCGGACTGTCAAAATCTGGGATCGGCAGTGTCTTGCGCATTTCCGGTTTACCCTCGATCATTTTGATTCCATCGCAACCCATCTCGGCCAGCGCACTGACATAGTTGGCGAATTCTACGCCTGCCTGCCCAGGGTTGATGAACAGATGGGAGATATCCAGTCCTCCGAAAACATACACGCGTTCGGGGTAATGGGCCTTGAGGTGCAACGCATCGGGCGTCAGGCTGATCCGGTTCATTTGCGGCGTGCAAACGATGTTGATCCGGTCAATTTTGAACTGATCGACTATCTTCATTAAGCTGGACATAAATGCGGGATGGCCGTAATGAATGTGGCAGTCGATGATTGGATAGGCGGCGCTGGCAACGTTTCCCATATCAGCTCCTTATGTGATGATTCAAATGTGGTTTTATGCTGGAATGTATCCCTGCCATCGTTTGATCAGAGCAGCTACATTTTTTCTGGAAGTGGGTGTATCTTCCCGAATATTATCAACCGGCGAGAGGATAAAGCCGCCGCAGGGCGCCAGGATCTGCATGGCTTTATCGACTTCCGCCTGCACTGCCTCCGTGGAGCCCAGTTCAACAGTCAGGTGACCGTTCACGCCGCCCCAAAGGCAAACCTTTTTGTTCAATTTTTGTTTGGCAACCGATAAATCCCATTCGTGCGGGTCAACGCCGATGAGCACGTCAACGCCGGCTTCGGCAATCATATCCAGAAGGGGCATGACTTTTGAGGTAATGATGTAACCGAATTTCTTCCCGGCCTGGTGCGCCAGGTCAGTATCGGCTTTCAGGATAGGGAAAATAAATTTCTTCCAGGTCTTGGGCGTCCAGAAGTCGCAGTTTTCGTACCAGGCGCGTTTGATGTAAAGATCAATCTCATCTTCCAGCATCACCTGCATTCGCTGGCGGTTCCATTGCGCCACAATGTCCAGCATTTCCTGGATGAAATCGGGCTGGTCATAAACCGCGTAAATCAGGTTCTCGAATCCAAAGATCCAGCCGAGCAAATCGGCGCCTACCCCCCAGCCGCCAGAAATGAGCAGCGCGTGGCGGCGGGCTTGCTCGATGCAGGGTTTAGCGTCCTCTCGGTATGCTTTGATTTCTTCAGCTTTAAGCGGCGCCAGTAAATAACGTAAGGCCTGCAAATCGGTTTGACTTTTGATCAGAAATTGGCGGGCGCGGGGAATAATATAATCGTCCAGGAAGGGGATGTGATCTCCCCAGCGCCAGTCTTCCGTCTGGCGCACCTCAGTGTGCAGCGTTCCCGCCGGCGTCTGATATTCCTTGAACAGAATCGGGAATTCTTCGCCTTCGACGGGAAAAGACTTCCACTCCTTAACGCTTACCGCAGGGTCATAGCTGACCGGCAGCCCGCGCAGGTTGAAGTAATCGTTAACCAGCAGCGGTTCACGCGGCGGTAAATCGACCACCGTGTCCAGACCAATTTCAACCTGTCGCTCAATAAATTCAGCGTAATTCCGGCAGCTATACCGCAGGGCGTTATACATCATAAACGCGCAGGGGGTGTAATCGGGCTGCTGGCGACTGATAGCTGCCAGCAGCCTCTCGCGAGATGACCAATCAGGTTTCATTTGCCAATAACCTCATCAGGTTGAGATAATTTATTATAGCAAATTATTGAAAATATCAAAAAGTTAATAAGCGCCGATGTGTATTCGTCCAATAGTGGGGTTACTGGTGAAGACAACATTGCCATTTTATTTGTTTTGCGGGTATTGAATATGAAAGTTCAGTTCGTTATAATA
The DNA here is from genome assembly GCA_964503685.1 of uncultured Anaerolineaceae bacterium. Lineage (GTDB taxonomy): Bacteria > Chloroflexota > Anaerolineae > Anaerolineales > Anaerolineaceae > CAZDAW01. The sequence continues at coordinate 10,786 of CAZDAW010000044.1, read as the reverse complement.
GTAATACCATAAATTTTATCGGTGTTTACCAGCCAGGGATGTCGCAGCGGCCCGAAAAGACAGGAAATTTCCTGTCGCTTTGAACATAATGACTGCTTTTAATACAACCCGATAAGAAAATCCCCATACCAGGCAGTAGTAATTTAATAAACCGGCGGTTGACCGGAAAACTGGTTTTTGTATCTCATATTTATTACCTATAGAAAGAGAGGTGTAAGATGACGGTTAATAAAACGCGCCATGATATATTGAAGCAACTCGCGACTAATCAGGATTTGACCAGGGATCGGATTGAGCCTGTACTGCAAAAGATCACTGAAATGAGCGCTGCAGCTCTTGAAGTCGATCAAGCCTGTATTTGGCGTTTCACGGAAGATAGCCGGTACTTGAATTGCCTGGATTCTTATCTGCCTGGGCAGAAGAAGCATCAGTCGGGGATAATTCTCCCCGTTGATAATATCCGCTCTTATCTGGCAGCGATTAAAGAAACCCGTTACATTGATATTATCGATGCGCAGACTGATCCGAGAGTTGCCGATTTAAATCAAAGCATCTGGCGGGCTAAAAAGGTAAGGGCCAGCCTGCAGGTACCCATTCGCATGGGAGGGACGATAACCGGTTTCATTCATTTCAATCAGAGCATTGGAACTCGAATTTGGACGCAGGAGGATATTACCTTCGCCTGCCAGGTTGCCGATCTGACCACCATAGCGTTGCGCGATTTTGATGTTAAGCTTCGCGACAGGCAATTCCAGACCATTCAAACCGTTTCTTCAGACGTGACCACCAAAACCAACCTGGATCAGGTACTGACTCAGATTATCGATCACGCAGTCCTGATGCTTGACGCCAACAGCGGTCTGCTTTTTAAAGTCAATTCAGAGCAGCGTGAACTTGTCTGCACGCATTCCAATAACCCGCCGGATGGTTATCAGGGATTGAAGCTGAATTTCCGTCAGGGCGTTGCCGGGATGGTAGCTATGAATGGATTGGAAATGGTGATCGATGATTATCATGTCTGGAGCGATAGAGAGGAGGTTTACAACCTCAAAGAGCCGTTCACCAGTGTCATTGCCGTTCCTTTGCAGGTAAAAGGCAGAACGATCGGAGTGATGCAGTTGATGCACGCCGGCGGAATTCGCCATTTCACCAAGCACGAAATGGTTTTGTTGAAGATATTGGCAGATATGGCTGCTACTGCCATGGAAAAAACCCGCCTGTTTGATATGATTGAGCGCGATCAGTTCATGCGCACAACACTGACGCGCATCTCTGAGGCGACCGCCATTGCATCGGGCGTCAATGATTTGTTGGATACGATACTCGATCTCCTCTTGCCCGAAATGGAAGTCATCAAAGGCGCTATCCGGCTGAATGGCGTCCTCAGAAAAAAGGGCTTCACGGACGATGTTGACGGCGTCATCGAAAAGAGTCTGACTACGCTGATAAAAAAACCGGACAAAATTCTGGTTGTTGACAACGTTGATATGGCCAGTAAAACCTATTCCAATCTGATCAGCGTCATGAAAGCAAATGATATTCACGCATTGATGTTAACCCCAGTGCTGCAAGACCAGGAACAGGTGGGTTATATTTGCCTGGGGGCGCCTGCGCCCAGGACGTGGCAGTTGGAAGAAATCTCTATGATCGAGATCACTTCGTGGATACTGGCCGGTTCAGCGAGAGGCATCCGCCATCTGGATGAATCCAGACGGCAGGCAGATTTCATCCGGCGCATGAATGTAACCAATCAGAGCCTGGCCCATTTACTTACCTTCGATGAGACTGTTAAGGTTGTTGGTAAAGCCGTGATGAATTTACTGGCGGCCGATTATGGAATGCTGTTGTTGCGCAACCCCGATAGCGCAGTGGAATGCACCTGGCAGAAGAAACTGGATGATAAGACGATCAATAAAATCATCGCTGATAATCGAACGATCATTATCAATGACTTTCTGGCGAATAAAACGCCGTTGTTCTTTCCTGATATAAAGGTGGCAACAATGCCGCTCGAATTGCGCGATTATTTGATTACCAAAGATATCGTTGCTGCGAAAGTTTTACCCCTCGTTTACGACAACCAGACCATCGGCGCGGTGGTCGGTTTCTATCAGACGCCGCAGCGGTGGAATGAATATGAAAATGAAATCATGACCTCATTTGCTAATACCATCACCCTCACGTTGCAAAACGCCTGGATGTATAACCAGCTTGAAAAGGGTTATCTGGATCTGGCCCTGTCGCTTGCCAATGCGATGGATTCGCGCGAAACGACTGTGCCGGATGTCAGTTCCAAAATTGCCACCTGGGCAGAACAAACTGCACAAATATTGGGTTGCACCAAAGACGAGATCAAAGATATTCGCTGGGCGGCGCTGTTGCACGATGTTGGCAAGACCGAAGTCCCTGATCAGGTGTTGAGAAAACCTGGTCCATTGACCACTGAGGAATGGGATTTGCTTCGTCAGTATCCCGTCAATGGCGAAAACATCGTCAGACCGCTGACCGGTTTTCGCAATGTCGGCGCCATTTTGCGCAGTTACCACGAGCGATACGACGGCTCCGGCTATCCGGATAAACGCAAAGCGGATGACATTCCCCTGGGCGCCAGGATTCTCGCTGTGGCGGATGCTTTTAACAGCATGGTGGATAATCGGCCTTACCGCAAAGCGATGAGTCATCAGGAAGCGGTGAATGAGTTAACCCGCAACAGTGGTACACAATTCGACCCCACGGTTGTGAAAGCCTTTTTACAAACGGTGCAGGTCGAAGTCAATTAATCGCTGATTTCAGAATGATGTCGGGGGATTGGGCAGAATATAAAAATTGAATAAGGGCGGGTTTGAGGCCCGCCCTTAGGGGGCCCGCTTTGATATGGCAGATATGCGAATTATGCATTTGCAAATCTTGCCATTATTCAGGATTCTTTACCGCATACCGGTCGCCTTGATTGAAGAAAGTGATATCGGCGTACCCTGCATAGATTTTCCCTGAATGGGGAACATCTTTGGGTATATAATAACGCTCCCCTTTCGTATAAATTTTTTTAATTCCGTTGATCGTCAACTCGATTTTGCCTTCGAGGACAATTCCCCATTGGCTTTCGTGAGAATGCTCGGCCAGATCGACATCCTCGCTGAATTCCATGAAGATGATCTGGTGGGCGTCTGCTTGTGAAAGATAAGCTGTGATCCCTTTCAGGGGGATATCGGCTTGCGGCAAATTGCGGACAGGTTCGGGAAATATATCTGACATGCTATCCTCCTTTCCTCGTGCGAAACCTTAAATGTTAGAATAAGCCGGATAAGCGCAAAATCCAATAGGTCGCCATTCCAGCCAGGATGGTCAGGAACACATTGCGAGTGCGCAAGGCGACGATTGCTCCAACCAGTATTGCGCCGATTGAAAAGTTGATCTCGATATGACCGTTCGGAGCGAGCGCAGCCGGGGCGACCAGGGCAGCGAGCACCGCCGCGGGGATGTAGCGCAGCCAACGCTGGAGGAGGGGCGGGACTTCCCGTCCCATAATAGCAATCATCGCTACGCGGGTAAAATAGGTGACCACCGCCATGCCCACAAAGATCAGGAAGTTTTCCATTTACCCCCCAATCCTTCGAGGAGAAAGCCCAACCCGCTGCCCAGTATTCCCGCGGCAATCACGTACCATTTTCCGGGTAGAAGATAAATAAAGAGGATTGCCAGACAGGCGGATGCCAGGGCGACGATCACGCCGGTGCGGTTCTTGAGAAACGTGGTTAACAACCCCAAAAATGCCAGCGGAAAGACGAGGTCCAGCCCCAGCGCCGCCGGATCGGGGATGGCTGAGCCGAGCAAAGAGCCGGCCAGACCGCTTAAAGGCCAGATGAGATAGATTCCCAGGTTGGCGCCAAAGAAGTAATAATGGCTGCCTGTTCCCCGTTCGTACTCGGCAATAGTAAGCGCATACGATTCATCCGAAAGCCACAACGCCAGAAAACCCCGCCAGAACGGATTAACTTCTTTAAGGTGAGGAGCGACCGATGCTCCCATGAGCATGTGGCGCAGGTTGAGAATTAAAGTGGTCAGAATGATCGAGAATGCGCCGTTTGACCCCCACATTCCTAACGCCGTGAATTGAGCGGAACCGGCATGCACAATAGCCGACATAGCCCATGCTTCGAGAGGGGAAAAACCAGCCTGGCGCGCCATGACGCCGTATAATAACCCAAAGGCAATCACGCCCGGGGCTAATGGCAGAGTAGATAGAAGACCGCGCTTGAAATCATTGCGAAAATTTGTGGTCATAACGAAGTTTGTATTATATCGTATATGGGTTCAACCAGTCGTTAATACTATCCCCAATTAAGTTCCACCCGACCCCGAACAGGATGATTGCCAGAGTAGTTGGGATGAAAACCCACCAGTAGGTGAAGATATTTCCGCCTCTCCCGATGATGTAATGACGCCCCATCACCAGCAGATTCCCCCAATCTGAGCCGCCTCCAAGCCCAATGAAAGTGAACGATGCCTGAACGAGAACCATGTTCCCCATATCTCTGGCGGCCATAACGATAGAGGGCGACAGGGTATTGGGGATGATGTGGCGGAAGATGATGCGCACCGGATTTGCACCCAAGGCGCGTGAGGCCTGAATGTAATCCAACTGTTTCGTCATCAAAACGAGACTGTTGGTGATGCGAGCGTAGGGCATCCACGAAAAGCAAATCAGGGCGATCATCACCGGGTCAATATTGAGGTTGACTAAAAATGCCTGTAAGGCGGTGGTATCCCTAATGAGTCTTGGATCGTACGGATATAAAACGTCCCGAAAGAAAATCACGCCGGCGATGACGGGGAAGGCAATAAAGGCATCGGTAACGGACATGACCAGCTTGTTATAAATTCCACCCCGATAGCCGCTGGATGCACCCAATAATACCCCGATGATAAAGATGAGCAGGGTCACGATGAGGGAAAAGCTCAAAGCCGAACGGGTTCCCCATATCGTTGTATGAAAGATGTCGATATGATAAAGGCCTGCAGGAATAGTACCCCAGGGAGCGTACTCATTCGGCGGGGTTGGCAATGGTCCTGATGCCTGTTTTACGTAACGAATGGCCTGATCGCCGGTAGATCCTTGCGGCGGAGAAATTCGTGAGGCGTAGAAGGCAGTAAAAATAAAAGTGGTTGTGATTAAAACCCCCAGTGCAAAAAGGAACCATGAGATGAAATGATGTCTTCTATGCATCGATCATCTCTCTCAGGTAGGGGTTTAATAACGCTTGCAGAATATCCAGAATGAACATCATTAACAGAACAATGGCGACGCTATAGATAGCCATCCCTAATGCTGGAGAAATGTCGGGCACCAGGCGAAAGGCTCCCACGAACATTTCAGAAAGTCCGTGAATATTGAATATTCTTTCGACGATGTACACACCGGTAAACACCGAAGCCGCCGAAATGGCGCTGCTGGATAGCGCCGGCGGCAAGACATTGCGAAACGCGTGCCGCCAGACGATGATATGGGTTGGAAGCCCGTGAGATAAGCCGGCAATGATATATTCCTTTTTTAGCTCTTCGATCATCTTTGCTCTGGTCAGCCGGCCCAGGGTTGCCCAATGGTAGAGACTTAATGTTAATACCGGCAAAACCAGATGACGGAGGGCATCGATTGTGACATCCAACCGGCTGTTGAGCAGCCCATCGATTGTCATCAGGCCGGTGACAACGTGGAAACCAGGGTCTTTAACGACCTGACTGTACTCAAGGCTCAAACGTTCGGGAGGAAACCAGTGCAGCGCCACGTAAAATATGGCAAGCAGAACGAGCGCCAGGATAAAGGGGGGAACCGAATTGGCGATAAATGCGGCAAAACGAAATAATAAATCGGGGGTCTTGTTTTGTTGGCGGGCTGCGATAACACCGCTCAATAATCCGAAGGGAATGAAAAAGAGCAGGGAGTAGATTGCCAGCTCGGCGGTTACCGGCGTCCGCCTGATGAGTGATGAGAGAACGTCATCGTTAAGCGTGGGGCTGAATCCCCAGTCTCCCCGGATTAACGAGGATAGCCAGGTGATATATTGCACCGGGTAAGGGTCATTCAAATGGTGGCTTTCGATAATTCTGTCGGTCACTTTCCTTAACTGTTCTTCTGTGAGTCGGTCAAGCCCGCTTCCTTTTGGGTAATAAAGGCTGGCGCGCACATCAACCGGCGTCAGCATCACGATGCCGTAAAGAAATGCGGTAATGATGAGGAGTGTAAAAAATAAAGAGATTAAACGTCTTATGATGAGTCTGATGATCGACATTTTACGTTGCTTGCCCTGAATATAGCATTAACGATGCGCAGATACATTGATCGATTGTCTAATTCAGGTTATGTCTTATATATGAAACCGGCGACTTTCTTCTGGAAAAGTCGCCGGTCGCTTTCAATGCACCTGCTGGTTTATATCTCTTCGACGGCCAGTGGATATTTTGATAAATATTCGCAGCCGTTTTCTTTAATAATGATCGGATTCTCGTACCGGAAGCCGATGTTTTCTTCCGGGCAGGCGTATTGCATGGCGCAGATCAGCATCTCGTCAACCTGATAGACGTGATCAGGGTTGGTCCAATAGGGGAAAGGCCCGTCGTTCATCCCGATTCGCCATTCGTCGCCCAGCATGCCGATGCCGTGTTCGAAACCGGGGACCATATATTCGATGAAACCGTTTTCTTCGCAGAACGCCAGAACTTCATCCGCCAGGCTGGACGGGGTGACGCCGGCGCGGTAGGTTTTGAGGGTCAGGTTGACAACGTCCACGAAGTTCTTGGCGTGCCAGTGCTGCCGTTTGGTAGCCGGCCCCAGCAGGTAGTTGTGAGAATGGTCGCCCAGTCCCAGTTTGAACATGGCATGCAGGTCAACCATCAGCGGCTCGCCCGATTTGAGCTCCTTACGGGTGGCCGGCGTGCAGGCGCCGCCCATAAAACCGCTGCGGTACCCGGCGGCGATCTCGTTGCCGCCGGTGAAAGACCATTCCCATTCGCTGCCGGCTTTGCGCATCGCATAGGCGGCCAGACCGCCGATTTCTGTTTCGGTCATCCCTTTATAACCGCCGTCTTTGATGGCGTTATAGACGGCTTCGTGACCGATATCGACCAGCCGCGAGGCTTCCCGGAAGCGGTTCTGGGTGCCTTTGTCTTTAATCAGCGCCAGCCGGTCGATGATGTCGTGCGCATTGACCAGTTTTGCATCTGCCAGCGCCGCGCTGAAGGCTTCATATTCGTAATGGGTGAGGTTGCCTTCGGGCAGGTAGTTCGACATGCCCGATTCAATCCCGACCGTTCCTTTACCGCCCTTCAGGTACTGCTTGATAAAATCAGAAATCGCCGTGATCTGATCCTGTCCGCCCATCGGTGCAAAACCCAGTACATGATCTTCATCCAGCCAGGAATCATCGGCTACCCGCGCCGCATCAATGACAAAGGTGAAAGCAGTCGGCAATCCTTCGGGGGGAATGACCACGAAGGAGCGCCAGGGGCAGAAGGCATCCAGCGTCCAGGAAAGGGTCCGCAGACGTGAACCCAAATAAACATCGATCCCTTTTTTTGCCATTTCCGCCTGAATGGATCGGATGCGGCCGGGAAAGTCGATATAGTATGGATCATTCGTAATGTCAATTTGTTTGGCCATGGCTAAAACTCCGTGGGAATTGTTGCCAGAACTTTATTCAAACGGTCGACCACAGGAGACAGGCTGAGCGCCTTGACCATGTTGCCCTGAAGGCGCAGCTTGCCGCTCATCAACGCCGGGCGAGCGCCAAGTTCAGCGCGGGATATTTTGGCGAATGTCTCATAATCGCCGGTGATGATGAATTCGGCTTTATGATCGCGGCCTTCGAGCACTGAAACTTCTACAATTTCGCCCTTTTCAAATTTGTAATAAAGGGAGCGGTCCTTTCCGTCTGGACAATTGGTGTAGATTGTCAACATATCGGAGGTGATGAATTTCATGACTTCAGGCGTCAATTCCTGCTTGAGACGTGCAGTTGCTTCCTTTGCCCATTCCGGGCTGAGATATTTGAACTGGCTCATGCGTTTCTCCTTGTATGTGTTGTGTGCTGCGATTCAATTATACTCAATGCAGATTTTTATGCTATAGGGTGAGAAGTCATAAAAACACAGGAAAAACGCCATCAATTGGCGCCAGCGTTTTGTGTTTTCTTTGTAATTGCCCAAAAACCGGCGAGTGTGGCAAGCATGCCCCCCAGCATTAAGAGATGGGGCAGGCTGAAAATGCCCAGCACAGGATGATAATCGTAGCGGATGAATTCCAGGGTAAATCGCTCAATGCAAAACAACAGCACGTAAATGAAAAAGATGACTCCTCTGGGATACAGCCAGGCAGGCAGGCGCAATCCATCTGTTTTCCGGCGCTGTGCATCTAGCCAGCTCAAACCGAAAAATATAAACAATTCAAAGCCGGCGCTCATCAATTGAGTGGGGTAACGCTTTGCCCACACGCCGTATTCATCCGGCATGTTCATGCCGATAACCGATTGCGTCACAGCGCCGCCGCAGCATCCGGCTGCTAGGCAGCCGAACCGGGCCAGGCAGAAGGCAAGGGCGAAGACAGGAATCGCCTGGTCCATTAAATCCAGAAAACTCAGTCTGTGTTTACGCAGGTACAAATAACCGGTTGCGATTCCGAAACCAAGGGCGTAATAAACGCGCATGTGAAACGGCTCTGGGGGTTGCCCGGTGATCCAACTGCGTATATAACTTTCGATGACAGAAGGGATGAAAAGCCCGGCAAAAATGGCGACGACTATGAGAATGAGGCTGTTGCGCCGGATGATATCTTCGGGCGTGTTACCGTTGACGCGGCGCAATACGAGAACACCCCCGGTGAGAAATGCCAGCGCATACATCAGTGCATAAGTGGAAAATTGAAACGATCCGAGGTGGATGGTGGGTAGCATCGTTGAACCTGTTGTTTTACCTGACCATCTGAGGGATATAAAGATTGTAACTTGTTCCTCTCGCGCCGGGTTCGGGGAGCTTGCCGTCTGCGGTGACGATGAGCGCCGTGGATCCAATCCAGGTATCCGGTTGGGCTTCGGCGTTTGTAACGGTCATGCGGTAGTTGTAAGTATCCAAAGTTGTACCGGAAGGCGCTGCGCCGGTGACATGAAGATGGTACATCCCGTTGGCGGGTACGGTGATGGAACTGCCGACCGTTTGCTCAAGATCAGGTTGCCAGGGGTCGCTCGCTTGTCCGGGATGAATGACCCAACCTGCACCGCTGAGTGTGGACGTAGAGGCGAGATCGAAAACCCGTTGGCTGACGGCATTATTCTCCACCCAATAATGCAATTGAATAGGGTCGCCAGGTTTAAGCGACACAGAACTGGTGTATGCTTCAAATCGCCAGTCGGCGTTTTTAACCAGTTGGGTTTCGGCCGGTCCCAGGCAGGTGTAGCCATCGATTGTGGTGCTGCCGCGCCCGCCGTCCATCAACCAGCTTGCACTGTTCAGCAGCGATGATGAAGACCCGCTCTTATAACACAGGTATGACGGTAGCAAACAATTTTGACAGGCGTTCGTGCGGTTGCTCAGGTCGAGCGTCATGGTCGTCACCAGACTGTAGTTGGGTTTGGTGACATCCGGGCAGCTTATTTCTGCATCGGGTTTGACGCCAATGGCGACCCATAATTCGCCTGCTGCATTGGGAAGGTATTGATTGGCCCACTGGGTGGCTTCAGTACGGATTTCCATCGGCATTTCTACACTCAGCGCAAAGCCGTTTGAGATGGTTGTTTTAGGATAACCCGTCGCGCTTTCGCTGATGGGTAGCGTGTAGGATTGATCGGCTGTGATGGCATCGGCAATTGGCAGGCGCCATGCGGTGAAGGTATCGGTTAATTTGGCCTGCTCGACCAGATCTTCACAGATGCTCCGGTTAATTTCCGTTGGAATGTCAGTAAAACGGACCAGACTCCACATAGTGACCGGATCGCTGCTTCTTAGGCCGGTGAATAATTCAGAAGGAGGAGCGATCTCATTTGAGGCGATTAACCCGCTGCCAGTATTCAACCGATGTGTCATCGATGATGTGCTGCTATCATTACCCTGTTGAATGGTAAGCGTTTCACTAAAGGTATCGGCTGAAGGAGCCCAGGGCTCTGGCGCATTATATGAAACCTGTAACCCTGCTTCGGCTTCGGACAGGGTCAGGTTATCAAATACGTAAGGCGGCCCGCCGGCCAGGGGTTGATGGCCGGCGGGAAATTGGATATTGGTTGCCCCATGAGGCGGTTCCCAGACAAAACGGCCATTGCCGCTCGCCATCCAGCTCCCGGTGAGTTTAACCTGTACCCGTTCGCCAGGAGTGAACACTTTTATGTTAAGCGTGCTTGGATAGGCCGCGACGGGAACTTGCGTTGCTTCTTTTTGCGACGAAAAGTTTGAATTGGTTGTATCGCCAGGGTTGGTATTACCTTGGTTGCCGTTGCAGTCGCAACTGGCCTGAAAGGCAGAGAACAAAATAAAAACGAATATGCAGAATAAAACGATAAAAGTGTAATATTCTTTCCCGTGCGGCTGGTTATTCTGGATGAAGTCAGTAATCCGTCTCATTGGTAATTTCCTCCTGATAGATTAAGCTAAACTGTAAAATTATTAAAGACAGCGCGGGAATACATTGCAGCAGGATCTATTTTGCTTACTATTCTATATATAAATTATTTTTATGACAAATCCTATTAATCGTATATAAATACTTTGGCAGGTACATCTTTTGATAAAATAACCCAAGTCTTCA
>CAZDAW010000043.1:0-26516 GCA_964503685.1 uncultured Anaerolineaceae bacterium | reverse complement strand
CAAAGATCATTTCCTCCGATAGAGAAATTTTATTGAATACACAGATCCGCCTGAACGATGACATGAGACAATTGCAGCCATCCAACGCCTGAAAACCAGGCAGCGTTTGAAAATTCCTTTCAGGTTTCATTCAACATCCTTTTTGCAATATGTTCCTGACGAATAAATATTCATAAAAAAGCCTTCACGCTTGTTTGCGAATGGGTTGGCGTAAGACGGTCTTAAGTCTTTCAGGGGCAGTTTTTCTAAAGTCATTCAGATAGATTTCGTGATGCTTGCCTGCCAATTCATAACCCTCTTCTTTGGCAAAAGCATGCATCCGGGCAATGTTCGGCCCTTCTGCTGAAAACGGCCCGATATGCATAAGCTGAACAGAAACGCCTTCGGCGTAAGGTTCAAATCGAATATCAGACAGCAATACCAGATTCTTTTTCTTGCGGACCTGCATGCGCATTGCTTCGACAAGATCGGGCGTTACGTACTCAGGCTGCATCATCATCATCGTCCAATCCCAACTGCTCTTGTCATCAACAGAGAATTTCGTCATATCTTCCACCCACCATAGTCCTTCCAGCGGCATGACGCCGTAATCAATCCCGAATTTCTTTTTTACTTCGAACTTAATTGCATAAGCAAGTGAAAATAATGCTTCTATTGACGCCTTGTATTCCTGCGAGGTATTCGGGTCGCCGTGTCCATCAATCATCAGGAAATTCAGCTTCGGAACAGTCACAATCACCGGCGATTTGGACGACGGCGCATATAAATCCTTCATCATCTTCGTGAAATCAATTTTGTCTGCCATCAAACTCCTTCAAATTCGTCGAGATATCGACTCACCCAATCCAATTCACTGGATAAACGCATGACGCTATGCTCAAATAAACGATCAATGTGAGGAGGCAGTCCAAGCTGCCGGTCTGATTTCCATTTTGCTTTAACCTGCGCCAACCGTTCGACCAACATGGCCCGATAAGATTGCAATCCGGTTACGATCTCATCCTTCGAGAGGACGGCCAGATTGGCCAACGCCAGATCAAAATCTCCGCTGCGCAAACGCGGCTGCGAAAGGCAGGCCTTTACCGCGCTTCGCAAAGCCTGCATTCCTGACGAGGTTGCCGAATAGATCTTACGCGCCGGACGATTTCCTTCAGTGCGCATTTCGCTGGATAACCAGTTTTGTTTTTCCAGTTTATTCAACACATAATAGATCGAAGAAAACCCGATCTCCGTCCATTCGCGCATACCGCGCCGTTCAATATCCCCTTCAATTTGATAGCCATACTTTGGGCCTTCCGCCACCAGACCTAAAATTGCCATTTCCACATCGGTCATTTCGAGAGATACTGTCATGATTTTACATTATTCTAACAATAGATTATTCTAATATTAGAATATCACTGTTTTGACATCCTGTCAAGAAATTTTAAGATTTTCACAAATAGCCAATAGGAAAGGCAGTGTTGTATAATAAATAACACTCTTTAACAATTCTTATATTTGGAGGTACTCATAATAATGGGCAGTAAAATCGAATTTGTCAGCAATTACAATGATCTCAGTACAGACAATGGTTTTCAATTTGAATTCATTTGCGACCGCTGCGGAGTTGGTACCCGTACCCGATTTCAATCATCCGTAACAGGCGCAGTATCCGGTGCATTAGATGCAGCCAATTCACTGTTCGGTGGTTTTTTTGGGACAGCCGCAGATATCAGTGAGCGTGTACGTTCAGCTGCCTGGCAAAAAGCACATGACGAAGCATTCGAGAGAGCCATTGCCGAATTAAGACCCGATTTCATTCAATGCCCCCGCTGTCAAAGCTGGGTTTGCCGCAAAAATTGTTGGAATTCAAAACGCGGTTTATGCAAAAATTGTGCCCCCGATTTAGGCGTCGAAATGTCTGCCGCGCAGGCCAGCCGCTCCGTCGAAGAAGTTTGGGCGCACGCGAGTATGGCTGAAGAAGATAAAAAATTAGCCGAAGGTAATTGGCGAGAAACGATTCAGGCAAGCTGCCCGAAATGTGAAGCCCCACTCGCGAGCAATGCAAAATTTTGCCCAAATTGCGGAACTGCGTTAAAGACGGCCTCTCACTGCACCCAATGCGGAGCAAAACTCCAGCCCGGAGCAAAATTCTGCGCTGATTGCGGCGCAAAAGTTGCCTGATAAAACTTTTTTCTTAGAAATAGGACTGCAAACAAGCCAAAAAATCTCTGGCAGCGCCGCTGGGTTCCTCTCCCGCCAGTACCAGTACCGGCTGGTGAAGCAATTCTTTGATTTGACCTTCTATAGTAACTTCCTTCACCGCCGGAGACAACCAGCTTTTGGGTATATAACCAATCGCTGCCGGGTCGCCGCCTATCGCCTCAAGCATGGCAGCCGGGTCGGGCGCCAAATGCGCCAGACTGTAGCGTGTATTCCCTTCAGATAGGGCAGAATGAAATATTCCCTGTATTTCGTTACCCATTGGATAATCCCATACCTGAATCGTTTCTTCCTGGCCGGTCAGGTCGGTCCATCGTTGAACATTGCCGGTGAAGATTTGCCTGACCTGCCCGGTATTAATTGTCGTCAACGGATTGGCGGGGTGTACAACCAAAACAAGATCGTCCCAACCCACTGGCGCTGAGAAAGCCGGCATGGGGCGCGGTTCGCCCAATCTGATGACTAAATCGGCGCTTTGCAAATCAAGCGCCTGCGCCGGCAATTCCTCAGCCAGCAGGTTAATATGCTGATTTTCCCAGGCGCATGCCTGTATGATGGTACTCAATGAGCGCACCGCCGGCGTGTACTGTATCCTGATCAAATGCGGCGTGGGAGTTTCAGAAGGCGTTTGGAGAGAACAGGCAGGCAAGAAAATTAAATTAACGAGCAAAATGAAACTGGCCCAATCAATCCTCGCCCTGCGAATCTCATTCCTTTTCATTCGCTGCTGACTGCTCCTAAAGAACCATCAGGATTATCGCCAGAATCCCAATCACCGCGCAGTACCCTGAAAAAACGAACAGACTGCGACGAGCCAGGTATTTGAGAAACCAATGAATTGACAGGTAACCGACAATCCCTGCTGTCACAAAACCGATAATCACTGCCGGTAAAAACTCTGCCAGAACCGGACTGTACAGCAAATCGATGGTCTCCAGCAATCCGGCAGCCAGCATAATCGGAATTGACATCAGAAAAGAAAACCGTGCAGCCGCGTTTCTCTCCAGATGACGCGTCATACCTCCCGTGATCGTCGCGCCCGAACGCGAAACCCCCGGGAAGATGGAAATTGCCAGACAACAACCGATCCATAACGCAGCGAGCCAGGGGAGCTGATTGATTGCGCGGGCTCGCTTCCCGATCACTTCAGCCAGCGCCAGTAATAAGGCGGTTGCCAACAAGAAAACACCCGTCATGGTCACACTATCAAACGCAGTCTCAACAGCCTTTTTAACGGTTAACCCCAAAACGCCGGCCGGAACAGTGGCCAGAATCAAATACCAACCCAATCGGGAATTCTGATTTTCAAATGGTTTACGTTGAACAATCCCATCGATAAAAGCTGTAAGGATCTCCCATAAATCGCGCCAGAAATAAACGATTACCGCCGCCAGGGTACCCATTTGCACCAGAACATCGAATATAAATTCCTGCTCCGCCGGGATCTGCCAGCCCAACAGATAAGGCATCAGAACCAGATGCGCCGAACTCGATACGGGCAAGAATTCTGTCAAACCCTGCACAACCCCCAAAATGATGGCTTGAAAAATCGTCACAAGTGATTACCACCTTTCGAAATGAATTCGCTTCTCGTCAAATCGCTGCGGTTGCGCTACCTTCTCGGCAGGGTAGCCGATCGAGACCAATGCGAGAGGAAGTATTCTCTCCGGCAATCCGATCAATTTTCGCATCCCCTCCATCCTTTCAGGGCGCGGATAAATACCCACCCAAACAGCTCCCAGACCCAGCCCATGAGCAGCCAGCAGGATATTCTCGGTTGCCGCAGAGCAATCCACCACCCAGTAGCCCGGATAATTTTCTTTTTCCTTATCGCCGCATACCAGAATGGCGACCGTAGCTTCATACAGCATACGCGCTTGAGGGTGAAAACCGGGCACTTCATCCAAAATCTTATGGTCGCGAATAACAACAAAATGCCAGGGCTGTTCATTCCGCGCCGAGGGCGCATACATTGCAGCAGTCAATAACTGGCGAACCAGATCATCTGAAACTGGTTGATTTGTATATTTTCGGATACTCCGGCGAGTTAATATCGCTTCTATCGTTTCCATATTCTGCTTCTCTTTCTTCTCTTGAAAACCCTTCCTGAGAATTGGTTTTTCTTCAAGTCTGGTAAATAATCATTTATCTGCTTTGAAAAAACTTTCCATTAACATAAACCATAGCACTTTCTATCCGATAGTGGTTCTTTTACGGCCTATTTTGATTTGAGACTGAAGAGATAACCTGTCCCGCGAATATTTTTTATCCAATGAACCGTATCAGGATAGGCAGCCAACTTCTGACGTAACCGGCTGACAATCGGGCGTAATAACGCCGGCGCTTCTTGCACCGAGATATCATATCCTTCAACCAGCTTGATGATCTCCTGATGGGTAAGAACCCGATCAGGATGATCCAGAAATACATTCAGCAAGCTGGCTTCAGTTGGCGTAAGATAAACATTTAATCCCCTGCCGCTGACAATTCTTTGTTCAGTATCAAACGTAATCTCATTATCGATCGGTCTTGACGATTGATTTATATTTTGCGGCGTGAGTTTTGCCTGAACTTCGTTTGCGCCTGCCTGTAACAATAACTCCTCCCTTCTCTCAAGCGCTTTCTTTACACTGGCAAGGATTGCTTTCGGCGATGCCGGTTTCATGATGTAATCATGAACGCGATAACGCAGTGCATCGATCGCCGATTCGATGGAACCATGCGCCGTAAGCATGATAATTTGCAAACCGGGAGCAAACTCAGCTAATTTCTGAACAACTTCCATGCCGCTCATACCCGGCATCATAATATCCAACACTACCAGGTCGTAATTCGATTCATGAATAGCGGATAACGCTTCTTCCCCACTGGAAACGGCCAGAACCTGATACCCTTCCAGACTCAGTATTTCTGACAACGTATCACGAGGAATCGCTTCATCATCAACAACAAGTATTTTCCACGTCATGATAACTCCATACAAAAACAATAGCTAAATTGGGAATATTACCCTGATACAGGCTCCCTGGCCTTTTGCCCCGGCGATTTCGATACTTCCGCCATGCGCTTTCATTATCTCATTACTTACCGATAAACCCAAGCCAGTTCCATTCCGTTTGGTGCTGACAAAAGGTTCAAACAATCTGGCGCGCATTTCTTCAGAAATACCAGGGCCAGTATCTTCAAACGTTACAACCAGTTGTCCATCTGCTCGCGATGACAGGATGGTTAAATCGCCTCCCTGCGGCATGGCCTCGATGGCGTTCAGGACGATATTAAAAAAAACCTGTTTAATTTGATTGATCACCACATCGACCTGCGGCAATCCATCTGCCAGTTGGGTATGCACTCGAATCGAAAATTCATTCAACTGGTGATTCATCAGGCTCAATACAACTTCGATGATTTCATTGATATTGACCGGGGTTTTTTCCAGCGGTCCTCGCCGGTAAAAATCCAGCATGCGCTGGATCGTATTCGATAAACGATCCAATTCTGTCTGCGCCATTTTAAGATAACGCTTGCGTTGCTCAAGCGGCGTCTTCTCTCGCGACACAAGATGAAGCGTATTCTGCAAAGACTGTAAAGGATTATTGATTTCATGTGAAATAGAGGCAACCATTCTTCCAACAGTCGCCATTTTTTCAGTTTGAATCAGCGCCTGATGAGTATCCTCTATGATCTTGACATAATTACGCTGTTCTTCATACAGGTGGGCATTTTCAAGCGCAACTTCCGCCTGCCGCGCCATGGTGTTCAACATTTCCAGATCCAATTCGCGAAAGGGCGGGTTGCCAGTGTGCCGTCCGACAAATATCAGATATTGTTCTGTTTTACCATCGATGGATACACAAATTGCGCTGGATAATCCGCGCCGTCGTAATTCATCAATGTGTTTTACCCTGCCAGACCCGTCATGGTTGATCAATACAGGGATTCTATTTTTCCAAGCCCAACCCAAAAGGCCGCTTTCTGCTGAAATGTGTTCCTGTTTTTCAAGCACGCCTATCGAGGCTTCCAAGATCAAACTTTGCTGCGCTGCATCAACGCGGTAAATACCGACCAGATCACAGTGTAACATCTCACAGATATTCTTAACGATCAACCAGGCTAACTTTTGCAGATCAGTTTCAGAAAGAAGCGCATTCGTTATATCAAATAATGGGCGCAATGTCTGCAAGCGGGCGGCATCTTCGCGGCGTTTTTGCTCCTGCAAGGCCAGTTCAACCGCCTGAAGGAGATCGTTATGATCCAGAATCGGTTTTAAGATCAGCCCATCAACGCCCTGCCGTAATGCCTGGATCGCCGTCTCTATTGTGCCAAATCCGGTGATGACAATGACGGCAAGCATGGGCTTATATTGCCGCGCCTGGTGGATAAGATCGAACCCATTTAGATTTGGCATGAGAATATCAGTTAACAGCAGGTCGATTTTCTCCCGCTTGATTAAGTCCAATGCCCCGTTTGGGTCAAGACATCCAATGACCTTGTAGCCTTTCCGCCCTAGAACGCGTTCAAACAAACGCACTGTTGCCGGATCATCATCTATAATTAATACAACAGCTTTCCGCATCCTTACACCCGATATGGATGCGATTATAGTTGATGCGGCAGGATATTGCAACAAATCGCCAAAAGCATGACATCAATCCCCTGATCTTCACCAAATACCCTGTAAGGCAACAATTCATTATGTTATACTAAAAAATGGTGTTTTAAACATCCCAAATAAATCAGGAGCATCCATGAAAAAAGATTTTATTGCGATCCAGGATTATTCAGCAAAAGATCTGCAAGGAATGTTGGATCAGGCAATCAGCCTGAAAACCGAGTTGAAAGCCGGCGGTAATAAACCCATTCTGAAAGGGAAAACGCTGGCAATGATTTTTCAGAAGCCAAGCCTCAGAACGCGCATCTCATTCGATATGGCCATGCGCCAGTTAGGCGGTGACGCCCTGTATATCTCTCCTAACGAGATTGGATTGGGTCAGCGCGAATCGATCGCAGATGTCGCCAGGGTGCTGGCCGGATATGTCGATGCGATAATGGCGCGCGTTTTTGATCATGCCCACGTTGTAGAACTGGCGCGCTGGTCGAGCATACCCGTTTTAAACGGATTAAGCGATTACAATCATCCCTGCCAGGCCATGGCCGACGCGCTCACAATACAGGAAAAATTTGGCCGATTAAAAGGACTGAACGTGACTTTTGTTGGCGACGGGAACAATGTTGCCGTATCCCTTCTGCACATTTGCACAAAACTGGGAGCCAATTTCACCATTGCCAATCCTGAAGGTTTCGATATGCCCGCCGCGGCAGTCAAAGAAGGCCAGAAGAATGCCGCTGAGAGCGGCAGCATAATCAAGCAATTACGCGACCCTCACGAAGCTGTTAAAGACGCCCATGTTATCTATACCGACACCTGGACCAGCATGGGGCAGGAAGCCGAAGCGAAAAAACGTGAAGCAGTCTTTCCGCCTTACCAGGTGAATGCCAAACTGGTTTCCGAAGCGAGACCCGATGTGATCGTGATGCACTGCCTCCCCGCTCACCGCGGGCACGAAATTACCGATGATGTTGCTGATGGACCACATTCCGCTTTATTTCCGCAGGCGCATAACCGCCTGCACGCCCAAAAGGCTATTCTCATCCATCTGCTATCAAAGGAATAGATATGCTGACAAAAGAATATATCGAACTCGAAGAACGATATGGAGCGCACAATTATCACCCCCTGGATGTCGTCATCAGCAAGGGAGAAGGCGTCTGGCTGTACGATATCGAAGGTAAACGGTATCTCGATTGCCTGAGCGCCTACTCGGCGGTCAATCAGGGGCATGTGCATCCACGAATTCTCGAGGCGTTGCAGGAACAAGCGGCCCGATTGACCCTGACATCTCGCGCGTTCCGCAACGATCAGTTGCCCCTGCTGTACAAAGAGCTGGCAGAACTGACAGGCTACGGCATGTCGCTGCCCATGAACAGCGGCGCAGAGGGAATCGAAACAGCCCTCAAACTGGCGCGTAAATGGGCTTATCAGGTTAAAAAAGTACCCCGCCACCAGGCTGAAATTATCACCGTTGCCGGAAACTTTCACGGCAGAACCATCACCGAAATCTCAATCTCAACCGAACCCTTTTACCGGGACGATTTTGGACCCTTCACCCCGGGCTTTGTCACCGTCCCTTACGGCAACGCCGATGCCATTGCCGCAGCAATCACGCCCAACACCGCCGCGGTAATGATCGAACCTATTCAAGGTGAGGCCGGCGTCATTGTCCCGCCCGAAGGGTACCTTCGACAGATTCGCGCCCTGTGCAGCCAGAACAATGTGCTGATGATCGCCGACGAAATTCAGACTGGACTGGGACGCACCGGCAAGTTATTTGCGTGCCAGCACGAAAATGTACGCCCAGATATAACCGTCATCGGAAAGGCGCTCTCTGGCGGCTTTTATCCTGTTTCTGCAGTTCTGGCAGACCCTGAACTTTTGGGGCTGTTCCAGGCAGGTGAACACGGTTCCACCTTTGGCGGCAACCCGCTGGCGTGCGCTGTAGCCCGCGCTTCGTTAAAAGTCATCGTCGAAGAAAAGCTGATCGAAAACGCCGCCGTGCAGGGTAAATATCTCATGGATTTACTCTCTGATCACATCAGTCCCCACGTGAAAGAAATTCGCGGCAAGGGCCTCTTAATTGGTGTGGAATTAAAACCCTCAGCAGGCGGCGCCCGGCGTTTTTGCGAGGCGCTTCAGCAGCATGGAATTCTGGCAAAAGAAACCCACCAACACGTCATCCGTTTTGCTCCTCCGCTGATCATTGATAAAGCAACGATCGATTGGGCAATGCCGCACATCCAGGCAGTCCTGTCCATGCCTTAGTTTTATCAAATCTGGCATAATGAAATCAGAGAAAAGACACGAAGGAAACCATCATTCGAATCCCTTCGTGTCTTTTTCATCTGGCGTAAAATTCCCAAAGCGGGTGTGATAAAATCAATAGAGTCCCTTCTGTCAATATAAATTCTTCTTCACCGAGGTCACATCAATGAACTGGGAAACACTCTATCAATCTCGCATTGTATCTGCAGAAGAAGCAGTTCGCGCAATAAAATCGGGCGACCGGGTCTTCATGACCGGGAACTGCTCGATACCGCAAAAGTTGCTGGCCGCTCTCGTCGATTACGCCCCACAATTACAGAACGTGGAGATCTGTCACGCCCTGACTCTGGGCGCAGCAGATTACGTCAAGCCAGAGATGGATGGTCATTTAAGAGTCAATTCGCTCTTCATCGGCGGGAACGTTCGCCAGGCCATTCAAGATGGGAGAGCCGATTTCACCCCGGTGTTACTCTCGGAATTTCCATTATTATTCAAAAATGGGGTGCTGCCATTGGATGCGGCGCTGCTTCACCTTTCGCCGCCTGATGAGCAGGGTTACTGCACCTACGGCATTGAGGCCGGCCTGACGAAGACCGCCGCTGAATCGGCGCGCATTCGCATTGCCGAGATCAATCCCAATATGCCTCGAACGCTGGGAGATACTTTAATCCACGTCAAAGACATCGATTACTTTGTACCGGTTGATTATCAGATGCTCGAATTGCCGTTGGGCAAAGAGGGCGCTGATGGCGTGGTCGAAAAGATTGCCGGCTTCATCGCCGATATCATTCCCAACGGCGCCACCCTGCAACTGGGAATCGGCGGGATACCCGATGCAGTTCTCAAATTTCTGTATCATAAAAAAGACCTGGGCATTCATTCCGAACTCTTTTCAGACGGCGTGATGGGGCTCGTAGAGGCCGGCGTCATCACCAATGCCCGTAAAACCCTCCACCCAGGAAAAATTACCGCCGGCTTCATCCTGGGCAGCCGGCCATTGTACCGCTGGGTGGATAATAACCCTCTGATCGAAATACAAACAACAGAACATATCAATAACCCGTTCGTCATCGCCCAAAACTACCGCCAGGTGGCAATCAACTCGGCCATCGAGGTTGATCTTACCGGCCAGGTATGCTCAGATAGCATCGGCTGTAAATTTTACAGCGGCGCTGGCGGGCAGCTCGACTTCATTTATGGCGCTTCGCTTTCGGAGGGCGGATTGCCCATTATCGCCTTGCCCAGCACAACCACCCTGAAGAATGGAACTAAAATCAGTAAAATTGTCCCTACACTTAAAAATGGCGCTGGCGTGATCACCACCCGCAGTCACGTCCATTACGTGGCGACCGAATACGGCATTGTCAATTTATATGGAAAAACCGTGCGTGAACGCGCCCGCCTGCTCATTTCGATAGCCCACCCTGATTTCCGAGCAGAACTCGAGTACCAGGCAAAGCTACTTTGTTACATTTAAGGTGTTATAAATAGTTAAGCCAATTCGACTGCCGCTGTTATCAATAAGTCAATAAGAGGTGAGGTATGGAACGAAAAACAAAAATTATCGCGACCATCGGTCCGGCCAGTCGAGATGAAAAAACAATCCGGCGTTTATTCGAAACCGGCGTCGATGTTGCCCGTCTCAACTTTTCTCACGGAACACACACCGATCACGCTGAAACCATTGCATCTCTGCGTCGAATCGCCGCCGAGATGCAGCGGCCCATCTGTATTTTACAGGACTTGCAGGGGCCCAAAATTCGGGTAGGGCAACTGGACAAACAACCTGTCCTCTTGCAGGCAGATCAGACGGTGCTGCTCTCCCCCCACCTCAACAAGATTGAAACCCTGAAAGCCCGTTACCCTGAAACAGTTATTCTGCCGGTCGATTTTCTCGAAATATGCGAGAGCGTCCATAAAGATGACCGGATTCTGCTCGACGACGGCAACCTGCAGATGGTCGTCAGCGAAGTGACGCCTGAAGCGGTTCAAGCCAGGGTGATCATCGGGGGGCCGCTGACCTCGCATAAGGGCATCAATTTGCCCGGCGCGCAAATCAAAACACCGGGTTTTACTGAAAAAGACCGCATTGACCTTGCGTTTGGGCTGGAACAGGGCGTCGATGTTGTCGCAATTTCCTTTGTCCGCACAGCCGAAGATATTTCCACCGTTCGTCAGGCCATTCGCGACCTGTCGCCGGCGAAAATCAGGACGCCCATTATCGCCAAACTGGAACGACCTGAAGCCCTGGAAAACTTGGAATCCATCCTCAAATATGCCGATGGCGTGATGGTAGCCCGCGGCGACCTGGGGGTCGAACTTTCACCTGAGTATGTACCCATTGCGCAAAAGAAAATCATCGCCGCGGCAAACCGCCATCGCAAGATCGTGATCACAGCTACCCAGATGCTGGACTCGATGATCCATAACCCGCGCCCAACCCGCGCCGAAGCATCTGATGTGGCAAACGCCATCTTCGATGGCACCGATGCTGTCATGTTATCAGGCGAAACTGCTTCAGGGAAATACCCGGTTGAGAGCGTGATGATGATGCAATCCATCATCTGCCAGGCTGAAAGCAATATGAAAGATTGGGGCCATTGCGAATCGGATACAAAAGCCGCCTCAGATGATGACGCTGTATCTACCACCCGCGCCGCCCATGAACTCTCGCTCGACCGAAACGTTTCCGCTATCGCGGTTTTCACGCAAACGGGCCATACCGCTTTGTTAATGTCAAAAACGCGGCCCGATGTACCGATTCTGGCTTTCACACCTGAAAAAGACACCTATCACTTTCTGCAGTTATACTGGGGCGTCACCCCTCTCCTCATCCCATTTGCCAATACCTTTGAATGCATGATTAATTATGTAGAAGAAGCTGCTATCAACACCGAAAAATTAAAGTCAGGCCAGCAAGTCATTCTCATATCGGGGTTCCCGATTGGCGAAATGCGCCCGCCAAATTTTGTACTCCTCCATACATTAGGCGAAGGAATCAATCACACATGCAAATCCGCAAAATAGATACCCGGAATACAAAAGACGTCAGTCAATTCATCAATCTGCCCTTCTCGATTTATAAGAATTCCCCGCTTTGGGTTCCTCAACTGGAATCGGAAATGAAACTGGTGATGAATCGCCAGCGGCATCCTTTCTATCGCCACTCAGATGCAGATTTTTTCCTCGTCGAAGATAACAGCAGGGCCCTTGGCCGCATTGCTGTGCTTGAAAATAAAAACTATAACAATTTTCACCATCTTAAAACGGCGTTTTTCTATTATTTTGAATGCATCGAGGATGTCGATGTTGCGCGCTTATTATTCGGCGCCGCTTTTGAATGGGCCCGCCGGCGCGGCTTGAATCAAATCACAGGCCCCAAAGGATTCACCCGTTCCAGCGGCCTGGGCATGCTGGTGGATGGTTTTGAGTATCGCCCGGCAATCGGCATCCCTTACAACTATCCTTATTACGAATCTCTCGTCCGTGATTCCGGTTTCGAGAAATGGGTCGATCATTACTCCGGCATACTTCATCGCAGTCACCAGATACCGGATACAATCCATCAGATTGCCGAAAAAGTTAAAACGCGCAGCGGTTTCTGGATAAAAAGTTTCAAGACGAAAAAGGAATTGAAAGCCTGGATTCCACAGATTGAGAAGGTAAACGCCGCCGCTTTTTCCGTAAACCTCGGCTACTATCCCTCTACCAGCGAAGAATTTGAATTGATTGCCAACAATATGCTGCAAATCGTTGATCCAAGGATGATCAAACTGGTGATGAAGGATGATGATGTGGCAGGTTTTGTTATTGCCTACCCGGATATATCGGCCGGCATCCAGAAAGCGCGGGGAAGAATGTTCCCTCTGGGCTGGTATTATCTCCTGAGGGAATTTAAACGGACGAAGTGGGTTAATCTGAATGGAGTGGGGTTGCTGCCCGCCTACCAGGGGCGGGGCGCAAATGCAGTTCTCTACTCGGAGCTTGATAAAACCCTGCGTGAGACAAACCTGGACTATGCGATTCTTGTTCAGGTAGAAGAAGGAAATTTTAAAAGCAAGTCGGATATGGAAAACCTGGGTGTGCAGTGGTGCATCACGCACCGAACTTTCCAGAAAGCATTATAAGTCACAAAAATCTTCCAAAGGATACGCCCATGATACAGAATCAGGAACCCAAAACGACGTTCAATCTATCCTCTCTGACCGTAGCGCCCCAACTATCATTCATCAAGAAAGCCATCTACGGATCAGGAGACTGGGGCAGAGCAAGCTTTAACACCCTCCGCCAGATATTCTATGCCATTTTCCTGACCGATGTGGTCGGCCTGGATCCCCGCCTGGCTTCTGTCGCCGCGCTGATCAGCATCATCTGGGATGCGATCAATGATCCCATTGTCGGTTCAATCAGCGATCACACTCAAACGCGCTGGGGCCGCCGGCGACCTTTTATGCTCATCTTTGCCCTGCCATTTATTGGCGCCTTCCTGTTTCTGTGGTGGGCGCCGCCCTGGCACAGCCAATTTTTGCTCATGCTCACCGTAACAGCCGCCTTTATGCTCAGCGATACGATCCAAACTCTGATCACCGTACCTTACCTGGCGCTGACCCCCGAAATCGCCGCCGATTACGACGAGCGCACCTCGTTGACCAGTTTCCGCTACTTTTTCAATCTCATAGCCTCGCTGGTCACGGCTGTTGCCGCCCCACTGATACTGGACGCAGCCATGAAAGGTGGATCGACCCAGCAGCAAGGCTATCTGGTCGTCGCAGCAATATTCGGAAGCCTGTCAGCCATCCCCTACCTGCTGATCTTCATTTTCATCCGCGAGCAGCCCCGCCAGGAAATTCAGGACCCAGAGAGCATCAATACATCATTCACTGATAACTTGCGCGAAGTCTGGCGCAATCGACCCTTCCGTCTCGCAACCGGCATGTATGTCTTGAACTGGATTGCTTTCGACATCGTGGCGCTGATGCTGCCGTATTTCATGATTTATTGGATGAGCAATGGAAACCTGCTGGCTTCAGTTTCCATTGCCGGTATGAAAATATCAGTCGAATCGGTGGTGCTGGGGGTCATGTTCATTGTGGCAATTGCCACCTTGCCCCTCTGGGAATGGCTCTCGCGTCTGTACAGCAAACGCGTCGCCTATATGATTGGCATGATTTTTTGGGTCATCATTCAGTTCTCGATCTTATTATTGCAGCCCGGTCAAATTGGTTTGATGATCGGCCTGGCCGCTCTTGTCGGCGTCAGCGTTTCCAATGCGCACCTGATGCCCGATTCCATCCTGCCGGATGTCATTGATTGGGATGAACTGCTCACCAATAAACGCCGCGAAGGAATGTACTATGGCGCGGTCAATTTCATTCGCAAGTTGAGCAGCGCCCTGGCAATTTTCATAGCATTACAGGTTTTGGGATGGTTCGGCTACCAGACTCCCCCCGACGGCGTGACTCAATTCCTCCAGCCCGGTACGACCCTCCAGGCTATCCGCTTCGTCATCAGTCCTTTTACGGCCTTATTATTAATTTCCGCGACCGTATTCGCCTGGTTTTACCCGCTCAGTCGTGAGCGCCAGGCGCGTATCCGGATTATGCTGAACAACCGGCAGAAACGGTTCAGCCTGAAACGAAAAGCAAAAAATGAATGACAGCGCCAACAGCAGGCATTTCAACCTGCTGTTGTTTTTTACTGAAATAACCTCATCAAAAAGCTGAGTTCTGCCCGAAAAATAGACCCAATTGGCAAACAGCGTAATTTCTTTTGCCTTTTTAGCGTCATTTTAATATAATTAATCAGGAAGGTGAGAACAGAATCAAAACTTTATCCAGGTTATAAATCGCCGATAACAGTTAAAGAGGATCGATATGCGCTATTCACCCGGTGATACTCTGCTCGATATCTATTCCATCGAAGGTATCGTTGGCATTGGCGAATTTGCTGAAGTTTATCAGGCGCGTTATACAAAACTGAACGCTCCGTGTGCGCTCAAGATCGTTCATACAGATACGCCAGGGGTTGACGCTGCCGTATTTGCATCCTGCCATACCCGCTTTTGCATGGAAACAAAATTCGGGGATCTGATCCGCCACCCCAACCTGGTGCGTGTTTACGATAACATGCGTAAGGACGATATGCTGATTCTGGTGATCGAATATACCGCCGGCGGCAGCCTGGCCGACCGCCTGGAAAAGTGCAGAAAAGAAAACCAGTACATCACGATTGATAATGCCATGCATATCATCCATGATATCGGCGAAGGCCTGGGCGCAGTTCACGCCCTAGACGCCGTTCACCGAAACGTGAAACCTTCTAATATCTTGTTCGACGCCGAAGGCACTCCAAAAATCGCTGACCTGGGTTTTGCCCAGATTTCGACTGAGGCAAGCCTGCGCAGCGAATTGACCCAGGAAAAGAAAGCCGTAAAAAAAGAGTCTGAAAAACCGGAAGGGGGAGCAGAAGTCCGTGAGGCGCCTCCGCATCCTGGCACACCGGCTTATATGAGCCCCGAGCAGAGAGACACTACCGATGCGCTCGTTCCCGCTTCAGATGTTTATTCGCTGGGTTTGGTCGCGTTCGAGATTCTGACCAACCAGTCTTATAACGATCTTCCACCTGAAACAAGCGTCCAATCCCTGCGCCCTGAAGTTCCCAGCTGGTTGAGCGACCTGGTTGCCCGTATGCTCTCTCCTGAACCCGAAGACCGCCCTTACAGCGGCTCTGATGTCGCCGGATTGATCCGCGACGGCGTCCGTCTCGAAAACGACGAACAACTCTCCGCTTCCTTTAAGCCAACTGAAACCCAGAAAAAGAAGATCACCATATTTGGCAACGCCATGGTGATTTCTATAACCGCCGGAGTGGAATTATCCTTAACCCGCATACCTGCCGGCGAATTTATTATGGGCAGCAATAAAGCCAAAGACCCCGAAGCAAATGAAAATGAGTGTCCGCAACACCGGGTTTTCCTCGAACCATACTGGATCAGCAAGAAATTGATCACCAATGCTCAGTACAAGGGATTTGTCAAAGCCACCGGGCACCCTCCTCCGGCGCATTGGGAAAATGGGGAAATTCCGCGCGGTAAAGAACGCCATCCAGTTGTCAACGTTTCATGGGACGACGCCATCGAATTTTGCCGGTGGGCCAGCAAGCTCAGTGAATTGATCATTCGCCTGCCAACCGAGGCAGAATGGGAAAAAGCGGCGCGGGGGACCGATGGGAGGCTATATCCCTGGGGAAACCAGCCTCCAGATCCGAAACTCGCTAATTTCGATATGAATCTGGGGGATACAACGCCAGTAGGAAAGTTCAGCCCTAAAGGCGACAGCCCCTATGGCTGCGCCGATATGGCCGGGAACGTCTGGGAATGGACTGGCAGCCTGTTCAGAGCCTACCCCTACAACCCCGAAGACGGGCGGGAAAGCCTGCATAACCCCAAAGCGCGCGTTTTACGCGGGGGGGCCTACACAAACTACCGCCGGTTAATCGCCTGCCCCAATCGCTCATGGAGCCTGCCCAACGTCAAGCACGGCCTGTGCGGCTTTCGCGTTTGCCTGACCCCATTAACTTAAAATAATCGTCAGAGCAGATGTTCTCTCAAAGAACCTTTTCCAGATCAGATAACTAAATCAGATGGGTTTATTTTAAATCGCCCAATAGAATGACAATTAATATTTAAAACATCATCGCATTGATCTTCTCGATCGTTTCCCGCGGCGGGCGCAGACGATCCTCGCCCAGCCGGTTTAAGGGCGTATCCACCAGATTATGCACTTCGAACAACATGGGTTGTGAGAGATCAACGTAGATCAAACCGGTCACCAGCCAGTTATTGCGCTGGGCTTCTTCCAGCATATGCATTGCCTGCCAGCGATCCGTCGGGTCGTAATCCTTTTCCAGTTTCTTCAAGATAACCACCGATCCATCGTGAAGTGTGACCTCGCGCGTGTTGCCTTCCTCAAAATCTTCCACCATGATCTCATCCCGCGCCGGGATAAAGCTCAAGGCGTGCAGCGGCGCCTCATGGTCTTTGCCAAAAGTGTACGAATGCAGCGTTTGATCCTGGTTGTTGAAGGTAACGCAAGGGCTGATAATATCAATCACCGCAATACCGCGGTGGCTGAGGGCAGCTTTGATCAATTCTTTCACCTGTTTCGGATCGCCGGCAAACGAACGCGCCACAAACGTTGCATTGGCAATCAACGCTTCCATAGCAATATCCACCGGCAAATAAGGATTGGTTCCCTGGCGTTTTAAGAACAGTCCTTTCTCAGCCGTGGCTGAAAACTGACCCTTGGTTAACCCATAAACGCCGTTGTTTTCAACAATATAAACGAGCGGTAAATTTCGGCGCACCAGATGTTTGAATTGCCCCAGACCAATACTGGCAGTATCGCCATCGCCGCTGACGCCAATCGCCTTCAACGTCGTATCGCCAAACATGGCTCCCAATGCCAGTGAAGGCATGCGCCCGTGCAAACCATTGAAACCGAAAGAACGGTTCAAGAAATAAGCCGGGCTTTTACTGGAGCATCCAATACCGCTGAATTTGAGAATTTCCTCCGGAATAATATCCAACTCATAGCAGGCGGTGATAATCTGATTGGCAATTGAATTGTGACCGCAGCCCTGACATAAAGTACTGGGCAACCCCTTATAATCCGCCCGCGTCATTCCAACCTGGTTCACTTTTCCAACCGTTTGTTCTGACATGGCTATTTCTCCTCCATGCTGATAATCCTATCCATAATCCAGCGTGCGGTCAGCGGCAACCCGTCCAAATGCGCTGCCGAACGCAAGTTCCTGGCATGATCACAAAGGTCCATTCGCAACAAATCGCAAAGCTGGCCCTCGTGATTCATCTCAACGACGTAAATTCGCTCATAACTGCGCACAAAATCTCCCACCTCCTGAGAAAAAGGTATGGCCCTCAGGCGAAGATAACTTGTCGGGATACCCTTTTCCGCCAGACCGACGCGCGCCTCTTGCACCGCATGATGATTGGAGCCGAACGAAATGATACCCACCTCTGCACCGTCCATCGTCTCAATCTCCGGTTTGGGCGCCAGGGTCCTGGCCATATCGAACTTACGCCGAATTCGTTCCATTACACGTTCCCATACCTCCGGGTCTTCACTGTAAACGGCGTTCTCATCATGGCCGGTTCCCCGGCCAAAATAGGCGCTGCTGGGGTGGCGGTTACCCGGCAAGGTTCGATAGGGAATGGCATCTCCATCTACATCGCGATAGCGCCCCCACTCCCCTTTAAGCCGCTCCAGATCCTCCTCCCAAAGGACTTTACCGCGGTCCATCGGCGCATTCGGATACTCAAATGGAGGGGTCATCCATTCATTCATTCCGAAATCCAGATCTGAAAGGACAAAAATCGGCGTTTGCAGGCGTTCCGCCAGATCAAACGCACGCCAGCCGAATTCGAAACATTCCGAAACCGAACCCGGCAATAAAATCACATGCCGCGTATCACCATGACCTAAAAAATAAGTCATGGTCAGGTCGGCCTGGGCAGTGCGCGTCGGTAAACCTGTGGACGGCCCTACCCGCTGGACATTCCAGATGACAAGCGGGACCTCTGCATAATATGCCAGGCCGGCATATTCGGTCATCAGGCTTAAGCCCGGCCCTGAAGTAGAAGTCATTGCCCGCAGGCCTGCCCAACCTGCGCCAATCGTCATGCCAATGGCCGCCAGTTCATCTTCGGCCTGAATGACTGCATAAGTCCGTTTCCCGGTTTCCGGTTCGTCGCGCAGCATCGGAAGATATTCAATCAGTGATTCAGCCAAGCTGGAAGCCGGCGTGATCGGATACCAGGCCGAAAATTGCACGCCGCCATAGATGGCCCCCAACGCCGCTGCTGTGTTGCCATCGGCCATGATATATCCCTGTGTGGCCTTCATAGGTTCAACCCGATAAGGATCGCTTTTGACCAGATTGGAAACGGCCCAATCAAAACCCGCCCTGACCACATTGTAGTTCGTTTCAACTGCCTTCTGTTTGCCTTTGAAATGAAAATCCAACGCCTGTTGAATCTTATCCATGTCAATGGACAACATTTGCGCCAGCACACCCACATAAACCATATTGGCAATATAATCCCGTAAATTGAACGATACATCCGCTTCCTTCGCCAGTTTTTTCACCGGCATTGGGTAGGCATGGATATCGTCGCGGGTGATCTCCAAGCGAATATCATCAGGGTAAAAAAAGGCGCCGCCGGGAACAACACTTGCCAGGTCTTTGGCAAATGAAGCCGGGTTCATGGCAACAACGATCTCATTATCCTCGCAGCGCGCCAGGTAACCATTTTTATTAACCCGGATGGTGTACCAGGTAGGCAGGCCCTGAATATTGGAAGGAAACAGGTTCTTGCCCGAAACAGGTATCCCCATCTTGAACAAAGCGCGCAATAATGTCAGGTTTGCTGTCTGGCTGCCAGAGCCATTGACTGTCCCGATCGTCAGGTTGAAATTGTTAACCGTATCTGCGCCAGGTACCTGGGCCGCACGATCAGATCTGTCAATAAGCTCAATTGATTTATTTGGCATAGCAACTCCTTTTATTCAAAAATCAATTTGTTCACCGGTTGTGAACGTTTATACAACATATTTATATGGCTTAACAACAATTGGTAACCGACTTCCAGGTTACCCTGGGTGATCGCCTCTACCATCTCTGAGTGATATTGCCACACCTGATTAAGATACTGATAATCGGTGTACACATCCAGGCCGACAGCCTGGTAAGCATCCCAATAGGTTTCCAGAATACCGGTCACAAAAGGGTTGCACAAGCGGCGATAAATACATAAATGCAATTCACGATGCTCGGCGTGAGGAATTTGCACCGGCTTGCCTTTCAATTTAGCCCATGCCTGGGCAATCAGCGTCTTTAAATAGGCATGATCATCAGGCGTTAATAAACTGACCGCCTGCTTCCAGTATGAGGCTTCGATATGCGAACGCAAGTCCGAAAACTCATCGAAGCTGGAAGGATCAACCGCCAGCGCATACGCCAGGCTTTGCCTGACGGCCGGAGCAAATTGATAGGGTAAACGGCGGATGCCGGTGCGTGGACGCACTTCGACCACGCCCAGTGTCCGCGCCACCTCGAGCTGCTCGCGCAGGCTCGCAACACTGATGCCCAGTTTCCGACTTAATTCATTCAGGGCAGGCAGGCGCTCAGAATCAGGATTCGGAAGAGATGTCAGATAAGTTAAGAACTCAGAGAGTGAAAATAAATCGTTGGCCATGTTTTTTGCAATCATCGATGAACGAATCTATATCCTATGATTAATCATATTAATCATAGGATTACTATAACATATCGAATTGCGCGAGTCAAGTTAACTTCATCTAAAGAACTGGAACAAAGATCACATTGCATCTGCTGGATAAGTGCAGCCGCCAATATTTAAATACTTTCGAAAAGACCAGATCGCCCCACCTGCTTTATTCTTTTAGAATGCCGTAAGGCAACTATGCCGTATAATTAACGCATGCCCAATAAATTAATCGACGAAACATCTCCCTACTTATTGCAACACGCCAATAACCCGGTAAACTGGTATCCCTGGGGTGAAGAAGCCTTACACAAAGCCCTTGCAGAAGATAAACCAATCTTCCTCAGCATCGGTTATGCAGCCTGTCACTGGTGTCATGTCATGGCGCACGAATCATTCGAGAACCCCGCAATTGCCGAAATATTGAACAGGAACTTCATCAGTATCAAGGTGGACCGCGAAGAACGCCCCGATCTCGACGCCATCTACATGAATGCAGTCGTTGCCCTCACCGGTCAGGGCGGCTGGCCGATGAGCGTTTTTCTCACCCCTGGCGGCGAACCTTTTTACGGAGGTACGTATTTTCCCGCTGTTCGCCGCTACAACATGCCTTCTTTCAGTGAATTGTTACTTAACATCGCGGAGGTCTGGCGCAACGAACGCTATAAACTGCTGCAGGCCGGTGAAGAACTGGCCGATCAGATCCGCGGCCGCATGGAATGGAGTGTACCCGAATCATCATTCGAGCCGACGTTAATCGAGCGCGCTGCCGATAACCTGGTCGCCTCTTATGATTGGGAAAATGGCGGCTGGGGAAAAGCTCCCAGGTTCCCCCAGCCAATAACGCTGGACTTTTTGCTGCGCCGGGCGGAACACGGCGATCCGGACACCCTGCGCGTTGCGACGCACTGCCTCGACAAGATGGCGCGGGGCGGAATGTATGACGTCATCGGCGGTGGTTTTCACCGCTACAGCATCGACAATCACTGGCTTATTCCCCACTTTGAAAAAATGCTTTACGACAACGCCCAACTGGCGCAGGTTTATTTGCACGCCTATCAACTCACCAACAATACGCGTTATCGCCAGATATGTGAAGACACCCTCAACTTCATTCTGGCCGAAATGACTCACCCTGAAGGCGGTTTTTACAGCAGCATTGATGCCGATTCGCCCGGCGGCGAAGGATATTACTATACGTGGACTCCCGCTGAAATTTCTGCCGCATTGGGTGATGCTCAGGATGTCGCCCTGTTCAACGCCGTATATGGAGTGAACGAACAGGGTAATTTCGAAGGGCGCACCGTATTACAACAAACTGCAACAGACGGCGAACTGGCAGAACGATTCAATCTGTCCATCGATCAGATGAACAAGCGATTACGCAGCATCCGCGACCGATTGAGCCAGGTTCGCCGCAGCCGCCCTGCGCCGGCTATAGACGACAAAATCCTGACTGCCTGGAACGCGTTGGCTCTCTCAGTTTATGCCCAGGCAGGTCGCGCCCTCGAAAATGAAACATACCTCAAAGCTGCGCTCCAGAATGCCCGCTTTCTTCGTGAGCGCCTGTTTCACAACAACGTTCTGATGCGCTCCTGGCGTGAAGGCCAGGTAAGGCAATCCGCATTTCTCGAAGACATTGCCGCTTTGATCATCGCGCTTCTTGAACTTTACCAATCTCATCCTGATAATGAATGGTTTACCCTGGCGATGCAGCTCAAAGCTGATATGCTCGCCTGTTATGTCGATTCGGAGGGCGGTTTCTTTAATACCCGCCAGGATTCTGAAACCCCACTCGTTCGCCCCAAGGATTTACAGGATAACGCCACCCCCTCTGCCAATGCATTGGCTGCCCAGGCGTTGCTTCTACTCGGCGAATATTCGGGCGACGGCAGCCTAAACCAGATTGCCGAAAGCCTGATAGCGGCAACGCAGCAGGCAAGCCTGAAATACCCGACCGCATTTGCATCCTGGTTATGCGCGGCCGACTTTGCTGCGGGGCCTGTCGATCAGATCGCCATATTATATCCAGCGGTACAAGGCCAACCGAAAGAGATGATAAACCTGATCCATAAGTCTTATCGGCCGCGCAGCATCACCGCCATATCACCATATCCGCCGCTCGCCGATGCCCCAACGCTCTTACAGCAACGGCCGCTTATTGATCAAAAAGCCACGGCATATATCTGCCGCGGCTTTATCTGTGAGTCGCCTGTGGTTACCGTCGCGGATCTCGAATCACGATTGGCTGCGTCTCGACAAATCTGATTGCACCCTCATCCCTCGCTGCTTGTTGAGGCGCTGGATAAGGCGGTAAATATCGCCAGGCCGTTTAAAACATCGCCTTTTGTCTCAAACCAGGTTGCCGGCGTTTCGATCTTCTGCTGCTTGAACGCCCGCACCCACGCTTTGCCAAAACCAAACGCAAGAGCGTATGCCAGATAAGCGTCCATCCAATCAGATTGCAAGCCGGAATCCAAACGCGTCAAACCCTTAAGATGTTTGTAAAAGGCCAGCCAGCGTTCACCGTCGTTGGCGCCCTGGTTACTTAATATATTCCAATTTTTAGTCAAAATCAAAGAAAATAAGAAAACGGATGCCGATCCCAGAGCAACGCCGGCCAGAATGGTCGCCGCCCGCACCAGTTCCAGACGCAGGTTCAATATTCCCAGTGAAGCAATGATCAGCAGCACCACCCCGGCCGCCAGCGCCGCCAGGCCGATACTCGAAACTTTTCTTCGCTGAGCCTGGCGTTCTTCATCAAGCAATCCCGTTTTCAACGCCTCTTCAGAGATCAAGCTGGCAAATTGCGGCTGGTAATCCATTAACTCCATCGACAATCTGGAAAGAGGTATCTGTTCCAATATTCCGCGGCGCGTCCTGAAAGCTTTATTAAGCAAAGCAGTTTCATACTTTCTTAATTCCGCCCGGTCGCAATCCACATTCTTGATCAGAAAATCGTCCTTGCCGTGGTTATCTTCGGGCAAAACCTGCTCAATCTTGATGTAACCTCTGATCGCCAGGTGAACCAGGGTGGCAATAATCTGATTCTGGTCAACCTGAAGCTCGTTGATCAGGATATGCGCGAGAGTGGGGGGCAAATTATTGGGAGGCATTGTCTGCGTCTCATTGCGAAACACTGTCTCTAACGGAGCATTATTGCGCCGCCAGATTACCGCCAGCGGAATTCCACCGGCTAAAAGAACAGCCAGCAAGGCAAGCGCTCCGAACGGCAGAGCCGATTTGAATTGCTCATCGCGCAGTCTCTCCGGAATCTGCCATTGTGGCAGTTCAGTGATAACGCTGCCCAGCGGAAAACACACGTAAGCTACCAGCTCTGCGCCATCCCAGATCTCATGGACGGATAATATCACCTGCGTATCAGAAGTGTATTCAACCTTTGTCAAACGGCCCTGAATCTTCGGCGCTTCGAAAAGTTTCACACCGGCCGGATAATTCACAGTGACAGCGCTATCCACAATCTCAAATTCGTGATTTTTGGTAATAACCTGCCAGATCAAGGAATCCCTGTCTGCTTCCCGGCGAATAGCGCCGGTCACCCGATACTGCAGAGTGAAGGTATGTTTCGCTTCGCTCGTTGCCGGAAAATGCCAGATGATGCGCTGGGGCATAACCTCACCCTGCACTTCGACCTGTCCCGCAGCGGTTCCATACGGCATGACTGTTCCATCCATGGCAACCGAGAGAATCTCCACCGAATCAGCTTGCTGCATCGCCATTTCCAGCGAGAAACGATCAGCCGGGTTATCAGCGAAGTTGGCGGTAATTGTATCCGTTACAAATATGATATTTCCTGGCTGGATATCAATCGCAACATCAAAACGGTCAACGATGAAAGTCTTCGCAAATACGTATTGAGAAGGCGCGATCAGCAAACAAATAAGAATGAAGAGCGTGACGATTCTGGTTTTCATATCAATCCATTTGTCTATTTTGAAGTACAGCCGCAACGAACCCCTGCCTGCCGGGCGACAGAACGACTGGCATTGATCCTTACGCAAAGGCTTGTTTCTATAACAGGCTATTTACAGCGATCGTTCAATTTCTTTTAGTCTCGTCATCTATGATTTTGAATTCGCCATCGATCTCTTCTTCATGCAAATCATGCTTGAATGAACGAAGACTTTGTTCCAGGTTCTTCCCAATTTTACTGATCCTTCCCACCCCGAAAAGTATGACAATGATCAATAAGAGAATGAGCCATTCAAAACTGCCAAGACCAAAGAGACGCATTATAATATACCTCCAACCACTGTTTCAGTACGACAGGCCGGCAGAATTGAGTTTACCGGGATCGATTGAACGAATTTATTTTTATCATATTTCCAAATAACTGCCTACCCCATGATGCACGATCAAAAGGCGATTGCCACTTTAAAGAACATGAAACCATCGTATTATCTCCTGGCCACTCTCGGCTTCCTGCTCCTGTTGATCAGTATTGTGTTGCTGGCAGACGCCGGTAAACTTCCCTGGTTCGTCAGCGTCCTTTACGCTTTTCCAAACGGCGACAAAATCGGGCATTTCATTTTGATGGGATTGTTCAGCCTGCTGGTTAATTTGAGCCTGAAAGCCCGGGTACAAAAATTCACCTTCAAATACGCCTGCATCGGCGTCATCATCCCGACAATACTCGTCACGATAGAGGAAATCTCACAATCGTTTTTTATCAACCGCACCGCCTCCTGGCAAGACCTGGCGTGCAGCTTTGCCGGCATCCTGTTTTTCGGTTTGATGGTCTGGAATCCGGGGGCATTTTACAAAAAAGGTAAAAAGTGAAAATAAACCTCCTGCTTTCAAATTGAATCCGGGGAAGAAGCAAGAGTATTGTATAATGGATAAACTAAACAGATAAATTTCCGATAATAAATTGTGACACAATATTTAGAAACCTGGGATTATCTACAATGGAAACGAATAGATCAAAACTGATAACAGATAGGCTGAGGTTAATGCGCGTCAGTTGTCCGGATATTATTGCGTCTGTTGTGGTTTCGGTTGATGGGTTGCCGATTGCGTCTGTGCTTCCTGAAACAACAGAAGAAGAACGGGTATCCGCCATGTCGGCTGCAATGCTCTCATTGGGTGATCGAATTGCACACGAATTAGGACAAAACACACTTGAAGAAGTTTATATTAAAGGAAATAACGGTTACGTATTACTGATGGCCATCGGTCAGGAAGCGGTACTGACGGTCATTGCATCTCATCAGGCCAAACTAGGGATGATTTTCCTGGAAATTCGCAAGG
The DNA here is from genome assembly GCA_964503685.1 of uncultured Anaerolineaceae bacterium. GTDB lineage: Bacteria > Chloroflexota > Anaerolineae > Anaerolineales > Anaerolineaceae > CAZDAW01. The sequence goes on along the minus strand of CAZDAW010000043.1, from coordinate 858 downwards.
CGATTGGCGACCTGGCCAAGCTGATTTAGTTAAAGACATGGACAAAAGCAACCTCTTTTTACCCAACAACTTTGTCTTACTGACCATTAACGCCTTCGATGAAATTGTTGGCAAGATGGGAATGGTTACAGTCATCAAACAAGCCAAACTGGATTTTTTACTCGAAGCCTACCCCCCGGATGACGGCGCCAAAGAATTTGATTTTGCAGACTATTCAGCATTGCTCAGCGCACTCGAAGATATTTACGGCGCCCGCGGCGCAAGAGTCTTATCGATTCGCGCCGGGCGCCTGGGTTTCAGACATTTTATCGACAGTTCCATTGGCGACATCAATGATTTTATCGATCCAGAGCTGCCAGAAGAAAATCGGCTGCAAATCCTTCTTGAATCGCTGGCAGAAATGTACAACGAAATCAGCGATTTCAAATGCTCGGTTCAAATGACTTCCGAAGGTATTTCATTTATCAACAGCACCTGTCCTGTCTGTTGGGGAAGAAAACAGGATACACCCGGTTGTAATGTCACCCTGGGCATCCTCATGGAAGCGGTGATGATGATTTCGGAAAATTATAAGATCGAACAAGTCTCATCGATCAGTTGCGGCTCGCCTTCCTGCGATTTTATGATCACAAAAGCTGCTTAACCGGCGCATCCTGATTTCAGGCGGCGCCCGCGCTGGAAAGACCACTTTGCTCAGCGCTCTATGCAATTTCCTGCCGCCCGCCTGGCGCATCATGAAAATTGAAGATCCGGAGGAAATCCGGGACAACCGCCCAACCGTTCAGACCGTGGAGGCACGCCCTCAAGCGGTGGGCACGGAAGTGAAACCCTACACCCTGGCAGATGGGGTGGATGACG
>CAZDAW010000042.1:0-27075 GCA_964503685.1 uncultured Anaerolineaceae bacterium | reverse complement strand
TTTCAAGGATGTAAAGGATGAGGTTTCGCCGGATGGACAAATCGAACTGGATGCAATTGGTGTGGGTCAAGAACGCTGGGTTGTTGAAGTAAAATGGCGCAACAAGCGAGCAGGGACCAAGGAACTTGAAAAGCTCCTTAAGCATGCCCAAGAACGAAGAGCCCGCGCCTGGTTTGCTTCCAGATCGGGATTTTCAGCGGACGCTGTCAAATATGCGGTTGAGAATGATATTTTTATCACCGATAAAGATGGATTGGAAATTTTACGCAAACAAATTTTATAAGATAGGACCCATGATAAAAAAGGAATTATATTAGTGGGATAATAGTAACTCACCTTTGATAGAAGATAATTTGATTTCCCACAAATCGAATTAAACATGACATAAATCAGTTGACAAACGGATCATGCTGATCCTATAATAATGACTGAATAGTCAGTCATTATTATAGGGCGTGAGATGTCACCAAAGATTTCTGTCGAGAATCGCGAGCAATACCGCCATAACCGCCGCGAACAAATCCTGGATGCTGCTCTTCAGCTCTTCAGCCAGCAAGGTTTTGTTGGAACGAATGTCGATGATATCGCTCAAAAAGCAGGTATCGCCAAAGGCACACTCTACCTTTACTTCAAAAGTAAAGACGATATTTTCAATGCCATCTTATTTGAAAGATCATTCATCAACCACCTGACCGATTTAAACGGTACGGATCAACAATCCATCGAAAATGTACTCACCCAGATTGCCGAAAATTTCTATGCAAACTCTCAGAGCTATGTCCCTCTTTTACGAATGGTATTAAGCGACATTTGCCGCTTTCCTGAACATGCAGAAACGCTATACCGGGACATTATCCTGAAAGGGAATAAAATCATTGCCGATTACTTAAACGAGCAGGTTGCAACCGGTAAAATCCGACCGTTGGAAGACGCTTTTCTTACCGCACGGGCCTTCATGGGGATGATGATCACTCACCTTCTCACACAGGACTTGCTCTTCGGAAGCCGCTTCACCGAGATCGATCAAAAAGCATGGATTCGGGAGTCGGTCCATTTGTTTCTAAAAGGAGTGCAACCATGAAGCGAAAACTCGCCTTTGTGCTGAGCGGAGGTGGTTCGTTAGGCGCTCTTCAGGTTGGCGCAATTCGCGCCTTATTCGAAGCGGATATCTACCCCGATATGTTGGTCGGTACATCCATCGGGGCAATCAACTCAGCCTTTCTGGCGATGAAAGGAGTCAACCGCGAAGGCCTCGAATTGCTCGTTCAGGCCTGGAAAGACGCCACCGAAGAAGATATCATGTCGCCGCGTTCTCTTTGGCTCAATGTGCGCTCCATGTTTGACCATTCAGACGGCTCTATACTCACCCGCTTCAAACGGTTTTTCGAAGCGCATGGATTTTCAACCACAATGAATTTCAAAGAAATCCGGGACGTTGAGTTATACACAGTCGCCACTGACTTGAAGAATGAAAGGCCTGTTATCTTTGGCGTCGATCCGAATCACAATATTTTGGATGGCGTCATCGCTTCAGCCGCCCTACCACCCTGGATTCGTCCGATCGACAGCAACAACATGACGCTGATCGATGGCGCATTTGTCAGTAATCTGCCCATCGAAGCAGCCATCAACCTGGGCGCCGCTGAAATCATTGCCCTGCATTTGATCGACCCATTTCGCGCCATCGGCGATTTACGCGGTTTCCAACCCTTTGTGATGAAAATAATTGAAACGATAGAACACCGTCAGGCGCAATTGGAACTGGCTCTTGCCCGGGCGCGTCAGATACCTGTCCATTACATCCGTCTGGAAACATTTGAACCGGTGCCGTTGTGGGTTTTTCGCCACACAAACGAATTAATCGAAAGCGGTTACCGCATCGCCCACCTCGAAATCAAAAACATACGGGCTAAACGCCGCGCCTGGTGGCAATCCTGGATACCAGGCTATAACAAGATAGCCTCATCATAGAGATCATGCCATCAATTTTTGATTGCCCTGTCAGTAAAACGGCTGGACAACTTCAGCAGCCATTTGCCATAACAGTAACCCGTTTATCTTTAGAAGGCATTTCTTGCCATTTTAGCAAAGGAATCTCATGGTAAAAATCATTGCCGATACACTCTCATGCATAAACCCTAGTCTGGCTGCCCAGAAAGGGATCGGTTTTTTACCGCAAATGATCATCTTCGACGATAGAACTTATCGTGACGATACAGAGATCAATTCAATCAGTTTTCTGGAAAAGTTACGCTCAAGCCGTGTACTGCCCAAAACAGCCGCGCCGTCTCCTGCGCTCTATACCCCCATTTACCAGCAATTTCTCGATAGCGATTCGACAATCATCGTCATTTGCCCCTCCGATAAACTCAGCGGCACATTGCGCAGCGCTCAAGTAGCAGCCAAAGATTTTCCTGGCGCTGACATCCGTTTTATCGATACCGGTCTGGTGGGCAGCGGGTTGGGTGCAATTGTCCTGAAAGCAATCGAATGGGCAAAAAGTGGGCTGAATCCTGATATAATAGTTTCACAAATTGTGGAGATGGCATCCAGAGGACGGGTGTTCTTTCTCGTCAATACCCTCGAATATCTCTACAAAGGCGGACGGATCGGCGGAGCGCAAGCGCTGGCCGGGAGTTTGCTTCAAATTAAACCGATCCTGACGTTAAAAGAGGGCCTTACCCAGCCTTTCGAAAACCAGCGAACAGAGAAACGTGCGATGGCCCGATTAAAAGAAATCATCGCCCAGGAATGCCCTCAAAATCAGGAAGCGCACCTCAGCATCATGCACGGCGACGCGGAGACAGAAGCGCAGCAAATTGCACACGACTTCAGCCGCTCCCTCAAAATTACCGACATTCCTATCTGCCACGCCCCCCCCGCCATACTGGTACATACCGGCCCAAAAGCTATCGGTGTAAGTTTCTTTATAAATAGTAATAACCAATCACAGTGAATGGTGTTATATGGTTAACAGATAACTTCTTACGGGTCCTTATCTACTATTTACCTACTCTATTGATTGTCACTAACAAAGGAATAAACTATGTCATTTGACCCCAAAAATCATAAGCGCGTAAACGATATTCTGCTCGGCCCGTTGGAACGGCCTGCCCTGGCGTGGCTGGCGCGGCATATGCCTTCTTGGGTGACTCCAGACCTGTTGACCGGCACCGGGTTATTCGCCGCCATCCTCATTTTTGCCAGTTACTGGCTGACGAACTACAACCATAATTTTTTATGGCTGGCAAGTTTCGGCTTCCTTCTTAACTGGTTCGGCGACAGCCTTGATGGAACACTGGCCCGCTACCGGCGCATCGAAAGGCCGCATTATGGTTTCTTCATTGATCACGTCATTGATGTCGTAGCTGAAACATTCATCTTCCTTGGGATTGGCCTCTCACCCTATGTAGATTTTCAAATCGCCAGCCTGGCGCTGGTCGCCTATTTCATGGTTTCCATCCTGGCATTTTTAATGGCTTTGGTGAATGGCGTTTTCAGGATATCCGATTCAAAATTCGGACCGACTGAAATCCGCGCGATCGCCATTCTGACCAATACCATCATTTACTTTTTTGGCAACCCCAGCATACAGCTTCCGTTTGGGAATTTTCTGCTGTTCAATGTAATCGTTGGCCTTGTCATCTTTTTATTACTCTATCTCTTCGTTACCAACGCCATTCAGGAAGCCCGCGCTCAGGCAAAAATTGACGGTTTGATAAAAAAGACAGAGCGCACTGAGGCGCGGCGGGAAAAAGAAAATCGGATGATTGCTCAGAAGAAACGCGGGAATAAGCGTCATAAAGAAAACAAAGGATTAGTCTTCGCCAAAAAACCTCACCAGTCTTAACCGATTGGTTTTATGACTTTCCTGAAATCACATCTCTGCCAGCCGGTTGTCCTTTTCAGTAAAGTCGTTTTCATCCAAAATATAAGATTCGGGTTTTACGGGGTCATTCCCGTTGAAATTATTTAAGGAGTCATTGATGGATATTTTTGAAAAATGTCAAAAATTCATTGAAGCAAAGGAGGCTATCAAACAAGGTTTTTATCCCTATTTCATTCCATTATCTGAAAACGAAGGTACTGAAGTTGAGTTCAAGGGTCATCGCCTGATTATGTGCGGGTCGAACAATTACCTGGGACTGACAACGCACCCCAAAGTAAAAGAAGCAGCCTGCCAGGCAATCCAACGCTACGGCACAAGCTGCACCGGCTCCCGTTTTTTAAATGGCACACTCGAGATGCACGAACAACTGGAGCATGAATTAGCCGAATGGGTGGGCAAGGACTCTGCCCTGGTTTTCTCGACCGGTATGCAGGTAAACCTGGGAACCGTCAGCGCGCTGGTTTCCCGCGGCGACGTGGTCATCCTGGATAAGGACGACCACGCCAGTATCGTTGATGGAGCCCGCCTGAGCTACGGCAAGATCGAGCGTTTTCGGCACAACGATATGGAACACCTGGAAACAGTCCTGCAAAGCATCGGCGAGCAACCCGGTAAATTGCTCGTAGTGGATGGACTCTTCAGCATGGAAGGCGATCTGGCGCCGATACCTGATCTGGTGAAAATTTCGAAAAAATATGGCGCGCGCCTCATGGTGGACGATGCCCATGGCATGGGCGTTTTAGGCCAGGGACACGGAACAGTTGCCCACTTTGGCATGACCAAAGAGGTTGATCTGATCATGTCCACATTCAGCAAATCCTTCGCCTCATTAGGAGGTTTCATCGCCGGCGACGAGGACGTGGTTCACTATATCAAACACTTTGCCCGTTCGCTTATCTTCAGCGCCAGTATTCCTCCTGCCAACACCGCCGCCGCTCTGGCCGCCCTACAGGTCATGCGCGAAGAGCCTGACCTCGGCGAACGTGTGTTGCGCAAGGCTGATAAAATGCGCGCCGGATTCAAGAGCCTGGGATTCGACATCGGAAAATCGGTCACTCCCGTTATCCCGATCATTATCGGCGACGACCAGATGACTTTTCTCATGTGGAAAACGCTGTTTGAAAACGGCGTGTTCGTCAATCCAGTTATATCTCCGGCAGTTCCCCAAGGACACCAATTGTTGCGTACAAGCTACATGTCAACCCACACCGACGAGCAGCTTGATCGTGTATTGGAAATTTTTGAAAAAGTAGGTAAGAAACTTGGATTAATTCATTAAGTTAATCCAAGTTGCCACCTGGCTGTCATTGTGAGCCTCGACATTCTGGCGAGGCGCGGCAATCTCGGATTTTGACGTTGAGACTGCTTCGTCGGGCAAAAAAGCGCCCTTTTCACAGTGACAAACGCAGAGATTGTTGTCAGGGTAGCAACTTGAGTTAAGTTATTATTCCTAAATAAGAGGCGCATCATGCTAAAAATAGAACAGGTCGATTTATCGAATAAAAAGCAAGTTAATGAATTTGTGATGTTCCCTTTTAAGTTATATGCGAACTGCAAACAATGGGTTCCCCCATTCATCGATGATATAAAAAAGGCGCTCAACCCCAACAAACACCCTTTCTACGAACATTCCGAAGCAGTTTTTTTTCTCGCTTACGGAGATGGCGAGGTGGTTGGACGTATCGCTGCTTTAGACAATAAATTATACAATCAATACCACAACACCCGCCGCGCCGCTTTTTATTATTTTGAAACCATAGATGATCAGGAAGTTGCCAATGGCTTATTTGAGCGCGCCTTCGAATGGGCGAAGAAACGCAACCTGGATACCATCATTGGCCCCAAAGGTGTTAACCCGCTGGATGGCTACGGCATTCTGGTAAAAGGTTTTGAACACCATCCCATGATGACGATGCTCAATTACAATTTCGATTACTATCCGCGCCTGGTTGAGAATCTGGGTTTTGAAAAAGAAGTTGATTTTGTTTCTTGCTATCATCCTTATCAAACCTTCGTCATGCCTGAAAAAATTCGCCGGGTGGCTGAACGGGTGCGTGAAAAGAAAACTTTCGAGGTTGTCCGTTTCCGCAATAAAAGAGCCTTAATCGCCATGGCAGACCAAATCGGTCAGCTTTACAACAAAGCCTTCGTCAACAATTGGGAGTATTACCCCCTCACTGATCGTGAGATCAAAGGGGCAATCAACGATGCCCTGACCGTTGCAGATCACCGTCTGATTAAAATTATCATGTACAAGGATGAGCTGGCTGGTTTCCTGTTTGCCTTCCCAGACGTTTCCTTTGCCATGCAGCGCATGCGCGGGAGAATCACGCCCTGGGGGATTGCTGATTTGTTGCTCGAAATGCGCCGCACCAAATGGATTACATTCAATGGGACTGGCATCCTGGCTAACTACCACGGGCTGGGCGGGAACGCCCTCATGTACTCGGAGATGGAAAATACCGTCCGCGACTACCATTTTGAGCATATTGATATGCCCCAGGTCGCTGAAACTGCCGTGCAAATGCGCAAAGATCTCATCAACCTCGGCGGCAAGGAATATAAGAACCACCGCGTTTACCGCCGCGCAGTTTAATCGAGACGCGAGAGGAGCGAAGCATGGCTTCGCCCCTCTCCTTCTTCACTGAAAACTCGTAAAACACCCTGGCTTCAATACGTATGAAATTAATCCATCGCTTTGCATGGCTTTTCTTGCTCATTGCCATTGATAGTCTTTACTTCATTACCAACCGCCTTATGACCGGCGGCGTCATGCTTAAAATACCGCTGGATAACTACATTCCCCTGTGGAAGGTTTGGGTTATCCCTTACATTTTGTGGATACCCTGGTGGATCGCCAGTTATATTTACGCCGCCTGGCGTATGGAAGACCGCCTGTATAAAGCAATGGTCGCGGCCACTCTCCTGGTTTTTTGCGTCGGTATTGCCTGCTTTACGCTTTATCCTACTTATGTGATCAGACCAGAAATCGAAGGGAATGATCTGCTCTCGAAAGCGCTCCAATTCATCTACACCAACGATAAAGATTACAATGCCTTTCCCAGCGCCCACATTTACGTTACCACACTGGTCGTTTGTTTCTACAACATCTGGTTCAAAGAGCAGCGCTGGTTATGGGTCGCCTGGCTCATCGTCATATCCCTTTCGACTCTCTTCACCCGCCAGCATTACATCCTCGATCCGATCGGGGGGATTCTTCTCGGCTGGGCTGGTTATCGTTTTGGAATATGGTGGGTTTTTAAAAAAAAGAAATGCCAGAGCCCTGAAGCCGCATGATCTCTACACTTTTGCAAAAGTGAACGAATAACGCCAGCCGATCAGGTTTCACAGATTTAAAAGCTAAGGGCTGTCCAAAAAGTAGAGGACAGCCCCTACCGAGATGTTACAGCGCAACAGGGGACCCGATTATTTCAAATGCCACATAGCCCAATAGGCGTCGCCGATCAGCAAATTGGCTGCATCGGGCTTGATATACCTTCTGCTGTAAACTCTCACCTTGAAGATAAAGGCATTTAATTGAACAATTGCCGCCCATTTATTGGGACGTCGCATGCTCATGAACCGTTGAGCGTTCTTTAAGTTAACGAGCAGGTTGTTACGAATACCTTTGCCCTTTATCTTCTTTTCGTCGTAGAAGCGGTTTACACTCTTAATCAGGCTCTGGATGGTTGCATCCACCTTGAACGTCACTGCTGCCGTAGCCTCATTGGCCGCATTATCCACGGCCTTGACAGTCAGGGTGTGATCACCCAGTGCAAGTGTATAAAGATCGATTTTCTGACCGTTCGTCACCGTCTTCCCATCGATATCCGCCGTCACACTGCTGACGCCAGACGTTGCATCGGCGGCGCTGAAATCAAGCGTCAGGTAATCCGGGTGCAGGTAGGTAGTGGCAGCCGGCGAGTTGATCGTAATGACCGGGGCGTCAGTATCGCTGACGAAATTCAGCCGCCCTTCGATTGCCGGCGAAACCGTGCCCATCGCCTTGATGTAGTTGATGACTGCGTCCCTCACATAGTATTGGGTATCATTGACGATCTGATCGAGCGGCCACAGGCTGACCCCGCCGTCGTTGAAGTTACACGAGCCGGCAGCCAGATAGTTTACCGTGGAGACCTTGTAGTATGTCGAAGCGTCATTGAAATTCACCTTATTGCCATTGATTTCTAACGAAACCACATAATTTTTATTCGGGTCATAAGCCGCCGGGTAAATATCGTTGTAGGTGATCTTGCCGACTGAATTTGTATCGATCATACAGGTCGTATAGTAGGAATAACCGCCATACCCTGGAACATACTTGTAATAATAGTAGTTCCGGTAGGCTCTTTCCAATATACGCTTGATCTGCGGTCCATTCATACTCAAAACGACCAGCGAGTTTTCGTAAGGCATCAGGGTAAACATATCCGCCACCTTGAGGGTGACTGGATAGGGCCCGGATGTAGCAACAGCCTTGTTGGTCATTGCGCCTGAAAGATGAACATCGGGCGTAATTCCGTGCTGATTCAACTCATACACCGATGCATCCGCTTGCAGGTTGGCGGCATTAGTCTCTTGCGTAAAGGCCTGCAGAGCGTCAATCGCGACGGTAGTCTGTCCTAAAACTGTATCATTGTATGCGCTAAATGCAGTCACGTATGGATCGACAATCGCTTTGATCGCGGCGTCTTCGGCTGTACCGCTGCTCACCGTGATATATTGCCCGGCGCGTGAGACCAATTCATAACCGCCGCCTGACCCCGGTCGGAAGCCCAGGACAACCTCACCCAACGTATTGTTATACCGATACGCCTGGTTGATCAGAACAGGTACATTGCCCGGGCCGCCAACAATCGTTGGCAGGAATTTGTAAGCGCCAAAGCCGGTCGCGGGATTCGTGTGGCTATGGGCGCCGATGATTGCATCCAGGCCGCTTACCTGAATTGCCATCTCTGTATCGACATTCTCATCCACTTCCACACTGGCTGGATTGGTGGTAAAGCCGATATGCGTCAGGGCAACAACAGCATCGTTGGTCGCCCGCAGTGCATCCGAAAGTTCCTGAGCTTTTGCAAGCGGATTGCTGAAGGTCAGGCCAGGGATATTGCTGGGCAATTCATAATTCGGTATACGGTGATTGCCAATGCCCAATAGCGCAACCTTGATGCCCTCTGAGCCGACTGTCTTTTCAATATATGGTTGGACCGGTACGCTGGCAATTCCATAAGAACCGTCATCAGTAACATTTGCCTGCAAGACGGGGAACGCTGCCTGCCCCAGGACGCTGGTGAAAATCTCTTTACCGAAATTGTACTCGTGATTGCCCACTACCATCGCATCGTAATTCATGGCATTCATAACCGCCATCATGGGATGCGTGGTCAGCGAGCCTGAAAGCGGCGTCCCATCGGCTGCGTAACCCAGCGGGGCTGATTTGAAATAATACATCATCCCATCGCCCTGGATCTGGTCGCCAGTGTTCACCAGCAAAGTCCGGTCAGGATTATGCGCCCGTTCCTGATTAATGAGAGTCGCTAACTGGGTATAACCCACGTAGGTCCCCTTGGTCAGGTTGCCGTGCGAATCGTTGTGATGCAGGATGGTAACCGGTACGATGCTCCCGCTGGTATCATTGCCATCGCGGGTAATCCGTCCATCGAGCATGCCGTCGCCGTTCGGACCCCTGTATGGATTATCGACAGTGTAATTCATCGCCACCCATTCGTTGACCGCATTCAACATGTCACCCCAATAGCTGGTATTAGTCATATATTTGAAACCGGCGTAGTTATCGCCGCCGGCGGGGGCAAGAAATTCGTTCGTGCCCACCCGGTAAACCCGATCCATTTCCAGCGGTTCACAAACGCCAGTATCTTTATTGGTCACACACGCGTCAAAGGCGCCCCACGCATAAGGCTGCGGGCCAGGCAGCGAATCAGAATAGCGGTAGAATTTATAACGCATGCCGGCAGGCTGAATAGCGCCTTTGCCAAGGGTGGCGCTCTGATTGAGCACCTGCATAATCTGGGCGCCGGTCATATCGCCCACTATCGTTGCATTGCCAAATGGCAGAATAGTGAACATCTGTCCGTAATTCAGCAGCATTGGATCATGCGCCCAGACGCCAGCCTCACAATCTGACGCTGCGCTGCTCCAGATATATTGGCCCGGGTTGGCTGGATCAGGCGCATCGCACCAGTCCGTGCGGATGCCGCCGGCATTGTTGAAGAACATATCGACGTCATTGCCTGGTTCGGCGTCGCTGTTCAGGTAATTATAAATAGCGTCATCGACGAAATACCCCATCATACTGTCGCCATTGTAATCACGCAGCAGGTCAGTCTGAACATAACCAACAGGCTGATTGATCAACGCCTGGTAATCTGGATCATTGAGATAGGTGTCAATAATCGCCTTGATTGCAGCGTCTTCCGCTCCTGTGGTGCTGACTGCCAGTTTCTGCCAGGCAACCGAAGCCGAGCCATCAGGATTAACCGTCACATCGGCCCGGCCAACCTGGCGGCCATTATAATATGCCTGGACTACGGTCGTCACGCCGCCCACGACTACTGCCGGCGGGGTAATATTGGTATGACTGTGGCCGCCAATGATTAACGGAACAGGCTTGCCGGCCGTGATTAACTTCTGCGCCAGGGTCTGGTCGCCATAAACCGGAATGCCGTAACCATACCCGCCATCAACATACCCCAGATGGCTTATAACCACGACAACATCGGACTCCGCTTTGACCGCATCATAATAATGGAGAATCGATTCAGCCGGATCCTTGAAGCACAGGCCCTCGGTAGCAGCCGCAATCGTAATAACCGGCGTTTCAGTGGTAGTTACGCCGATGAAGCCTACTTTAACTTCGTTAGGAGCTGTTCCCACCGTCTTTATGACATAAGGCGTTGCGAAGGAAGGCGAAGTCCAACCGGCCGTACTGCAGTTGCCGGTATCATTGACGACAACATTGGCCGCAACGAAAGGATATGTTGCTTCACTCGTCCGCTCAGCTAATACCGTCTGCCCCCAATCAAACTCATGATTTCCGAATGTAGCTACTTCATATCCCATTGCATTGAACACAGCGATGGTCGGTTTGCCCTTTTGCAGGTTTGAAAGCAGACTGCCCTGCATTTCATCGCCGCCGTCAACCAGAAGGACATTCTCAGCGCCGACCGCAGTGCGGACATCATTGACGACTTGAGCAACCCGCGCCATACCAGGGTTGCTGCCCGAGGCCACTAACTGTCCATGGAAATCGTTGGTGTGTAGAATTGTAAATGTTACCGGAGATGTTACTTGTTGGGTTCCAGAATCTGGCTGCGCTGAAACTGAGACGGGTATTACCAAGCTCAAAATCACAATTACCGCAAACAACTTGCGAATTTTGCTAGCCATCTTTTTCACCCTTTTTCAATCTATGAGATTTTTACTGATTGGTATGGGAATTACGTGAATCGGATACAGGATATGAATTTGATCAATAAATCAGCCCCTCCTTTCCTACATAAACCTGTGACATATTCCCTTGGCAATAATTATTATACAATGCGTGTCAAGCAGATTCAATAATCAGTTGAACAATGTTCAGCCAGTTCTCAGCGCGCATATCCCACACCCACCGATGCCGCTGTTAACACATCGTCGGGCGTTAACCAATCGGTATCGGGAAAAAGTTGCGCAATTTGAGGCATAAAAATAGATTGCTCATGGTACACATCTGCCGGCCTTCCAATTTTCGCAATTCGTCCGTTTTCCATCAAAGCCGCCCGGCTGCTGGCTTTCGCCGCAAATTCCACATCGTGCGTCACGAGCAGAATCGCTTTTCCTTCTTCACGCCAATCCTCCAGGATTTCGATCAGAGCTGCCTTGGCTGCATAATCCAATCCACGGGTGGGTTCATCCAACAATATTACCTGTGGCTGAGTAACAGTGACCGCTCCGAGGGAGACTCGTTGCCGTTCTCCGACGCTTAAATCTCGCGGATAACGTGAAGACAAACCAGATAACTTCAGACGCTCCAGAAATGATTGGATCAATTCAGGGCTAATAGAGCGATGATGGTTTTGCAGAGTGATCCTTAACTCATCGAAAACCGTATCGGCATAAAGGAGCATATTCGGGTCTTGCGGCAAATAACCGATTTGCAAACAAACTTCAGATGGATCCAGATCGGTAACGTCCTTATCACCCAGCCATATTCGCCCTTCAGATGGATGCAGGAGATTCACCAGACAGCGCAACAATGTTGATTTACCCGTCCCATTCCTACCCATCAAAGTCAATATTTCTCCACCCGCCAATGAAAGACTGAGCCCCTGTAAAACCTTCTTTTCTCCATAGCTGAAAGTCAATCCCTCTGCGCGAAGGAGCGGATCAGAAGAAAAAGCGCCGATCGGGGTTGTTCTTCTCGCAGGATCGACCCGTTTTAGCAAATCCACCGCAAAGGGCAGGCTCTCTTCAATGCTTAAAGGAAGTGGATTCCATCCCAACGTCTTTCCCAATGCAACCACCGGGGGATTCAGCGATACTTCAGCGAGTATTTCAACCGGCGAACCAGCGACAACCCGCTGATCTTCAACATGAATGATCAGATCAGTAAATGAAAGTACGCGCTCAATGCGGTGCTCGGCCAGTACAATCGTCAATCCAATCTCTTTCTTGAGATATTCCAACGCCCGGAAAACATCGTCGGCTGATTCAGGATCGAGCTGCGAGGTCGGTTCATCGAGTATCAGAACGGATGACCCCACTGCCAAAGCTGCGGCAATGGCCGTCCGTTGTTGTTCACCGCCCGATAAAGTGATCAGGCGGCGCGACCGCAAGGCCGTTAATCCCAATAATTCAAGAACCCTTTCCACTCTTTCATGCATCTCTCCGGGTGGAACAGCTGCATTTTCCAGAGCAAACGCAATTTCATCTTCAACATGATCCAGTACGAATTGCGCTTCAGGGTCCTGAAAGACAAATCCAACCTGGCGGCTTATCTCTTGCGGCGAGGCCCTGACAGGATCAATTCCATTCACGCGTAAAACACCTTTGATAATCCCTCCACTAAAATGAGGTATTAAGCCATTTATACAGCGCAATAAAGTGGATTTTCCTGCTCCCGAAGGCCCAGTCACCAGAGCCAGAGTTCCAGAAGGAATACACAAATTGACATCCTGAAAAACCGGTTTAATCGCGCCAGGGTAAGAGTAACTTAAATTTTGAATAGAAATCATTTTCTGTTATATCACGATAAAAATCGGAACGAGCAGCCCAAGAATTGCTGCGCCAATCCAGGGGTCAAATAGCGGCAAGGTAACCACCGGGTACGGCGAGTATTCTAAAGAATTGGGCGATGAAAGAAAAAGGGAAGCAACGAAAACCGCCAGCGTCAGCGCTGCCCCCGCCAGAGTCCATCCATCTCGCAGTGACCAGCTTCTTTTTCGATAGGTCGTGCGTTTAAAAGTGCAGCCAACATAAGCGATGTTGCCAATTATTAACAGACAGCCGGCAGTCAGTATTAGGATCCCTGGCAACGCCTCTCCCTGAATAAGCCGCAGCAGCCAGCCGGCCAGCATTGCCAGTAAACCCACAAACATCAGCAAACGGTTGAGGTAGAGATCTTTTTCCCTTTCCTGTCCGGCAAAGCCACGCGCCGTCATTGATTCGGCAAGCTGAAAAGCCCGTTCCAATCCACTGGTGAGAAGCGGCATCATCATGGGTAAGATATCGCCCAAACCTCTGAAGCGATGGCCGCGGATCAGCGCTGCCTCGCGAATCGCCTCAAACTGACGCCGGGTGGAAGGAATGAACGTCACTGCAATCAATATCACAATGGCCAATGAGTAATAAGCCCGTGGTATCAGTTGAATCAGATCACGAGTTGGCAGCGCCTTGTTCAACACCGAAAACGCCATAAACAGACTGGATAAAACCAATCCATTCAATGCGCCATAGACAAGCGCTTCCAATGTGATCGCGCCGGAAAGTAACGGGATGTGACCGGGGATAACCAGCAAAACTGTGCTGCCAAAATGTGAAGTCAGACCATTGAAAAACGCAGCCGTTATTATGACCGCCAGACAGAAAAACAAGCTGGAGCCAGGAACGCGCCGCGCCTCATCTCTGTCCTCCAGAGATGTTCTGACCAGCATGACGCAAAGAAAAGCGATCACCAGATAGGTAGGATTCCGGGTAGCCGATAGCGCCATCAGAGCAGCAACCAGCCAAACGCACCAGGTCAATGAGTTAATCATCAAACAACCTTCTCCAATACAGGCAACTTCCCGTCCTCGCCTTCTTTACCGGGCGCATAATAAAAAGTCAGCCGCTGCTCGAAGCGGCGCAAAGCGCGCAAAGTTGGAGCGCCGAACAATCCAATCATCAACACGTTCCCAATTGATCGGGATACATCCCAGGCCAATGATGTCACCAGATAGTAAACGCCATAGCGCTGCAAAGATTCCGAGAAATTAACCCCAGGCGCCCAGTATTGATCTGCTGGCCCGGTCATAAAAGGCCAGGCCCACAGATTCATAATCGCGCCATATAACAGCCCCCATATAAATCCGAAGGCCATCAGAAGCCATATCTCAGGTTTACTGCCTTCCCACTTAAACCGCGCCAAAACAGGGCGGAGCAGCGCAGCGCTCATTCCCACCCAGCCGGCAGTAAACATCTGCGCCGGCAACCAGGGCCCCATACCGCCGGTAATTATGGCAGAAACGAACAAGGTCAACGCGCCCATCAAAAATCCAAAACGGCCGCCAAAAACCACGCCCGTCAACAAAATAAGGAAAAATATCGGAGAAAAACCGCCCGGAGCAGGTATCGCAATATCGATGAAACGCAAAACGGAATTAACCGCCGTTAATACACCTAACAGGGCAATCTGGCGGGTTTTAACTGTTTCTCCCTGCACCTCATACAGCAGCACGCCAAGACACAGCATGAGCAAGAGTATATAAAGCAGAGCAGTATCATGGGCATGAGCCGAGCCAACCGCCTGGCCCTGAATTAATTCCGGCGTCAGAAAAGGATATAGAAAATAAAGCCCACCCGTCGCCAGACTGGCGATATAGATAGCATACGATAACCAGCGGCTCTTCATCGGTATTTCATTCGAACCACAACGATCAATCCAACGCCTAACCCAATAAGGATAAATCCAAAAACCAGATAAGCGCTGGAAACTGATTCCGGATGATTTGTTTGACCGGTGGACGCCGTCGAATCAGTATTGCCCACCAGAGAGGAAACCTCCCAACCATCCTGCGCGATCTGTGGAGATTCAGAAGATGAGGCATTCAGTTCGGCCAGATTGCCGGGTGAAGTCGCCGCCGAGAATTCCACCGTCTGCGTCATGGCTTCAGAAATATCAAATGGCGTCATGGTTGGCGTGAGTATCGAAACGACTTGCGCCTGCCCTTCAACCCCGTCCGGGATATTTGTTGGGCCGGGTGATACTTCGGGGTTATTTTCTCCAGAGATTTGAGTTTCAGCTTCATCTTCCGGCAAAGGGATTTCAGTGGGGTCTTCTCCTGCTTCATCTGTCGGTTCTTCTGGAGCAGGCTCATCGACCGGTAAAGCCGTTCTCGTCGGTTTAGGTGTTTTTGTAGGTTTAGGTTGTGTAGCAGTCGCAGCAGGCGTTTCGGTCTGCTCTGGGGGTGTTTCCTCTTTGCAAATCTCATCGAAAGTTGCCAGATCAGGAGGATTGGACAGTCCCTTTCCCCATATCCAGCCTTCCACTGCGCCATTGCTCACCCGATAATTACTGGCCCCAAGCTGTGAAAATGCCCACTTTCCATCTTTCAAATGCCAGTATGACCAGAAATTCGGTGGTGAATCGCAAAAGCAATCATCAGCCGGGCAGCCAACGTTCCCAATCTTGCAGATTGCTGCTCCCATTGAGCTGTAGGATACCTCAAGCGGCAAATCCGCCCGCTGCAGAACATCATACCCGGTAATTTCTTCTTCTGAAAACGAAACACATCGGGTATCTACAAGACCATTGCCATACGCCACAACCAGGGCAACCCTGTTGGAAGCCTGAGCATTAACGCCTTGCGCGCCGCCCAACACCAACAGAATCACGCAGACAAGCAACAAAACGAAAAAACCAGGCTTTTTCATAACGCTTATTTATTAACAAGCGGGAAGAATTTGACCGGGCACTGACTCAAACGTCCTCCGGCGACAGGATAATATTTGCCTAACAGCGCCGTGATTGTTTGCTGGGTTGCCAGCACGTTAGAACCGGAGCCTTCTTGCCATTCAATTCCGCCATCTGAATTTTGCAAACTCAGCAGATAAGTGAAGGGGTCAGCCGCCCCGCCGCTCACCGTCCACGTACTCGGGTCCTGCCCGGATGCCAGAATCGCCATGACCACATACGCCGTAGAATTGGCGTCGCTGGACGCGCTATAATCAAGGCTGTAGGTAAAACCGCCATCCGTTGCATTCTGGCTGCTCTTCAGAAAAGCCAACGCGTTTTTGATGATAGCAGAGTCGGCGGCCTCTCCGCTGGCAATCAATGCCTGAATCGCCAGAGCGGTGGTATTTGTGTCGGTCCCAAAACCAGACTGCCATTCCCAGGCATGGTTCGATTGAACCAGATATTTCAGGTTTTGTACGGCTTCAGCCGGAACTGTATCACCCAGAGCAACGCTCCCCAGAATCGCCCACGACTGCGGCCCTGCCCCATCAGCATACGCGCCTGAAGCTGAATTATAAAAATCCTCTGGTTGTGTGAACCCGTTCAACCAGCAACCTCTGGCAGCCGTCAATCCGGTTGCCAGTTTTCCAGCCGAATCAGCGCCGTTATCAGAATATGCAGCCCCATTGGCAACCCAGTATGAATTCAGAGAAGGGGCCGCACTCTCACGTTTCCAATCGTTTGCACTCAATTGATTGGAGCCAATCGAAAGCAGCGCCTCTGCCGAGCTTCCGGCTGAACCATAACCGCCCGTAGCGCTATCCTGTTTAAGTTGCAACCAGTCAAGAGCTTCCTTGGCCGCCGTCATGCGCGGGGCAGGCGGCAAATGAACCGTTCCGTAATCCCCATATCCCCAACCTTCGATGCTTCCATTGACGACCGTTGAAGAACTGGCTCCAACCATATAATCTGTCCACTGCATGGGGTTGGCGCTGGTATCCCAGTACTGGTACGCCCAATATTGGCTGGAAGACCCCGTGCAATCTCCGACATCCTCAATTTTGCATACATATTCTCCATAAGCTGAAGATTTTGTTTCCACTTTCAGGCCAGAAAGCGATAAAGCCTCCATTCCAGTTACAGAGGGGGTATTAAAACTGACTTCCCGAACAATGGTGTTTTGCGGGCTAAACTGGACAACAATATAGGCCTTTGCTGCTGCTGCATTTGCAACACTGGCAGGCTGCAGAAAACCAGGCAAATAGATACTTAACCCGAAACAAATGGCGAGAATACATGAAACTAACCGTTTATACATATCCTGTCCTCCTTATAAAAACAAAAAAACGGCTTCCGCATGGGAAGCCGTTTTGATAATGAAAACCCGCCCAGGTGTAGTTGGGCGGGAGGCGTTAGATCAGCATTTTGAGAGTCTGTGGAAAAACACATACCCTCAAAAGCTCGACCTCCCTTACTGCGAAGGAGTTACACGAGCAAGATAAGGGCAGGAATTCGGGCTTTATTCTTGCGAATATTACCGTTGCGCGACAGCGCCGGACTTACACCGGCTTTCCCTCTTATGCACCCTGCATCCGGGCAGTAGTGCACCTTTATCTCGTATTAAATTTGCCTTATCCTAACATTGAACTATTTTCCTGTCAATAAAATTTTTCCCGTTATTAATAAACGCAACACGAAGCAAGCATCTTCCTGGGTTGGGCTATTTTCAAGGACTCAAATACAGACAATACGCGCCTGCAGCCAGCAATAAAAGAGTTCTTTTTTAACTTTGGGTAATACGCTAACGCGCACGCTTGACATATCCCCCCTTTCCGGCTAAAATCCCTAACCGCCGCAAGGCAAGTTATTTACTCACGGCGTAAGCCGATTAATTTTCAATAGAGCGAGGGTAACCCACATCTGGGTGAGAGGCGCTCGAAGGATGGATAAAGATGGAAAAAGTAGTCATTAATGCCGCACAGCGTACAGTGAAGGGCAAGCAGGTCAGCCAGCTTCGTCGGCAGGGTAAACTGCCCGGCGTCCTTTATGGACGTCACCTGGACGCAACCCCCATTGTCATGGATTTAAAAGAGACCACGCGTTTGCTTTCTGGCCTGACAAGTTCCAGTCTGGTTACCATAAACCTGGATGGCAAAGAACATGCCGCTTTGGTGCGCGAAAAGCAGCGCGATTATATTCGCGGCTCACTCCTGCATGTTGATTTTCAAGCCGTCACATTGACGGAAAAACTCCGCACCAGAGTTGCAATTGAATTAAAAGGTACGGCCCCTGCTATCAAAGAATTTGACGGCATCCTGGTTACCGGCGTTGATGAAATCGAAGTGGAAGCCTTTCCGCAAGATCTTCCCGAACGAATCGTGGTTGATTTGTCGAATCTCAAACAAATCGGCGACGGCATCTATGTTCGCGACCTGGTCCACCTGGACAAAGTAGAAATCCTGGCGCATCCCGATGAAATGATCGCCATTATCACCGCCCAGGCGAGAGAAGAAGCAGCAGAAGCAATTGCCGAAGAAGCCGGCGCCGCCGAACCTGAAGTGATTGAACGCGGTAAGAAGGAAGAAGAAGGCGAAGAAGCCTGATTGCGATCTCCTTGTGGATAAAACGATTAACCGAATGGCGCAAAATAAATTGCGCCATTCGGCTTTATAAACACTTGAATATTAATCAATTTGAAGCTTTTATAAAAAAAACCCCTGCTTTTGGGCAGGGGTTTAATAATAAGCACGATTAATATTATCTCTAAAGGGGAGAAACCATCGCAGCCTGCAAGCCCTTCGGGCCCTTTTCGATGGTGAATTCTACTTTTTGACCCTCGGTAAGCGAATGATACCCCTCGCCCTGGATAGCGGAGTGATGAACAAACACGTCCGGCCCGGATTCCCGCGCTAAAAAGCCGTAACCTTTTTCATTATTGAACCACTTCACTGTACCTACAACACGTTCTGACATTTACATTATCTCCATTTATTTCGGCGTTTCAAGCCATAAAAAAATTTGCCCGCCGTCCCAAAAAGGTCTGGCGGGTTTGACACACAAGCCTTATTGTAAAGCAGATTTATTATAACAGCATTTCCAATAAATGCAATACCCAGTTTCCGGTTTTAACATCAATCACCACCCCAAAAAGTTGTCATCATGCGCCGCCTGGAAAAAGCGCCAGGCGGCATGGAAACTGCTTGCCCTTTGGATACTTCAATGCGGTTAAGGCAGCCACTTTGGAAAATTTGCCCCATTGACAAGTTCCGTCACCCCGCCTTTTTCATCAAGGTTCCATACTGAAATGATCCCTTTATCTGCGCCGGCGGATAAGGAAAACACCTTGAACAGCAGAAATTCTCCACCCGGTAAAAGACGTCACCTTTGAAAAATCGGAATAGATCACCTTTATCTTCTCGCCGTCGGGCGACATAAGCCAGATTTCACCACCAGGAATTTGCGGGTTCGGCTGGGTGATAACGGCGAATCCTGCCCCTGCCGGATTCCAGACTGGCAAGCGATAGTTATTCTCGCTGGCATCCAGGTTGCCGCCAGCCACAATCGTAACCTGTTGTGCAGCCATATCCGCTTTCATGATCACGTTTCTGAAATTGATTTCACCCTGGATGATGTCCTCGAAATAAATTGCCCGGCTGTCCTGTGTCCATACACCCGCGCTGCCGCCAGAATTCTTTATCAGAAAGGATTCATTATTTTGCCGATCAACAACTTCAATCCCCCCTTCAGCGCCGTTCCACACTGCAATCCAACGTCCATCCGGTGACAGACGCGGCCCAGAATAGCCAATTTTTTGCTAATGATCGACGTGATCACCTGATCAATGCGCGGCTGATATTTCTGCCTGAAACGTGGTTGGCACAGGCTGGCGCGACTTATGATAAGCCCAGTATCTTCATCAAGATCACTGTAATCCGGGCGCTGATCCCCCACAATAATTCCCCGTCGTACAACTGGTAATAGATGATCTTGTGATTCATATAACGCGGCTCGACGCGCTCTTCCCAGTGCTTTGCATCGGCCAGCCAATCAATTGGAATGGTGAACACCCGGCTGACCTCTTGCTCGTATAATTTGAGCGGGTAAGGCCAGGGCATCACACCTACAACAGGCGTGATGTTGTAAAATGAGACCGTACGCATCTCAGGCAGCCGCCCTAAAATTTGCACGTCAGCCGGCTCGACGCCGATCTCTTCCTTCGCCTCGCGCAAAGCTGTTTCCTCAATCGAGGCATCCTCCGGCTCGCACGCCCCGCCCGGAAATGAAACCTGCCCCTTATGATCATATACCTGCTCGCTGCGCCGGGTATAGAGCAAACTCCAGCCGCCGTTCTGGCGCACCAGCGGCGTCAGCACCGCCGCGCAGCGCGGCGCCCCATTCTCCAGCATGGGCAGGTCGGATTCAAGGCCCAATGGATCAGAAAGCGATTGATTCTCCAACCGCCTGCGAATATCCTCTATTGTTAAAAGGGGGTCATTGCTCATTCTCGATCTTCTTCCGGGCGTAAACCCGTCTCTTCAAGTAATTCCGCGCCGCTGCCGTCTTCGGCAGGCAAGATCGGCCGACCGAAAATCAGATAACCGGTATGCGCCACCATCCGGTCAGTTGGGCGCAATCGCTCAGGCTCAGCTTTATAAAAGCGCAGCATGATTTCGCATACATCAACAAACGAAAAATGCTGCTTGCGCATCTCCCGCAGCAGCCGGGTAACCTGGTTGGTAGTGGGCAGAATGCTGCCGAAAAAACCGCCCGGCTTCAATGCCGCCCGCGCCTGCGCCATATAATCATACGGATTGGCAACGTCGAGGAAAAGCGCATCGACGCCGATTTCATCAAAACCCTCGCCGATATCGCGCAACTTGAACGTGACCCGTTCTGCCAGGCCGACCTTCTCCAGATTCTTGATCGCCAGTTTTTGCATTTCAGGGCGCGCTTCATAGGTCGTCACATGCCCTTCTGAACCAACAGCAAAAGCGAACGCCGTGGTCAGCGCCCCGGAACCGGTGCCCGCTTCCAGAACGTGCTGGCCAGGGCCTATCCCCATGGTAACCAGCATGTACCCGATCTCCTTTGGGTACATGATCTGCGTATTGCGCTTGGTCACCTTCAACAGATCGCCAAAGGCCGGTTGCAGCAAAAAGAAAGGGCTGCCGTTGTGGCTAAACACCTGACTGCCCCACGGCAAACCGATCAGATCATTGTGCTGAAGAATCCCGCGGTGGGTATGAAATTCTTCGCCAGGGGTAAGAGTAATGATAAAACTTTTATGGCGCAGCCCGACAAGCTGCGCCAGATCCCCCGCTTGGGCGTGGGTGCCATGTAAATTCCAGGTCACAAACTATCTCCTTTATACTATTAAGTCGAAAGGCAAACCACTGATATCATGCAGTCGCCTTTAACCGATTTCCTGAGCCAGGAATATCATTACATATTCTGCGGTGATACGCAGTTCTTAACTCTGCTATATCCATCTGTTTAGATATCCTTCTGGATTTATAAAAACCGAGTATATATTCCTGATGCATTCTCTGTTGTATTTGAGAATTCAGATCCAAATTCATACCGGTTGGCATCATCCGTTTATTTCGATCTAAATTTCTCACTCCAATGGCTGGAACCTTAAACCCCAATGCCTCGCCAATCGCTGCCAAACATTCCGGAGTCTCAGTATCTATTCCCTTCAAAATCGAATTCCCAACAACAACGATTGCTGCCTTGCCAGGTTTCAATACGCGTTTCATCTCTTTTATCACCCGTGACATTTCCGAGTAATATCTTCTTAAAACCTGGCCTTTTTTTTGATCCAAATTCTGAATCTTCTGAATGACATCATTCACCCGCGCAGGTAAATTCGCAAATTGAAATTCATCAATCGCTTCGCCGCCAATATATTCTTTTCGCTTTTGTGTTAAATCAGATAATGGATAACCCAGCCAAATTAACGCAAATTTATGTGCGCGCATATAATCAATTGCGTTCGATGCATAAGGCGGTGAAGTGATAATCAAATCGACGCTATTATCATCTAATGGAATGTTTTGTGCATCGCCGTAATCTACTCTGGCTTTGTACGCAATCTCACCCACAGATAATAGACTTTCAGCATTCTGCCGGTATCGCTTTTCAAATTCGATTACCGGGGAGCGCAAGGTTTTAACCAGATAATTGGGTATTGCTTCTTCTTTATCACCAAACAGAACATCGCCAGATTTATTCACGATTCGTTTGGCCACGTGAGGTCGCGTATGACCAAGATCTAATGCCATTGATACGCCGCCGGTTTTGGTGATAATGATTGATGAAAACACAACCTCAAAGAAGTTTCTCAGGTCAGCGTCATTGATCTTTTTTATCTCATTTACAAGCGCAAAAAGTTCAACCTGTACCTCTGGCAGGAACCACTTATCAAGAAAGCATTTTGTATCAGTCTTAAAAAAATGTTCAAGCTCTGCTTTCGCGGTTTGAAAATCCGCCAATGCTTTCTTTGCATCAGAAATGATCGTCGCGCCTGCTTTTAATACATCATGTCGCCTCAACGGAAATGTTTTCACTTTCGAGATGCGGATGGCCAAAGGATCAATATCGAAGCCAACACCATACCGGTTATTTAAGGACGCCTCCAGAATCGTCGTACCCGAACCAACCATTGGATCTAAAACCAAATCCCCCGGTTCTGTTAAGCTAACAATAAACTTTTCAGGTAATTGCGGCGGAAATTTAGCCGGGAACGAATGGAAATTATGCGACGCATATAAACTATTATGATTATGGAAATCGAAATCTGTATTAAGTAAGTATATTAATCTATCCAGATAGAATTCTGGCATAGGAGCAGAGTGCATATTTTCAGGCAATATCAACTGTTTATAATGCGTCATTATGTTTATCGATGAACTCTAACAAAATACATTATGCTTGTCGTGATTATACATAGACTAATTATATTCTGTAAGGTGCAAGCCAATTTACCAGACAATTAATTTATTTCTCGGTTTTCCCTGCCGTCGGCCTGATATCGATCAGGCTCAACCAATGACCGACAACCAGGAGCAAAACGCTGGCAATCGTTGCCATACCCAGGTGCAATGGCCCGACGCTGATGAACGTCCAGTCCCACACTTCAGCCAGAAAATGCCCGGCCCAAAAGCCGACCCAGCCGATCACGATATAGAGCAGCAGCCGCCATAACTTGCCCCCTACCAGGAAGTGAAAGATTACCCCATACAAAGTGGAAACGACCAGACCTAAAAAAATGGATGGTAATGTCAGACTCATGGCTTATCCCTCGCAAATGATTCCGCCGCCCAGGCAAGTTTCTCCGTCGTAAAAGACGGCCGCCTGACCGGGAGTGATGTCGCGCAGCGGCTGGTCGAACGTCACATCGACGCGCCCGTCGTCCAGCAGCCGGATCAGCGCCCAGGCTTCTTCGGCCTGATAGCGTATTTTCACCTGCACCCGCAACGCTTCGCCGGGCGCTTTTCCAGCCACCCAGTTGACCGCGCCGCAAATCAAATGATCGCCGCCCAACTCCGCACGTCTCCCGACGACCAGCGCATTATTCTCCATATCTTTTCGGATCACATATAGCGGTTCAGGGCCGGCGATGCGAATTCCCTTGCGCTGCCCAATCGTATAAAATGCCAGTCCCTGATGCTCACCAAGCCGCCTGCCGCCGCTATCGATGATTTGCCCCGGCTGCACAACTTGCGGGAGGTTCTCCGCAAGGAACTGGCGATAATCGCCCTCGCCCAGAAAGCATAAATCCTGGCTGTCGGGACGATTAGAAGCCGGCAATTTTCTATCCGCAGCCATCTGGCGCACCTGCGCCTTGTGAAACCCACCCAACGGGAAAAGCGAGCGAGAAAGCTGCGCCGTCGTCAGCATGCTGAGGACATAAGTCTGATCCTTGCTCCGATCCACCCCACGCAGCAGCGCCAGTGAACCATCTTCTCCCCTATTCAAGCGAGCATAATGACCCGTCGCCAGGTACTCTGCCCCCATTGCCAGCGCCTGATCGAGCAAAAACCCCCAGCGGATATGCTGGTTGCACACCATGCAGGGATTGGGCGTAATGCCCCTTTGGTAGCTGTCCAGAAAATATTGCACCACCACCCGGCGAAAAGACTCGCGCGCGTCCAGCGCATAAAAAGGGATTCCAATCTGGGCTGCCACCTGGCGCGCCAAACCCATCGCCTCCGGCGTACAGCAGCGATTTACATCATCGCAGCCGGCCGGGCTCCACAGGCGCAGCATTACCCCGGTGACATCATAGCCCTGCTCGACCAGCAACGCCGCCGCCGTCGAACTGTCCACCCCCCCACTCATCGCAACCACAACTTTAGTCATATTTGCACACGAAATTTTTCACCACGGAGAATAAATAAAAGTAGTACTCATTTCATTATCATTAAAGTATCTTATCTCACAAAACCAATCGCTTGATTCCCTGTTTAAGAATCGGGACATTGAAATTAATCAGCAACCCCACTTTATTACTGGTGAGTTTTAAGTATGTCAATAATTGCGCCGAATGTACAGGAAGAAGACAATCGACCGACTTAATTTCAACAATCACCTTGTTTTCTACTAAAAAATCCAACCTATACCCAATATCTAATTTCACATCTTTATAAACAACAGGCAATGGTTTTTCAAGCTCAAAAGGTATATTTCTCAGATTGAGTTCATGAGCCAGGCATGCTTGATAGGCTGACTCAAGCAACCCTGAGCCTAAATATCGATGAACCTCGATTGTGGCTCCAATGATTCTCTCTGTCAATTCTTCTTCATATAGCATATTGTTATCCATATATTAAGGTATTATCTATGTGGTTAATGATATTCAAGAATTGACAAAATTTCTAATCGTAACATCATCTTAAAAATAATTATATGATTTTTCTATAAAAACTCTGTGTTCTCCGTTTCTCCGTGGTGAAAATTTTACTGGCTGGAACACCGCTCAATCAGAGCCGGCAATATTTTCAGAAATGAATCAACCTGTTCCGGCGTGCTCCCCGCGCCCAGCGTCACCCGCAGCGAACCCAGCGCCCATTCCGGCGTCAGGCCGATGCCCAGCAGCACGTCCGACGGCTTCGGGCTGCCCGATTTGCACGCTGAACCGGATGAGCAGGCAAAGCCAGCCGCGTCGAGCAGCACCAGCAGCGTATTGCCGTCAACGCCCCTGAAGACGAAACTGGCGTGATTCGGCAGGCGATTGGAAGGATGCCCTGTCAGCCGCGCATCCGGGATTGCCTCCAGCACACCCCCGATCAAATGATCGCGCAACCCTCGCAGAACTGCTCCCCGCTGCTCACCCTCCTCAACCGCCAGGCGCAGCGCCTCGGCCAGCCCGACGATATAGGGGATATTCTGCGTGCCGGCCCGTAAATTGAACTCCTGCCCGCCTCCCGTCTGCGCCGGGAAAAGCGGCGCGCCGTTGCGCACGTACAACGCCCCCACCCCCTTAGGGCCATAAAACTTGTGCGCCCCGATCGAAAGCAAATCAATCGGCAGCGTCTGCAAATCGATCTTTAGATGAGCCGCCGCCTGCACCGCGTCGGTGTGAAAAATAACTCCCCGTTCCCGGCAAACCGCCCCGATCTCCGCGATCGGGTTGATCGAGCCGATCTCGTTGTTCGCAAAGATCACCGAAACGAGCGCCGTATCCGGGCGCAGCTTCGCCGCCACCTCTTCAGGATGGACGATCCCGTATTCATCTACACGCAGGTATTCCAGCTCGAAACCTTCCAGTTCGGCCAGTTGACGCAATGTATGGGTAACAGCATGATGCTCTACCGGTGTGGTGAGCAGATGCCGCGCCCCGCGCCTCTGGCGCACCGCCAGGGCCGCCCCCCGGCAGGCCAGGTTATCGCTTTCCGTCCCGCAGCCGGTGAAAATGATCTCGCCCGGTTTACAATTGAGCGACCTCGCCACGCTTGCCCGCGCCTGCTCCAGGGCGGCTTCGGCCCGCTGCCCATACCAATGCACCGACGAAGGATTGCCAAATATTTCGCTGAAATAAGGCGCCATCGCCTCGACCACCCGCCGGTCAACCGGCGTCGTCGCCGCATAATCCAGATAGATGCGTTCTGTCGTCATAGGTTAACTCCCGTGAGGGTGATTATATCGCATACCCCCTCATATGCTGTACCCCGTCTTTGCGAGGGTCGATGCTTTTCGGCCCGAAGCAATCTCATCTTTTTATAGCTGCTCAAAATCCATCCCGGATTTTTCCTCCTTCTCGCTCTTCAAGAAGAGAGTTTTTCGTGGGTGCGTTGCCAACGCACCATTCGCAGAACGAATACCACCCCGATCCGTAGGGGCAGGTCGTCCCGATCCATCACACAATCGAATCCCTCAATTCAGACCCGCCCGCATTTTCATTGCCAACGCACCTTTCGAACGGTATTGGATGAATTTTCTCGTGCAGTATTTCGCACCAAGCTTTGTGAATCTGGGGAGGCGCATCAGTCTGATTTGGACGTTGGGTTAATTCATTACAACACTGAACGACCACACCAGGGTATCACAATTTGGGCAGCCGCCCCATGGGCACAATCAATTTATTTGTTAACAAGACTGTAAATAGAGATGCCTATTATTACAACTAATCAAAATCAAGATGCGGACCACAATACCCCACTATCACCTTTTTTTCATCGCTTACCCATTCAAAGTGAATGCGAATAGTTTCTAGTGCACTTTCCTTCACTCCATACTTCAGATGTTTCATCATCTCGATGTCTTTACCATTGTATGTAAAAGTTCTCCGCCTCTGAGCTTCTTTTTTCCTTCCAACTGGATCTGATTCTTTTGCAGCATATTCTCTCCCAAATATCTGCCTTGCTTTGGTATCACCCTTTCCCTCACAAAGAGCTTTCCAATAAGTTGTAGATAGTTTCCATAATAGCTCAAACACAATTTTCTTCCTAACAAATCCATGAGAGTCTCTAGCAGATTTGTATGCACTATCAAGAATGATAAACCCATCAGCATAAAGGCACGAAAACAAATC
>CAZDAW010000041.1:0-28926 GCA_964503685.1 uncultured Anaerolineaceae bacterium | reverse complement strand
GGGTGCATTGAGCGATTTACGGAAGCTCAACGCACCAAAACCACAATTCAATAAATTGGTTGGATCTCTTTGATTATTCGCGCCCTATAATATTGATGTGGGAATTTTATAGCCAGGCCGGCCGCACAGCCGAAACCTGGGATGTTGATTTCCGATAGCTCAACCTGCCATCGAGCTATTAATGCCACCTCATTCGGGTTGGGCGTAATGGATAAGGAGGTGGAATAATGGCTAAATTACAAAAATCGATTGTTATCAAAGCGCCGGTGGAAAAAGTATTTTCCTACATGAGCGACCCAACCCATCTGCCCGATATCTGGCCCAGCATGGTCGAAGTGAAAGACGTAAAGCCTTCGCCGGCCGGAGGCAGTAATTTCGGGTGGGTGTATAAAATGGCGGGTATGCACATCGATGGCGCATCCGAGACGACCGAATACCTGCCGAACCAGCGTCAGGTCACGCAGAGTACGAAAGGTATTCAGAGTAAATTCACCTGGACGTATCAGCCCGATCCCGGCGGTGTGAAACTCACTGTTGAAGTTGAATATACGGTTCCAGTGCCGGTTCTGGGAAAGGTCGCCGAAGCGGTTATCGTCAGGCAAAACGAGGGCGAGGCGGAAACGTTGCTCGCCAATCTCAAAGCCCGCATGGAAAGCTGACCAGCACACCTATCCTCACTATCGTTCTTTCCCTATCCACAAAAATCCACACATCGGGGGCTTCCCGGTGGGTTGACTTGTGCTAAAACAACCCCGTGATCAGGCAGGAGGGATTGCCCGAAATGAGTATTCTTTTCTTTTCGTTTTTTTTGCAAAACGAATCATCAACATCCATTCGGGATAGCGCGTGTTGGACAGATTTTTCTGTTACTGCGAGCCGCCCGGCGCTTTTTCCGGGCGGCGTGGCAATCTCTTGAGCGGCATTATCAGAGGAGGGTGCATTGAAAGCGATCGCGCTGGCCGTCAGCGCCAGAGAACGAGGCAATTGTTACGATTTTGCCCGATTTGTAGTGGACCGCCTGCAGGCAGGCAGCATTTAAACGGAGCCGGTCAATTTCAGCGCCGATTGGTTCTCCTGGCCGACCGGACTCTGAAAGCCGCCCGTAATATCGCCGCTTAGACTTTAACCGATGGCCTTTACATTCTATTCACTCGCTTGATCCGAGAGATGATCAAGTAAAAAATGGGGATTCACAACGGTAAAGCAGGTAATTGAAAAACACCAAAATAATAGACAGTATATTGACTTAATGAATGGATCGGCTTATACTATTGGACAGTATATTGTCTATATACAAAAGAGGCGCCTATGGATTACTATCGAGAACTGTTCTTGATGCAGCAAACTTATGCCACATTGTTTTCTCTTATTAATAAGATTCAAACGCAGGGCGATAAATACCTGGGTAATTTAACATCGCGGCAGTTGATGACAATGATTGCAATGATGCATTTACCGGAAGAAGAAACAACGCTCAATAATATTGCCAGAAAATTAGGTACTACAAAACAGAGTGTAAAGCAACTGATCACAGTATTGGAAAAAAAAGGTTACGTGATAACCACGCCCAGCCGACAGGATAAGCGCGCTGTCAATGTGCGTATCACCGATTCGGGAAAGCGGGTGATGATGGAATGCTTTGAAAAAGGGATTTACTTTTTCCTGGATCTTTTTAATGACTTTACAGGTGAAGAAATGGAATGTTTGTGGACCCTGTTAAAAAAGTTATATCGTTTTGACGGTGAAGCGCAGGATGGTTTTGAAGAGGAGACCAATCTGGAAATGGGGGAGGAACAGGAGAATATCCAGAAAAGAATCATGCGCGAGTTTTCAAAACGAAGAAGCAATTCTGAAAAGAGAACAAGTCATAATCCATGAAATTTTTCAAGGATATAACTATTTTATAAAAGGAGATACTTTGATATGAAATTGATCGTGGAACCCTTGGCAGCGCTTTGTGATGAGAGACTCAGTATTTGCATTTCAGGGCTGCCGCCGTTCGGAAAGGTGCGCGTCAGCGCATCCATGCATTTGCCTTGGGCGAATAGCGTACAATATGATTCCTTTGCCTGGTTTACAGCCGATTCGCTGGGGAATCTGGATCTGGCAAAGCAAAAACCCGATTCTGGAACTTATGACTTTATCGATAGCATGGGGTTGATTGTATCCATGAAAAGCAAGGATCCAAAAGCTATCGAAAAGATCGGCCAGAATATCTCTGTGGATGAGAACCTCTTCATTAACATTGTTGCTGAATGTGAACAGGATCGGGCGAGTGTACGCCTGGAACGTTTATTTATGACTGATAATATCAAACATCAAAGAATTTCGGATGAATTTGTTGGCGAATTGTTCTATTCTGAAGACACCGACCATCCTCTCATCGTATTATTGGGCGGTTCGGGCAGCAGTTTGAATGCCAATTCCCCGATTGCAGCCGTACTGGCTTCTCGCGGGTTTAATGTTCTTTCTGTGGCTTATTTTGGCGATAAGGGATTACCTGCGCAGCTTTCAGAGGTTCCACTTGAATATTTTGAAAAAGTATTTACATGGTTGTCAGAAAACCCAATGACCAGAGGAAAAGAAATTCGTATTCTGGGTGTGTCGAAAGGAGCGGAACTGGCGCTGATTTTGGCTTCCAGATACGCCTTTATCAAAAAAATGGCGCTCTTTGCCCCCCATGCCTATTGCTTTCAAGGTCTGGCTTTTAAAAATGTTTCTTCCTGGACGTATCAGGGTAAATCATTACCCTTTATTCGCCTGAAGAATCACTGGTTATTCACCAACATAATTCATTGTTTCCTCAAAAACGAGCCTTTTGGGTACACACACACCTATAAAAAGGGATTGGATGCTGCTCAGAACAGGGAAGCTGCCCGGATCAAAGTCGAAAACGCCCATGCCAGCTTATTATTGTTCACCAGTAAAGAATGTAATATGTGGAATACATACGATGGTTGTGTTCAGATTATGGAGACGCTGAATAAATGCAACTATCAATATGGCTGTGATATGGTCGTTTATGAGAATGCCGGCGAGCCGTATTATGTACCTTATGTGATCCCTGCAGGGGAGTCAACGCTGAAGATAGCGCCCCGTCTGGTTTTATCAACAGGAGGCGATTTACAGGGTAATGCTTACGCACAGGGGGATTCGTGGACGAAGGCCATCGAGTTTTTGAAGCAATAATGCGGGCATAGGGGATGGCTGGTTTTGATTAATATAATTTTGATTTTCTCTGATTGATACTATAATACAATCCTGGATAGTACAAAATCACCTGGGCTTGAGTATAGAGGAGTATTTTCTTATGGAACAGAGCAGCGCGCCTTCAACCACACCGTCGCAGGTTATCTGTCCTTTGTGCAGCAACCGCTACGCCGACGCCTTCTATGATTATTCGTACCGGGCAAAGGACGCGGAAACAAATCGGCAGAACGGCAAAGCGGTAAAAGCAAAAATACCTGTTTGCTCGATCTGCGCAAAACGCTGGCGCTGGATCGATCCCTGGGTTGCCATTCCGGCCTATGTGCTGCTGGCGGCGGTATTCATGAACTGGGGCGTTCGCCTGGAAAATTTCGTTTCCTATATTGCTTTTTTCCTCTTTTTGGTGATTGCCGTAGGCAGCATCTATGGCGACCGGGTCAAAAAACAGCGCCTGGATGCCTGGCTGGAAGCGCACCAGTCGGAGATGGTGAAAGTGGAAAAGCAGGATTATTCCTGATCGGTCTCGTTCAGTCCAATCACCTCGAAAAAGACGGTATTACTGGTGATCTGTTCGCCGGCGCTGGTTGTTGCCTCTGCGCGCAGGCTGTGTTTGCCGGGCGCAAGCTGCCACCAGGTCGTATAGGGCGGGGCGTCAAACTGGGCGATTCGCTTTCCGTCGAGCCACAGGCCAACCGCGCTCAAACCGGCTTCGCCGCCCGCTTCGATGCGTAACTGCTGCGACTCGATCGGTATGTCGCTGACCATGCGGTAAACGCTGTTGACCGTTGGCGCGAGGATTTGCAAAGAAGGCCCGTTCTGGTTGGCTTCCGGCGCAGACGTTATCTTATTTCCACTGATCAGGTCGTTATATAAGAGCAACCCACGGCTGCGCGCCCAGTGGTAGGCCGGCGCCGGCAGGTCGAGAGCGGTGCGCAATTCGCGATATTCGGCGGGAGTGGAATCATCTGCCAGGCGGTTCGTTCGCTTATCCAAAATGACCGGGCGGTGGAACGTATCAGTTTGGTGAGGCTCTGTTCCGCTGATGAACCATTCACTGCGTCGTTCCGGGCAGGCCTCTGTGGGCAGCAGGCCGGAGAGGGTGCAGACTTCTTTTCTGACCAGACCTTCCGGTCGGGTGAAATCTTTGACCGGCGTCCCGGATAAAACGGAGCGGACAAACTGGTGCCACACCGGCGCCGCGCCGGTCAGTCCGGTGACTTCCTGCATAGAGTCCTGATTCGTGTTGCCTGCCCACACGCCTACCGCCAGATCAGGCGTATAACCCACCGCCCAGTTATCGCGAAAATCGGTGGTGGTACCGGTTTTCACCGCTGCGGGGCGGTCAAGGCGCAGGATGCTGTTCGCCCCAAAGCCCAGGATACGGGCGGAGTCGTCGCTGAGGATATCGGTGATCAACCAGGCGACCCGTTCGTCGATGACGCGCTTTCCCAGGCCCGTTTTTTGCGTATAGATATCTTTCCCTTGAGCATCCTGGATATCGAGGATGGTAGTTGGAGTCACCCGGTAACCGGTGTTGGCGAAAGCTGCGTAGGCAGCGGTTAATTCGATCAGCTTCACTTCGCCGCCGCCCAGCGCCAGTGAAAGGTCGTAGTGATCCGGATTGGTTAGCGTTGTAATTCCCAGTGTAGAAGCGAAGTCGAACAGGGACTTCAATCCCACCTGTTTGAGAGCGATTACCGCCGGAATGTTTAATGAAGAAGCCAGCGCCTGACGTACGAGAACCGGCCCGTGTTCTTTCCCATCGTAGTTGGTCGGTGTGTAATTATCGCCATCGTGCGTTAAAAATGAAGTAGATACGTCCATGATCATCGTCGCCGCAGTCCAGGGGGTGGGTTGCTGTGGGTCCATGGCGAGGGCATATACCAGGGGTTTGAGTGCAGAACCAGGCTGGCGCGGCGACGTGGCCATGTTGATTGCCCCGCTGCGCCGGGCGTCGAAATAATCCCGGCTGCCCACCAGCGCCAGAACTTCGCCGGTCTGCGGGTCGAGGGCTACCAGCGCCATGTTGTTGAGGTTGTGGTTGACCCCGTCCTGTGAGTGCGCCAGAGAATCAAGCTGACGGGCGATGGCTTTTTCTGCCTCTTGCTGCCAGTCCAGGTTGAGGGTCGTGCGGATGGTCAATCCGCCGGAAGCGGCGATGGTTTGCGGGTCGATCAGCCGGTCCATTTCGGCCTTGACCATCAGGGCAAAATGCATGGCTTTTGCCGGGTAGGGCTCGGCTGCCAGATTGAGCGTTTCCCGTTCGGCAAGCTGGCGCTCTTCTTCACTGATATACCCCGAATTTTGCATTAATTGCAGAACAATTTTCTGCCGCTCGCGGGCTGCCTCAAGGTCGCTGAACGGGTTGTAGAGACTGGGCGCCTGCGGCAGGCCGGCCAGCAGGGCGCATTCCGCCAGGTCCAGCTGACTGGCGGATTTCGCAAAATAAGTCTGGGCTGCGGCCTCAACGCCGTAGGAAAGCCCGCCGTAATAGGTGTGGTTGAGATAAAGCGCCAGAATTTCATCTTTGCTGAAGCGGCGGGT
Organism: uncultured Anaerolineaceae bacterium; assembly: GCA_964503685.1. Lineage (GTDB taxonomy): Bacteria > Chloroflexota > Anaerolineae > Anaerolineales > Anaerolineaceae > CAZDAW01. The sequence goes on along the minus strand of CAZDAW010000041.1, from coordinate 23,175 downwards.
CAATTGCCAGGCGAGGATACTTTCCCGCAATTTGCGCCGCAAGGTGCGTTCGCCGCGTTCCTGTGGATTGAGCAGCAGGTTGCGGGCTACCTGCTGGGTGATGGTGCTGCCCCCAGCCAGCGCTTCACCCCCTTGCAAGTTAATCCAGAAAGAGCGGATTATCCCCCGAAGATCCACACCTGGATTCTCGTAAAAGTGTTGGTCTTCGGTGGCGATTGTCGCCTGTTTCAAACGCAGCGGGATGCTCTCGAAAGGCAGCGCCGAATGTCTTCCGGTATCTGCTGGCAGGAAGTCGTACAACAACTTGCCGTAGCGATCGGTGATGCGCACGCTGGGCGGGACAAGCCGCTCTGACAGGGTATTCAGGTCTGGCAGGTCGGCGAATAACCATCCATAAATCACCTCTCCCAGAATGAGAAAGGCGAGTGCAATAACGGAGAAAAATAAAAGCCTTGATCTATTCACAATATCCTGGCCGATCGAAAAAATTAAATCGCGCTATTCGCGTAAAAATATGGTAAAATTTTACTGCTTAGACCAATCCCATTTTAATCCAATAATTGACGAAATACACCAGGGGGATATCATGGGCTATATTATTGATTGTTTGTATTGTGTTCTTTATCAGACAATGTTTTTTGCGTATGTATCTGAAAGGAGGTGATAACCAGATCATAAAAAATAATAAGACCAGTCTAATATAGTTCTAGTGACACAACTTACTTTCTTATGGAGGAGCTATATGTATCGGAAATTACTATATTCTCTGCTTATTATTGTGATGGCATTATCGTTATCGCCAGCTTCGTATGCCAATCTTGCGGCGGCGCAGCCTGTCGCAAAGCCCATCAGTCCGTTACCCATGAGCGGTGTCCACCTCATCGCTCCGCGGGACGGCGTTGTGCTGGATGGTTTGTTTGATAAAGGTCTGCTGAAACGCGGCGCCTCTGAAGAGGAAATCAAATCGGCTGTTCAAAAATATCGTGAGGCGTTCGCTAAAAAGTCCTCCACTTGGGTGAATCCGAAAGCCGCCCAATGGGCTTTGCAGCGCGAGAATGAATTATCGGCTGGAGAAATGCGCGGCGCGTCAGCAGTCCAACCGGTGACGGCCTCAGTATTCGCCCTGGCCGTTGATTTCAGTAATGCCTCTGAAACAGTGTATGTGGCTTTGCCCAACGAAGCCGGCGACGCCTGCGTCAATTCGACGCTGACACAAGCCGGGCCCCGCCAGGGACAGGTCCCTGCCCCGGCCAAGGGTGATAACAACACCCTGTGGTACACGGCTGCTCAAACGGCTAATGCCAAATTCTATGAAAACCTCATCTTTGGTTATAAAGGCGCCGGCCGGGTGCGTATGGATTTACGCGATCCGCGCGACCACAAAAAAGGGATAAACCTCAAAGGTGTAACCGTTCAGGATTATTATGATCACATAGCTGGTAAAGGAAATGTATTGATTAAAGGCGCTGTCGAGGGCTGGGTGACGGTTGACCACAGCGAGGCTTATTACGGCGCAAGCCCGTGTAACAAAGGCTCATTAGAGGACGGCGACAGCGGCGCTTTTGTGGATGCCACTTATGCTAGTCACGTACCGGTTGCCCAACTGGTAATAGACGCGGTGAATAAATTTGCTGCGGCAAATCCCGCCTATGATTGGTCACAGTTTGACGGCGATGGCGACGGCTTCATCGATACTTTCTGGATCATTCACGCCGGTATGGGTGAAGAGGAAGGCGGCGGCGCCCAGGGCGGCAACTCGATCTGGTCGCACAGCTCTGACCTGCGCTTCTACGGTCTTGTGGATGGGTATACAATTCCCGGTACAACCTATAAGATTGGCCCCTATACCATGCAGCCTGAAATGGCCGGCGTGGGCGTCTTTGCTGAGGAATTTGGTCACAACTTCTTCAATCTGCCTGATCTGTACACGACAGACCTTCAGGGTTCTATTGGCTTCTGGAGCATCATGGAAGCCGGCGCCTGGGGCGGTTACCTGGGCGGCGCTCAACCAGTCGGTATGCCTCTCTGGTTCAAGATGATCGCCACCTGCGGCGTGGATGGAAGCGGCAATCCGATCTACTGTAACTGGCAGGCGCCGATGAAGGTGCGTAATTATACTGATCCGAAAGAATAAATAATCTACGGGCTATTGGAGCAGACGCCCAAAAACAAATACACTGGCGTCAGAATTAATCTACCGGAAAATATCGTTGATTATGAAAACGTTGTACCCGGTGGAACAGGGAACGCGGCCTATACGGATTCGGGTATTGACCAGACGAATTTTACTCTGACGCATGACCTTAACGTAACCGACAACACGCTCACGGTGAAATCCAAGTGGAGCATTGAAGAGGGTTGGGATTATGGCTACGTCCAGATTTATGATACTGTCGATGCGCAATGGGAATGTCTGGCGGATACCACAGGGTATATGGTGATCTACGACCCGAACGATCAGCAGCTTGATGGATGTAAAGCGTTGACGGGTGAAGGCGACACAGCAGAAAGGGTGATGACCTTCGATCTGTCGGCCTATAACGGCCAGAATACCCAGATCCGTTTCCTCTACGTGACTGATGCGGCCAGCACCTGGCAGGGTTGGTGGCTCGATGACATCCAACTCGGCGGCGTGACGATTGCCGACGGCGACTTCGAAGCCTCGGATAATACGACGGATAGCTTCTCTGCAAGCTGGACGAATTCTGACCCAGGCTGGCATATTGTCCCGCGCACGGTTTCTTATCCTCATTACTACCTCGTTGAATGGCGCAACAATACCAAGTACGACAGCATGGCCAAAACTGCCTACATCACCGCCGAGAGCGATGAAAATCTGTGGACTGTTTCCCGCGTTCCCTATAACCTTCCGGGCGCCCTGGTTTACCATCGCGATACCCGCTTCTCAAACACGTATGCTATGATGAATAATATGAATTATTCACCGAGCTTTGGGCCGCAGTATCAGCTCTTGCTGGTGGATATGAATCCCATGCCCATTACTCTTGCAAAAGCAGTGAAGGACGGCAATCCGTTTTATCGTTATCTCGATTCACGCACCAGCAGCTACGATGCGGCTTTAACCTTGCAGGCGTCCAAAGCATTCACGATTCCCAAGGTCAAAGTCGTGCGCTCAAGCGGTACAGAATACTACAAGAATGTTAAAGTTAAAAGCAAGCCAGCAGTGAAGACATTCAATGATCGCAAGGGTTACTATCCGGGCTTCTTCTACCTGCCGGATTATGGCCTGGGATTCTGGAACACAAGTGGGAGCACAGTCATTCCCGCCCAGGGCGATTACTCGGTTGCTGTGACTAACTTCACCGATGGCAAACCGGCCGCAGACCTTTACGGGCAAACGATGTCCGCAGTTGATCCTTATTGGACCACCTACTACGGATGGGATTGGACGCTTGGCAGCGGCAACCCGGGCGATGAAGGGATGCAGTATGGCGTCAATATCAAGTTGAAATCGAAGATGAAAGCCGGTTCACTGGCTCAGCTTGAATTCTCGTATGTTCCGTAAAGAATGATGAGAATGAACGTCTAAAGACATAAGAGCAAGCCATGAATCAATAAATAAGGGCGGGTCAAACGACCCGCCCTTATGATTACTAATAGCCGTGCAGCCCAATAATGCTTCATCCTTTTGGCTGCTGCTGGGTGATGCAGTGAATGTTGCCGCCGCCGAGGAGTATCTCGCGAGCGGGAATGCCGATCACCTGACGATCAGGAAAAAGTTTTTGCATTGCGCTCAGAGCGGCCTGATCATGCGGATCATTGAAAACTGGCATGATGACGCCCTTATTGACAATATAGAAATTGATGTAAGAGCCGGCCAGCCGGTCGCCCGGATTGCGGGGCAGGGTGCCTTCGATCGAATCAACGCCCTGGCTTTCCTCTTCGGTAATATAAATCGGCCCGGGCTGACAGATTTTGTGAATTTCGAGCTTGCGGCCTTTCGCATCGGCGGCTGCCTGCAAGCGTTCGTAGTTCTCCTGTGAGATTTCATACTGGGGGTCGGTCTTGTCGTCTGTCCAGGTTAAAGCGACGACGCCGGGGCGAATGAAGCAACAGATGTTATCTACATGGCCGTTTGTCTCATCCAGATAAACACCCTTATTGAGCCAGATGATCTTCTGGACATTGAGATATTCCTTCAGATTTTCTTCGATCTCTTCTTTGCTGAGCTGTGGATTGCGTCCTTCACTTAAAAGGCATTCTTCGGTAGTAAGCAGTGTACCTTCGCCGTCTGTATGAATCGAGCCGCCTTCCAGAACGAAATTGGCTTTATAGCGGTCCAGGCGTTCAATGTCGCACATCTTTCGGGCAACCAGATCGTCCTGATCCCAGGGGAAATAAAGCCCGTCCACCAGGCCGCCCCAGGCGTTGAAGTCCCAATCGACGCCGCGCACACTGCCCCTGTCGTTGACAACGAAGGTCGCGCCACAATCGCGAATCCAGGAATCGTTGTATGACATCTCGACAACGCGCACCTGTGGCGGAAGCATGTGGCGGGCATTGCGAAATTGCTGCGCCGATACACCGATGGTGACCGGCTCAAACTGGGAGATGGCTGAGGCGACCGCCGCGAAAACTTTTTGCGCTGGCTTTGCGCCCAAGCGCCAGTTATCGGGGCGCTCAGGCCACAACATCCACGAGCCGGCGTGGGGTTCGAATTCAGCGGGCATCCGGTAGCCGTCTTTGCGCGGCGTACTTGAAATCGTTTGAGTCATTTCAGCGCCTGTCCTTTACTCTTTCTTTTCCTGTTTGGCGATGAGTAACAATACTTCTCCAATTGCCAATGTAATGATAACGCCGATGATGATCGGGAGGGCATAGACGCTGTCGAAGGGTTGGCCTGGCGTCCAGACGAAGAGAATGACGGCCGCGGCAATGAAGATTTCGCAGATGACTGCCATGATGACGCCTACCGCTGCCCCGCCGGGAACCCGATAAGGTCGTTTCACGTCGGCATCCGTTTTGCGTAATTTGAGGAAGGCCGGGAAGAGCGCCAGATAGGGGATGAGGAAGACCATCGAGCTGAAAGCGAAGAGCGTCCAGAACAAATCTTCGGCGCTGCCTGCCATGAACCCGTAGAGGATGATGACCACGGTCGAAACGACGCCGGTGATGATGAAGGCATTGACCGGCGTCTTGTTGACCGGGTGCAGTTTGCCGAAAATACCCGGGAGTTCATGCTCGCCTGCGGCTTCGGCGGCCGTGCGGTTGGCGCCCATCGTCCAGGTGACCATGTTAGCCAGGAAGGTGAACAATGCTCCGATTCCCAGAATGGTGACCAGAACGCCGCCCACGCCGCTGTCGCCAAACAGGGTTTGCAGCGTATCGATCACGCCAGAGATCAGTCCCAGATTTTCCATGGGGAGCGCCATTAACATCCCGATCGTACCCAGCAGGTAGAAGGCGGCGATAAGAAGACCGGCGGTAATGATGGCGCGGGGAATATCCTTTCCGGGATTTTCCATTTCTTCTCCGGCGCCAGACATCAACTCGAATCCCATGAAGTTATAGACGATGACTGGCCAGAAAGCCAGTCCTACATCCCACGTGGGCAGGATATTCTCAAAGGAGAGGTCGTTGGCGATTCCGTTCTTGCTGACGAATACAATTGCGCCGACGCCGATGATGACCATGATGATTGCTTTGATAAACGCGCCAATGTTGGGAACCCATTTACCCGTATCGGTTGCCAGGGTGCCGATCCAGACGGTGATCCAGGTCATCACTACACCGATGGCGATTTGCGGCCAAAGCCCCAGTTCCGGGAAGAAGAGTTGCGCAAACATGCCGGCAAATAGAATATAGACCGAGGGCATCCACAGGGCGACATTGATCCAGTAGAGCCAGGTGGTGCGGGCAGCCCACTTTTCGCCGAAGGCGCGTTTGACCCACACGTATAACCCCCCCTGTTCAGGGTAGGTGGTGCCCAATTCGGCAGTGATCAACCCATAGGGAATGAAAAATAGAACCAGGGTGATGATCCACCACGAAATGGCGGAAGGGCCGATGGCAGCGGAAGGCGCCAGGGTATCGATAACCAGAATGGCGCACACAGTGAACAGCGTCAGGTCAAGGCCTTTAAGGGCTTTTTTGAAGCCGCCCGCGGTCTTGGGTTTGATTCCATTTGTATCTACAGTCATAATGAATTCTCCTTGGCTAGTTTATTTTTGCATCTAAAAATGACCGGATCAATCCGTCGTGATAATCTCTTAATGCCTGCGTGGGGCGTTTGAGGCGTGGATAAATCAGCCAGGTCAGAATCCCTTTTTCGGTGTGAAGCCGGTTTTCTGCCTGATCGAAGATGATTGATTGCGGCGAGTCCATCACCTCGTCGGTTGCTTCCACGTTGCGCGAGGCGGGCAGGCAATGCATGAACTTGCAGGACGCCGGCGCTTTTTTGAGCAGGTCCATATTGACCTGATATTTGGGCATGAAGGCCGCTCTTCGTTCGGGTATCTCGTTTTCCTGACCCACCCACCACCACAGGTCAGTATAGAGGAAATCGGCTTCGCGAACTGCGGCGATGGGGTCTTCGGTAATCGTCAGGCTGCCGCCTGATTCTTTGATGTTGTTTTCTGCGATTTCCAGCCAGGCCGCAGGGGGCTGGTATTTCTTGGGAGCGGCGTGGGTGAAGTTCATACCCAGTTGTGTGCAGATGTGCATTAACGAACTGAGCAGATTGGTGGCGTCGCCGACGAAGGTGACGTTAAGGTCTTTCAATTCCTTACCGGCGGGCATATGTTCCATCATGGTGAACACATCACACACGACCTGGGTGGGGTGGTTGTAATCTGTCAGGCCGTTGATTACCGGCACTGTGGCTGCTTCGGCCAGCTTAAGAACAGTTTCATGCTTGAGGGTACGCGCTTCGATGACGTCCACATAACGCGAGATGACTTTGGCGGTATCGTAAAGCGATTCTCGGACGCCGAGATGAATTTCGCCCGGCTTCAGGTAAAGGGCGTGCCCGCCGAGTTCGGTCATGGCAACTTCAAAAGAAATGCGGGTGCGCGTCGATGGCTCTTCGAAGATCATCGCCAGAGAAGCATCCTGGAGCAATTTTGGTGTGCAGCCCTGCTTATCGGCAACCTTGATGATGCGGATTAATTCGAGCAGTTCCAATAATTGATTCCTGCTGAAGTCTTGCGTATCGATAAAATGGGTGAGGGGCATATTTACTCCTTATGAAAAATGATTTAATAAAAATCCGAATGTCTCGGTTTCCATTCGTCAATGTTGCGTACAATTCGGGGAACGAGGGTGTAACGGGTGACTTTTACACCTGGAATTGCCGGCAGCGTATAGCGTAAAAAGTCCAGCATGTCGGCGTTGTCTTTAAAACGCGCTTCGATAGAAATATCCTGAAGTTCCTGGCCGTAGGCGATGTAGGAAATTTCTGGCATCTCGGCCAGTTTCTCCACAATTTCATCGGCCCGTTCAGGCGCCACTTCGAGGAAAACATCGACTGCCGTGACGTAGTTAAACGCCTGGGGGTTGACAACGGCTGTCAGGCGAATGGCGCCTAAAGCAACCAGCCGGTCGATTCGTTTGCGAATGGTGCGTTCGTTGGCGTTGCAGCTTTTGGCGATATCTGAAGCCGAGACGCGCGCATTTTTCTGTAACTCAAGGATGATTTTCTCATCCAGTTTGTCATAGGGGAGTTTGGGGGATTTATCGACCATTAAATGTTCCGATTCGGAATTATCACGTGCCGATTAATGTATATCTATCATACAATTAATTCCGGGCCGTGTCAAGTGGCATTGAAAAAATTGAGACAATTTTCACAACGATTTGCGCTGTAAAATGAGCCCACGATACTCAGCCAACCCATATTGGCGCAGCAATGATCTGACGCGTGAACTGGAATGGCTCGCGGGGCACTATTGAAAGATTGATTGGCAGGTGGATTTGCAGGATTGGCCGGCGTGGCGGGAGATACAGGGAAGAAAATGATCAGCGTTTGAGCGACATCGATAACCGATGCATCTTCCACCAGTCGATAATATCCCTGATCGTTTCACGGAGCGGGCGGGGAGTATAACCCAGTTCGCGCTGCGCTTTGGCATAACTGACGATCGAGTTATTGTTGACGGTCTCCAGCGCATAACTGGTGAAGCGGGGCGTCGTATGGGTCACCCGGTAAAACTGTTCCATGACTTTTGAAAGCGCTCTTGCTATCTTGTAGGGTAAAATAACGGCGGGGGTATGGATTCCCGTTATATTTTGAGTAATGGCTTTGATCTCATTAATTTTGATATGGTTGCCAGCAAGGATATAGATTTCTCCCGTACGGCCATGATTCATGGCAAGGATGATCCCTTTGGCAACGTCGCGCACATCCACAAAGTCATACGCGCCGTCGATCAGCATGTGTAATTTCCGATGGGTGAAGTTGAGAATCGTCTGCCCCATTTCCGATTTGAGATAATCGTTCGGGCCGATAATGCCGGTTGGGCAGACGATGACTGCATCCAGGCCGCGTTTTACTGCATCCAGAATCATCAAAGTACCTTCGGCTTTGGTGCGGTCGTAGGTGCCTAATGGACGGTCTATGGCGATGGGGGCCGTTTCATCGATCGTGATTCCGTGTGGGAGCGGCTTGAGGGCGTGAATAGAGCTAACGTGGACCATACGCTTCACGCCGGCTTTCAGGGCGGCATTGGCGACGTTTCGTGTTCCATGAACGTTAACTCGATACATGATGTCTTCCTGCCCGGGGCATATCGAGATGATTCCAGCCAGGTGGTAAACTCGCTCGATTCCTTGCATTGCCCGGTCAAGCGAATCAGGATCAAGGACGTTTCCTTCTACATATTCGATATCCAGTCCATCTATTGAATTTGTTTTCTCTTGAGGAAGAACCAGGGCGCGTACTTTTTCTCCGGCATTCACCAGTTCACGTACCAACACATTTCCGACGTGGCCGCTTGCGCCAGTAACCAGAATCATAATAACCTCCAAAGATAAATTTTTTTCGGGGCATCATGTCAATGGGTTTGTTTTATAAAATTATTCTATTGGTTTTAAATGGCCGTGTCAATAGATTATTTAACGTCAATTCGGGATAGCGCATAAATTATCAATTTTGCTGTCATTGCGCAGCAACAAAAACAGGTAATTTTTTCTGATTCTGAACGCACGTTATTAAAAAAAAAACAGGTGGCGTAGTCAAATTAAATTGCCCTTATAATAATAACCATACTCTGAACTTATAGGATAAATTATTATGGAAATCATCCCTGTTCAATCAAAAACTGATCTGCGTGAATTTATCAATCTTCCTTACCAGCTATACAAGAACGACCCGATTTGGGTAGCCCCATTGCGCAGTGAGCAGATGGGGCAATTTGATCCCCGGAAGAACCCGATGTTGAATCACTGCGAGTATTTTCTATATCTTCTCCGAGATAAAGGCAAAGCAATCGGGCGAGTATCTGTTTTTCTGGATCATCTGGCGTTGAAGCATTGGGGCGAACCGATTGGTTTGTTTGGGTCTTACGAATGCATAGATGACCCTCAAGCCTCCCGCCTGTTGCTTGATTCTTGTCGGGATTGGCTCAGAGCCAAAGGAATGAAATTTATGCGCGGCCCATGGAGTTTTGCCTCGCAGGAGTGGGGAACGGTTGTCGAAGGGTATGAGCCTTCGCCGGTCATTCTCGCCCCCTATAACCCGCCTTATTACAACACCCAACTGGCCGCTTTTGGCCTTGAGAAAGTCAAAGACCTGCTTGTTTATTATGGCGATGGGAAAGAAGGCTATAAAATACCTGATCGAATCTTGTTGCTGACGGATAAGATCAAAAAACGTTACGGCGTCAGGATACGCAGCGTTGACATGAAGCGGCTTGAAGAAGAAGTGGTTACGATTGTCAGGATGGCTAACGAAAGCCTTGCCAATAACTGGGGCTATTACCCGGTCACAGAGGAAGAGGGGCGGGCAATGGCTCATGACATCAAAGCGATTGTCAATCCCAAGGGAATTCTGATTGCAGAGAGAGAAGAGGACGGAAAGCCAATCGGTTTTGCGATGACGCTGCCGGATGTCAATACAATATTAAAGGGGTTGAATGGGCGATTGTTTCCCTTTGGCTGGTTGAAACTTCTTCTCGGCTTGCCCAGAATGAAACAATACCGCATGTGGGCGCTGGGCGTCATTCCGGAATATCACGGGCGGGCGATCGATTCGTTGCTCTATCGAGCGACTTACGAATCTTTGTTTTCAGATGATATCCGCATTGAAGTCAATTATGTTCTGGAAGATAACGACCCGATGAATAATGCGCTGGCAAAATTGAATGTCAAAACGCTCAGACGGTATCGGGTTTACCAGATGGCGATTTAGATCAATTCAGGGGCGTTTTGCCCACAATTTCTGATATTCGGGAATAAGGTGTTCAGGGATTGCCGGCGGTTCTTTCCCCAGCAAATTGCATAGGAGGATCCGTTTGGCGGTATGCTCGATGATGTGGGTCAGGTCGGCGGCGGCGCGCAGGTTTTTTCCCGCCGTCACCAGGCCGTGATTCTGCATCAACGCCGCGTCTGATTGGAGAAAGGCATCGGCGACTGCCTTTGCCAGCTCTTTTGTGCCGGGTTCAATGAAGGGGACGTTGACTACCTTGCCGACGAACGCCGAGTCTTCCGAGATGGGGAAGAATTCCCTCCCGCTCAAGATGAGGAGGGTCGCCCAATCGCCGTGCGAATGGACAATGGCGTTTACTTCTGGCCGGCGTTTATAGATTTCGCAGTGTACGAAGCGTTCGCTGGAGGCCGGGTAGGCGTTCGCATCAAGCGAGTTGCCATCCAGATCAATGCGCACCATCATTTCCGGGTGTAAATTCCCTTTGAAGATCGAACCTGGGGTAATCCAGCACTCGTTGGTTTTTCCCGGAACGCGCACGCTGATGTTTCCCCCTGTCGAAGTGATCAATCCGGCGGCAAACAACTCGTTGTTGATCGCCAACAATTCATGGCGGATATCACCTGTGAGATTTGCCTGGGCTGGATTGGCAGGTGATAGCGCTGCTTCGGCAACGAGTTTAACTCCCAGGCGATGGGCCGTTTCATAAGCCAGGTCGGTCAATAAGACGTTTTCAGAAAGAGACAACGAAGTTTCGCCCCGCCGGGCGAGATCCTCGATATCGTCTTCTGTAAAAATTGTTTTTTTCATCGTAGAATAAAAACGGATCGAAGCAAATGACTGCCAGCCTCATCCGTATTTCTTGAAAATCTGCGGATTGTCATTCGACCGTTGCCAGATAGATCGAATCCACAATTCCGACGATGACCGAGATGATGCCGGCGTCGGGGTCGCGCAGCACCTGGCGGGCGCCGTTTCCTTCACGCAGCACCAGAACGGTATCGCCGATGCCGGCGTGAGTATTATCGACGGCGATAAAGTCATCGTCTGTCTCACCGGGCAGCGAGAGCGGCTGCACGACCAGGAGTTTTTTGTTTCGATAATGCGGTTCACAAATCGTGGTGACGACCGTGCCGACGACTTTACCCAGTATCATTCGTGATTACCTTATCAGGAATATTGCGTCCACCCTTCTTTGAGGGTGAGATCAAACTCGCTATCAGGGTGGACATCGATTTCATTGATGATCCCAACCAGCGCCAGGTCGATGGGCACGAATTTTTCACCAGCCATCGAAAGGGCAGCTTCGCGTGAACGAACCATGACGCAGATATCGCCCGGGCCAGCCTGAACGACATCGGCGGCGACCTGGCGTGGCCCGATTGGCTCCAGGCGTTTATTCAGCGGCTGGACGACCAGCAACTTGACGCCTTCCAGTCCGGGGGTGTATTTCATGGTGCAAACGGCGTTGCCGAGGACGCGACCAATCAACATGGCTGGTTATTTCATCCCGATATTATCCAGCACGCGGTCAATGATGCGATCCAGTAGAGCCGGATCCACCTGCCCGCCCAGGCGAGCGGCAACGGCTTCGCGCACCCGGCGTTTCAGGTCCCCTGAAGGAGAACCTGTAGTGACCGCCGGACTGACCGGCTGGCGCGCTTCAATCATTGGCGGGTTATAAACGACCGGCGGCGGGGGCGTTATTGGCGTCTTGGGGGCGCGGTTTAATTTAAGTCCCAACTTTTCGGCTGTTTCGAAGGCCAGATCTGTCAGGACAACATCGTCGTTGATGTCCAGTGAGTTAACGCCGCGCCGGACGAGGTCCTCGATATCACGCTCTGTATAAAATGATTTTGTCATTGGTTACTCCAATGCACAAAGCTACATGCCTCAGGTAATGAAAAATTCCTGTGGGCCTGTGTAGCGCGTGTCAAGGGAAATGGGTTATTTCTTGGCTTCGGCTGTTCGTCCGCCAAATCCACCTTTGGTTGAATGCGGCAGAATCATCTCGACATCTGCGTGCGGGCGTGGAATGACGTGGACGGAAACCAGTTCGCCAACGCGCTTGGCGGCGGCAGCGCCGGCATCCGTGGCGGCTTTAACCGCCCCGACATCGCCGCGAACCATCACGGTAACATACCCGCCGCCGACGTATTCCGAACCGATCAAGACAACGTTGGCAGCCTTTACCATGGCATCGGCTGCTTCAATTGCGCCGACCAGTCCGCGGGTTTCTACCATTCCTAATGCAATCAATGCTGTATCTAAAGCCATTTTCTAAATCCTTTCTGTGATCGATAAATCGTCAAAATTACCCTTGATGGTTTAATTATGATGACTGTCTTAAAATCTCGTCAACAACTGCTCGAACAATCCGTTCAATTTCTTCTGCTGATGGGCTGGAGTATCTATCAGCCTGGCGGGCCTGGAACACAAGCTCCGGCGGCGCAGCGACTTCGTAAGCGAGGCGTTTGATATTGAACAAATGATAAACGGTCACATTATCGCCGGTGATCGAACCGCCGATGCCGCCAGCGCCCAGGGTGAGTGAAGGCATTACCCCGGTGGTCAGTCCGATTGCGCCCAACGTTCCCATCGTATTGACCAAAATCCTGAAAACGGGTTTTTCTAATCCAAAGGCCATGATGACCTTCTCGTCGGTGGCATAAATGATCTGGGTATGCCCGCGCCCGCCGAACTGGATCAGTTCGATCGAACGCTCGCAGCCGGCTTCCCATCCATCCGCTTCATACCAGCCCAGCACAGTGGTTAATTTTTCACGCGAGAGCGGCTCTTCTTTTCCGACTTTATTAAGACGCGCGACCAGAATGCGCGCCGAATCGGGGATATTAAAGCCGGCTACGCTTGCCAGATATTGAGGTGATTTACCGACCGAAGAGGGGATGATGGCGCCTTCTGGCGTGAACAGGGTCCGGCGAAGAGCGTCAGCCTGCTGGTCATTAACGAAATATGCGCCCTGGGCCTGCATCAGGTCTGCCAGGCGTTGGGCAATTGGCCGGTCGGCAATGACTGCCTGCTCGGTGGCGCAGATGGTTGAATGATCAAACGCTTTACTGCTGACGATATAGCGGGCAGCTTTCTCGACGTCTGCGCTGCGGTCAACATACACCGGAACGTTGCCGGGGCCAACCCCGTAGGCGGGTTTGCCGACCGAATGAGCTGCGCGTACCATGGGCGTCCCGCCAGTTGCAAGTATCAGGGCGACGTCTTTATGGTGCATCAACGCCTGGGTCCCTTCCAGCGAGACGTTCTGCAAACAACTGATCAACCCGCGTGGCGCGCCGGCCATTTCGGCAGCTTTTGCCAGTACCTGAGTTGCTTCGTAACTGCAGCGCACGGCTGAAGGATGGGGGGCGATGACGATCCCATCCCGCGCTTTGACAGCGCAGATTGCCTTGAAGAACACCGTCGATGTGGGATTGGTGCTGGGGATCAGCGCTGCTACGACGCCCATCGGCCAGGCAATCTCGTATAATTTGCGTAAGGGGTCGTGTTTGACGACGCCAACGGTTTTGATGTCTTTAATACTCTCCCAAACTATGCGGGAGCCAAATTCATTTTTAAGTTTCTTATGGGCGGGCACACCATAACCGGTTTCTTCAACGGCCAGGCGGCCGAGTCGATCGGCGGCCTCGTAAGCTGCGTCAGCCATTGCTGCGCAAACGCGATCTACTTCGGCCTGCGACGCTTTCGCCCAAATCTTTTGGGCTGCGCCAGCCGCGGCGGCTAAATCGCGTGCTTCCTGGATTGAGACCAAGTCTTTATCGTATGCCATGATTTACCCGAAGGATTACGATTTTCTGAAAACAACTTCGCCGTTGACTTCCAGCGAATCAATGACCGCCATGATGACCGAATCGACCGGCGTGTCTTTGGTCTGTGTGGTTTGGCGGGCGCTGGAGCCTGCCGCCGTCAATACCAGGTCTCCGACGCCGGCATCCACGGTATCAATGGCGACGTAGGGTTTGCCAAATTCTTTGCCAAATTCATCCGTCTGGCGACAGATTAATAATTTACGGCCAACGATTTTTTCATCTTTGACAGTTGAGACTGTTGTACCGATCACCCTAGCAATGAGCATGTTTGCCTCGTTTCGTTAATATCCTTTTGCTGGAGTCTGACTTTGAGCAGCTGGCTGATTGAAAGCCTGGACGATTTTGACGCCGGCGCTTGCCCCAATGCGGGTGGCGCCTGCTTTGATCATATTTTCGGCGTCTTCCAGCGTGCGGATGCCGCCGGCGGCTTTTACGCCCATGGCAGGCCCGACAACCCGGCGCATCAGGGTTACATCCTCAACGGTGGCGCCGCCTGAGGCAAAACCTGTGGAGGTTTTAACAAAATCGGCGCCCGCCTCTTTGGAAAGCAAACAGGCGATTGTTTTCTCTTCGTCCGTCAGCAGGGCCGCTTCGATGATGACCTTGACGATTGCGCCGCCCTGGTGGGCCGCCTGGACGATGCTGCGGATATCGGAGGCGACCAGTTCCAGGTCTCTCGATTTCAATGCGCCGATGTTGATGACCATGTCGATCTCAGTGGCGCCGTTTTGGATGGCGTTTTGGGTTTCGAAGACTTTGGCATCGGTGGAAGTGGCCCCCAGCGGGAAGCCAATAACGGTGCATACTTTTACCGGTGAGCCTTTAAGTAATTCGGCGCAGAGTTTGACGTTAGCGGGGTTAACGCAGACGGATGCGAAGTTATATTTACGCGCCTCGAAGCAGAGCTGAGCGATCTGATCCTGGGTGGCATCGGGTTTCAAGAGCGTATGGTCGATCATGGATGCCAGTTTCAGGTCTTCAGGGATATTGCCCAGGGTGGACGAGAGCCGTTCCGCCCCGGCGCTGACAACATTGCCCACTTTGTCGAAACAGGTTTTCACACACAATCCATTGGCGCATTCCATTCTGCACATCGAATCGCTCGCCTGCGCTTGTTGCTGCTTCTGTTCTTCCAGGGCGATTAAAACTTCACGGGTGATAATTTCTACCAGCGTTTGAACAGATTTTAGATCAGTAGTCATAGTCACTTGAAATATTTCTTTTCTATCTGGTCGATCTTCTCGATGCGCCGGGCGTGCCGCCCGCCGCCGAACTCGGTTTCGAGAAAAGTTTTGACGATTTGTTTTGCCAGATTCATACCAATTAATCCGGCGCCCAGCGTCAGCACGTTGGCGTTGTTGTGTTCGCGGCTGTTGGAAGCTGACGAATAATCGTAACACATAGCCGCTTTGACTCCCGGTACTTTATTGGCTGCCATACAACTGCCAATACCGGCGCCATCGATGACAATTCCTCGCCAGGCTTTATTCTCGCTCACCAGTTGGGCAACCGCCAGGGCAAAATCAGGGTAATCAACGGCTTCCTTACTATTCGTCCCGCAATCGGTTACACGGTAGCCCAGTTCTGCCAGATACCCTTTGAGGGTTTCCTTCATCTCAAAGCCGCCGTGATCGGCGCCGATGGCGACCGTACGCTGCGCGGCCGCTGACTGGGGTGCGGGGTTACTGGCAGCAGAGGAAGGATTCACTCCCTGCATCCGTTCCAGAACACGCTGGACGATCTGTTGAATTTCGCTATCTGAGACCTGGCTCATGTTGATTCACGGCTTCTTCTTTGCCCAATCGAAGCAGTTCAAAATATCTCCTTGCGATTAAATAATTATACCATGTTGCAATTTGTTTTTATCCAGGCAACCGTTTTATCTGCCAGCCGGTCAAATGCTATTACAGCCAGTCGCAGATGTTCTTCGCGCGTGTCTTCTTCTTTGGTGTGGGAGAGACCGCGCAGGCTCTGCACGAACATCATTGCCGTCGGCAACCCGCTTTTTGCAACAATCACCGCATCGTGCAGCGGCCCGCTGGGTATACGATGGGCAGTTCCGCTGATCTCGCTGACGGCTTCGCTGCATAGCTCAACCAGTTCGGGTGTGAAGAGTACCGGTTCAACAGAGTAGAGACGCGTCCAGGCGACTTCCACTTGCTCTTCAGCGGCGATGCGCTGGCTGGCTTTTTGGGCATCTGTCAGCATGGTTGCCAGGGCGTCTTTATCGAGATGACGCTGATCGAGGGTGCAGTCGCATTGACCGGCAACGGCGGTAACGAGGCCAGGCCGGGTGATGACGCTGCCCATGGTGCAAACGCCCCCGTGCCGTTTGGCAATCTCGCGGATCTCAAGCGCCAGGCGAGCGGCTGCGGCCAGAGCATCGCGGCGCATGACCATCGGCGTCGAGCCGGCGTGGGCGGTCTGGCCGGTAAAACGGATGGCGTGGCGTTCTACGCCCATTGCGCCGACAACGGCTGCCAGCGGCAGGTTTATACTTTCCAGCACTGGCCCCTGTTCGATATGCAGTTCCAGGTACGCAGCCGCATTTTCGAGCTGTCTGGCGGCTTCTCTGGCATGATCAATGTTCACTCCCCAGCGACCGATCACATCCGGCAAACGGTTGCCGTCCTTATCGACTACATCGCGTAAATTGTCTGGATCAAAATGACCGCAGACTGCGCTTGATGTGAATAGACTGCGCCCGAATTGAGTCCCTTCTTCTTCCGCCCAGGCAACCAGGCGAATGGTCACGGGCGGCCGGGTCTGGCTAGCGAAGCGGCGCAAGATTTCCAACCCGGCAATAACGCCCAGGCAGCCGTCCAGCCAGCCGCCGTTCGGCACTGAATCGATGTGACTGCCCATGATTAACGCCTGGGGTGAATCACCCGGCAGAGTCGCCCAGATGTTACCAGCCTGATCTACTTCCACTTTGACGGTAAGTTCAACCAGCTTTCCGCGCAGCCAGGTGCGCGCCTGGTCCCAGGTCGCTGTCCATGCCAGACGTTGAGCGCCTTCAGCATTGCCGGTGAGAGAATGGAGTTCTTTGAGATCCTCCACCATCCGCTGTGGGTTAAGACCCGATTGTGTCATCGTTTTCCTCTTTATAAGGTGTTGGAATACTGAAATGATTGTATCATTCCCTGCGTCAAACGATGCAGGATATTAATGGATTGGAAGGTCTGACGATTGTTATTTCCCGGCGCTTGAAGGATAATATCAGGTAAGCAGGGAAAATTATTCAGTGAGGCTGTGATGGTTGATAAAAATTCAAGGAAATGTTTGATTACCGGCGCGTCGAGTGGAATCGGCGCGGCTTTTGCCCGCAGGCTGGCTGCCCTGGGGTACGCGGTTGTTCTGGTTGCCCGGCGTGTGGAGCGTTTGGAGAGTCTGGCGAACGAACTGCGCAGTCAATATCACGTTCAGGCGGAGGTTCTTGTTGCAGACCTGGCTGATCCAATGGACATTCGGCGTGTTGCCGAATACATCGCCGGGCTGGATGATTTAGAAATTTTGGTTAATAATGCGGGTTTCGCAGTCTGGGGGAATTATGCCGAAACGCCGGTCGAACAGCAATTGGCAATGGTACAGGTTCACATCAACGCCAGTATGTATTTGTGCCGGGCGGCGCTGCCGAAAATGATTGCCCGCAAGCACGGGAATATTATCAATGTATCATCGATTGCTGCTTTTACGCCAAAGCCCAGGGATGTGATCTACACAGCATCCAAGGCGTTTCTCAATGTGTTCAGCGAGTCGCTTCAGATGGAACTGGGTGGAACCGGTGTAAAGATCCAAGCGCTTTGTCCGGGATTCACACGGACTGAATTTCACGATAAATCCCAGTATGAGTCGCTCAAGCTTAAACAGAGACTCCCTGGAATATTATGGATGAACCCTGATGAAGTGGTCAATATCTCGCTCAGGGCGTTGCGGTCGAATCGGGTGATCGTCGTACCGGGATTATTGAACCGGGCGATTGTTACATTGGCGCGGATTGGGATTGCGGGATTGTTTATTAACGTTTTGAGAAACAAGTTTTTACAATAATCTATTCCCGGTTTTCTTGATATGTCCGTTGTACTCCTGAATGGGTCAGCCTTTAAGAGCCCCTGCCAGGACGCCGCGTACAAAATAGCGGCCCAAAAACAGGAAGAATAAAAGTGGCACGGCAACGGTTAGTAATGAAGCAGCCATTTGCAAGTTGTAAGGGGAAATTGTGCTGCCCTGGGTCATTGCCATGGCAACCTGGACGGTTTGTGTTTTAGGAGTAACGAGGGTGAGGGCAATGAAAAACTCATTCCATACCTGGGTAAATATAATGATGCCTACCGAAGCGTAAGCAGGCAATGAGATAGGGACAACAACACTGAAAAACGTTTGTATTTTTGAGGCGCCGTCCATTTCAGCGGCTTCTTCCAATTCACGGGGCAGACTCAGGAAAAATGTACCCATGAGAACCGAGGAGAGAGGGATATTGATGATCAAATAACATAGAATCAGCCCAAGGTGTGAGCTGATCAGGCCGGTTTTAGCCGTGATAGTAGTTAATGGAATAATCACAGCCTGGTATGGCATGTAAAGCGCAATACCAACCAGAATGAAGATCACGCGGTTAAAGGTTGTATTAGTACGGCTAAGATAATAACCGCCCAAGCCCCCGAAGAAAGCCGCCAGAACTGTTACAACGCTTGTAATAATTGATGAGTTAATAATTGGGCGCATCATTGGGATTAAGAAATCTTTGCTTCCAAACAACGCGCTTATGTAATTATTGATCTGTAACTGACTGGGTAATGCCAGGTATGTTCGCCGGGTAACTTCAGGAAGCGTTTTAAGTGAATTGGTCATCATCACGTAGATTGGCAACAGGTAGGCACAACTCAGTACAATGAGAACCATGAACACGATTATTTTAAGGGTGGTATTTTTACTTTTCATTCGAACCATTTCCTGAGTGCGTAGAGCGTATACGGAATAACAAGGATAAATGCTATGAGGAAGATAATCACGCCAATGGCTGCGCCTGCAGAGGCCAGGCGTTGATCATAAGCAGTGACGATCATATTTGTTGCCAACACATCAGTGGCGATGCCCGGACCATTCCTTGTGACAACCCAAACAATATCGAACACTTTTAATGAATTAATCAACAATAACGAGACCAATACCAGCAGACCTGAGCGGATATTGGGGAGAATCACCGAAAACAGTATTCTGATTTTTGAACCCCCATCCACCGTGGCTGCTTCGATCATTTCCTGTAGTTCAGTGGTGCGGAAAGAGGATTGAACGATGATGACAGCAAAACCCAGGTATTGCCAGAGAAAAATCAAGATTAACCAGTAGGTAGCTGTAGATGGGTCATTCGTAAAAGTGAGAGGAGAACGAATTCCAATTGAACCCAAGATGGAGTTGATTACGCCCTTATCTGGTTGATACATCCATGACCAGATTGTGCCTGTCACGACGAAAGACATGGCTACCGGATAAAGTATCAGCGTCCGTACGTATGATTCAATCCCCGGAAAAGGCGCCAGCTCCAGCAAATAGGCCAGGAAAATTGCTGCCGCCACCGTGGGAAGAACTCCCAGGATGAGCCATTTCAGGTTATTTTGTACATCTACCCAGAAACGATTCTGCCCAAACAGGTAATAGTACCATTTCAAACCGGAAAAAGTGTAATCTGGCGTTGTGCTGACCCAATTTGCCATAGAAACATAAAAGTTCCATGCCAGTGTTCCGTAAAGGATGAGCAGGAAAACCAGCAGAGGAAGCGTAAAAACCAGGAATTCCAAAACCGCTGACCCTTGCTTCCGGATTCTTTGGGTCTTTAATTCCTTCAGTGATCTCACCATGCTCACCTCTTTATATCCGAATTCTTTGGAATAATAACGCTACCTGTCACTGAGGATGTTGGGTAGGGAAGCATATTATGTGCATCCCTACCCGTTCATTGTATTTGCTAAACGAACATCAGGTAGCTGGCGTTTGCCAGTTTTTTATGGCCATTGGTACCAGGCAGCACCTGTCTTGACGTCGAAGGTTGTCATCATATCTGCTGTTGCCTTAATGGCGCCGGCAACATCCGGCTTATCTGAGGCAAAGAAGCTGGAGATAATGACGCGGTACTGGACCTGGGCAGGATTAGGAAGAATGGTGCCATGCTGATCCATGATCAGTTTGTCTGGATTCTTGCTCACATAATCCTGCATTTCCTGACGGATGGGATCTGGGAACTCCATCGGATCGATATCAGTGCGAGCGAAGAGACCGCCCTGAGTGACGTCGGTGGGGATCTGAAGTTCTGGCGAGGCTACAACCTTCAGCCAGTCCTGGCATTCCTGTGGGTTAGGAGCGCCGACCGTGCAGCCGTAGGTATCGGGATGGAAGAGCAGAATGCGCTCGGGTTTGGTTGGGTAATTCACCGCGCCGAAGTCTACCCCTGGCTGCCAGTTGGAGCCTTTGACAAAGGCGCCAATAGCCCATGTCCCCATGATTGTCATGGCAGCCTGTTCAGAGCCGACTGCGCTTACTGCCTGGTCCCATGTAAGGCTGGAATGATCCTTCATGTTGCTGTACTGCTGCAGCGCAGCATACTTCTCCAATGATTGCTTGAAGATTGGATCGGTGGCAACATCAATTTCGCCCTTGAAGAACTTTACATAGTACTCGGGGCCGCCCAATTCCATCATGATGGTGTCAAGCACGAAGACATCCGACCAGTTGTCCTTTGAACCGACAGCCAAGCAGGACATCTCAGGTTTGGCTGCCTTGATGGCCTCGCAGGCGGCGACCAGGTCGTCATAACCTGTCGGAGCAGACAGTTTTAACTCATCGAACAATTTCTTGTTGTAGTAGAGGATGTTTTCAAGGTGCATGTTCAATGGAACAGAATAAGGGTGTCCATTGATGGTGACGGCATTGAGCAGCGGTTTGGGGATCTTGTCGCCGTATCCGGTTGATTTGTAGAAATCATCCAGGGGCTGCAAAACACCGCTATCCACATAGTCTTTTAATTCGGCGCCGCCCAGGGTTTGGAAGGTGTCTGGCGGAATACCGGCAGTGATGCGAGCTTTAAGCACAACGCGGTGTTCAGTACCACCGCCGCCAGGGACCGGATTCTCAACCACTTGGATATCAGGATATGCCGCTTTCAGGGCTGCGAACATAGCATCCGCGGCTTCGCGTTCTCCAGGTGCGGTCCACCAGTGGAAGATTTCCAACTTCTTTTGCTTGGGCTCAGGGGTTGCAGTAACAACTACCTGCTTCTCTACAACCTTGGTTTGAACTTCT
Source organism: uncultured Anaerolineaceae bacterium (assembly GCA_964503685.1). Taxonomy (GTDB): domain Bacteria; phylum Chloroflexota; class Anaerolineae; order Anaerolineales; family Anaerolineaceae; genus CAZDAW01. The sequence continues at coordinate 1,659 of CAZDAW010000041.1, read as the reverse complement.
ACGACTTTTTCAGGAGCTGCAGCAGGCGCCGGAGCACAGGCAGAAAGCAACATCATTACGGCAACGAGGATGGCTACTACGCTGTACCACTTCTTGCTAGACATATATTCTCCTTTCCTTAAAAGCTACTTATGGTTCTGGTTATAAGTATTCAAACATAAAACTGGATGTAATTGTTTGAAAGCCTCCTCCTTTCTGAAATTGAAATAAATAAAAGAGTACCTTTCCCGCCGGCGAAGGGGGGAACTCTATGCAGAACTTAGACTGAAGGTTGTAATAGCTGAAAATCAGTGAATGATTTATGAAAATCGTTCATTTTATACCAAAAATGTTTTATAAATATCTTTTTTTGACTGATCAGGCGGCGTAGTATTCAGGGCTTGACGTTCTAACCTGGAAGATCTGCTGAAACAGATGAAACAAGGTTTTGTAAAAGCAATTGTTTTTGTTTTTTTGTGAAGCGCCTTGAACCACAAGAACGACGGATTTGAAGTGCAACCGGGAAATTGATCATTTTTTGGGGCAGGTTATGATTCATGATCCGTTCTAATAGAAGCTCGCCGACCAATTTGCCCAATTCATATTGGGGAATCCGAATGGTTGTAAGGGTAGGCTCGATAAGAGAGGCTAAGATAATATCGTCGAAGCCAACTACGGCAATATCTCGTGGTACAGATAAATTTAATTGTTGAGCAGCCACGATGGCGCCGATCGCCATTAAATCGTTGTACGCAAAGATAGCTTGAGGTCTCACATTTGATAAAAGTTGACAGGTTGTAAAATACCCTCCCCGAATGGTCGGCATGCCTTCTATTACCAATTCGGGCTTGAAGGAAATACCAGTCTTGTGTAATCCTTCTTTGTATCCTTGTAGTCGAAGTTGTGCGGTGGGCCGTTGTGTAGGTCCGGCTACATGAGCAATTGAACGATAGCCGGCGCGAACCAGATGTTCGGTGGCAATGCGCGCTCCCCCAAGACTATCTACATTGACGCATGTGACCTTGGAACCTTCTATCGGGTTAGGGCAATCGACGATGACAAGAGGCATTTCTTCGCCAACATGACTGATTAGCTCAGTAAATTGCGAGCGTGACCCCCATACGATTACCCCATCGACTGCTCGGCTGAATAACATATTCAGGTAATTGGATTCTTTTTGAGGATCTTCATCGGTGTTAGAAAGGAAAAGGTTGTAATTGGCGTTGCTGAGGACGTCTTCGCAACCGCGTACCGCATGACTGAAAAATGGGTTGGAGATATCTGGTAAAACTAAGCCAATTGTTTTTGTATTGCCGGTAACCAAACTGCGAGCTAATTGACTTGGCCGGTAACCGAGTGTATCAATTGCTGCGCGGACTCTCTGACGGGTTTCATCCGTAACATAAGGCCAATCGTTGATAACATTTGAAACAGTTTTAGGAGAGACGCCCGCAAGCGCCGCAACATCTTTGAGTGTAATGGATTTGAGTGGGGATTTTCGTTTGGAAAACATGTTGACAAGCTTATTTTCAGTATCTTAAAGCTATGTTCAACGATGTATTCAACGATGTAAAAATATTGTACAGACATATTTATCTGGAGTCAATAGGTCATTTGTAAATTTACACGCCTTTCTTAAAGTCACAAAATCAAAGCCAAAGCCTTATCAGGGGAAGCATC
>CAZDAW010000040.1:0-30453 GCA_964503685.1 uncultured Anaerolineaceae bacterium | reverse complement strand
CGGGTGAGAGCGGTTGGGTTAACTCCCATCAGTTATACCCTTTATATCTTTGCCGGCATGGTGCCGTTTCTGGCGACTTCTGAATCGTTGTCTTTTGGCATCCCTTCGATTATCACTAACAAAGCTGTGTTGAGCAATACAGTTTTCCCGATAGACCTGGCGCCGGCGAAAGCGGTTTTGATGAGTCAGCCCACGATGGTTGTTGGAATGACAGCGATACTGGTGGGATCGATCATCAATGGGAATATATCCTGGACGGCGATTTTCTTTCCGTTTGTCTGGGCGCTGCAAATTCTTGCGTTGATTGGCCTGACCTGGGTGCTTTCTTTATTGAATATTGTTTTTCGTGATCTACAGAATATGATCCAGGTTATTATGATGATGTTAATGGTGGCTTCACCGATTGCCTATACACCAGATATGGTACCTGAAAAATTGCAATTCATTATCTCGTTGAATCCATTTGCTTATTTTGTGATCGCCTATCAAAAATTATTGATACTTGGAGAAATCCCGACCCTTTTCCAATGTATCATGCTGGTCGTAATTGCGTTGGGTTTTTTTGCAATTGGCAACTGGATTTTCCCGCGCGCCAAAAAGGTGATGATCGATTATGTCGGATGATTTAGCTATTCGACTGACCGGGGTGGGGAAGATGTATAAACTCTTCTCATCCCGCATGGATACCTTTCTGGATTCTGTGGGTTTGGCGCGACCTTTTACGAAACCAAAATATCGTGAGTTCTGGGCGCTGCGCGGTATTGACCTGGAATTGAAGAAAGGACAACGCATCGGGATCGTGGGGCGGAACGGCGCCGGTAAAAGCACCATGCTAAAATTAATTACCGGCAATCTGGATCCCACTGAGGGGAAAATAGAGGTCAATGGTTCTGTTCAGGCTTTATTGAAAACAGGAGCAGGCTTCCATCCCGAATTCACCGGGTATGAGAATATCAAAGCAGCGTTGACCTATCAAGGTCTGGAGCCGGCTGAGATCGAAGAAGCATCACGGGAGATTGCTCAGTTTACTGAGCTGGGTGAATTCCTGAACCAGCCATTCAAATCCTATTCACTGGGGATGCAGGCTCGTCTGACCTTTGCTGCAGCGACGGTCATCAAGCCAGAGATTTTAATCATCGACGAAATTTTGGGGGCGGGCGACGCCTACTTCGTGGGTAAGTCGGCTGACCGGATCATGAAGTTGATCAACAGCGGCGCTTCGGTGCTGCTGGTATCGCACGCTTTGGATCAAATCACCCGGATTTGCAACGAAGCGATCTGGGTGGAACGGGGGAAAATCATGGAGCGCGGCGCGAGCATGGAAGTTGTCAAAGCGTATTCCCAGTATATGCAGATTTTTGAAAACCGTCGTCTGAAAGCCAAGAACTGGAGAAAGCGCACAACGGGGCAGGTTGACCAGGGCGATACTTATTCGGATCAACTGACTTTTCGCTTTTTAGTCGAAGGTGCTCCTGATGCTTATTGCGATGTTTCCGAGATTCATCTGTGGAAGGATGATGAAATTGAAGATACCCTGCTTGTGGGGGGGGCGCAGGATTCAGATACTGCCCATTCATGTTATGCGTTGACAAGCGAGGGCAACTGGTCGCTTCCCAGAGAAGTCACTTCGATTCCGCACCGGCGGGTTGCAATTAATAAAAAACAGAGTACTGCCGTTGCCGCCGGTAATGCAGTATTTATGATGTACTGTATCTATGAAGCGTCGCATTATTCGCTCGATCTAAAACTGCGATATGGAAAGAACAGCAAGGTTACGCTGGAAGTTTTCCGCAACAACATCCTATGTGACCGGAAGGAATTGCCCGCAGGGCAGGATGAGTGGCAAAACCAGCGCATACCGGTCAATCTGGTGACGGGGAAGGGCGAGGCAACGGATGAGCTCGAGGCTGTTTTGCCGAAGCCGGAGAAACAACTCGTGCGGCGCTGGCCGGGTAACGCGATGTTAACGATTGAAGATGTGATACTTTCAGGTGAAGGGGGCAAAGAACAGGCGGTGTTTGAGGCAGGAAGCCCGTTTACAGTGAGTATGACGATTGTTGCCCACGAAAGCGGAACTTATGATGTTACGCCGGCGGTTACGTTTTATCGCCTGGATGGCGTGCTTGTCACTAATCGGGTTGGGCCTTTGACGACTTTGAAGCTTGAGGTTGGGGAAAAAAGAAAATTTCAGCTTAAGTTTGATGCGATCAATATGGGCAATGCCCATTATGTGATCTCGCCGGCGATTTACCGACGGCTTTCGTGGGATGACCCGGATTGGTACGATTTGTTGGACCGCAGTTATGAGTTTGCTGTAGTTGGGAACGGGGTCTTTGAGAATGGGGTATTCAATCATCCGGCGACATGGCGTTGTGAGGAAGTTTAATGCCTTGGAAACACCTCGCTGTATTCTAATTTTAAGCGCCTGGGACCCAGCCAGTAAACCGGAAACCTGCTGGCTGACTGATGCGTGCGCTCAGGCAGGGCGAACTGATGTTTTGGTTTATTGGAAAACAAGCGCTAACCCTTCCCGAATTTATGACGGCAATCTATATATCGAATATATCGAGCAAGCCGATTACACGTTTTTGAACCGGCAAATTCGCTTTCGTCGGCCGATTGTTTGTCTGGCGCCATGGCTGCGCAAGCTGCGCGGGTTGGGCCACACTGGAAAAGTATCTTCCAATGAACGCGGTAATTATTTCGAACAGGGGGGTGATGTTCCGGCGGTCACTTCCACAGGTGCAAACCGCCAATTACATACCCCTCTAAAGAAGATTAATGACGCTTTATATTGGCGTGGACGGGCCAATTCTGTTCCAGCCGGGATCATCTTCTGCGCCAGTAGTGAGACGCTTTCAGCGGGGGCGCGGTTGAAACGTATTTTCAACTGCCAGTTATTTCTTTATCATACCCGGATGGAAAACGATCTGGCGTTGATAAATAACTACCGTGATCTGGGTAAAATTGATTCGGTTTTTGTTAAAGAAACAAACCAGTCTGTTGTTAAACATTTGATCGATTTGGGGTGTACGTCCAGCATCATAACGATAAAGGAGGCAGATTTGGCAGCAACTTTTTTCCCCTATCTCTCGCCTTCGTTTCAATATAAAAAAGAGGGAATGTGAAACCTGACCGGTGGCGTATCCTGGTTCTCTACTGGCATGACCCGACAGAAGGTGACCTGCGTCTGGCAATTCAGCAGCATTTGCACGTTCTGGATGTGGATCAGGAACGTTTTGAAGTGTTGTATTACAACACGTTTGAAGCCGCCCCAGCATGGTTGAAGAATGTGAATTTTGATGCTATTGTTCTGCATACTACATTCCTGGGCGGGCGCTGGCGCGCTTCGTTTTACACCTGGAAATGGGAATTGCGTTGGATCAAGGAAGCGAATTGCGTCAAAATTGCTTTGCCGCAGGATGAGTATGACCATTCAGAGATTCTGGATGAATGGCTTTACGAGCTGGGTGTTTCGGTGATATTCAGTTGTTTCGGGGAAGAGCATTATCCGGCGCTTTACCCACTGATGCAGCATAGAGCTCGTTTTTATAAAGTGTTGACCGGCTTCATCGATGAGGCTGATGCACAAAATTACATGGATGGCTTGCCCAAACCTGGTGAGCGACCCAATGATATTGTTTATCGGGCTGCGCACTTACCCTACTGGTTTGGCCGCCAGGGATACCTGAAACATCAGATCGCTGATGTGGTTGCTGAACGGGCAACTCAACGCGGGTTGAAATGTGACATCTCAACTCACCCCAAAGATACGATTGTGGGAAATCGCTGGATGCGTTTTCTGGCTTCAGGACGGGCGGTGATTGGCTGCGAGAGCGGTTCCAGCGTGCTCGACCGGCGTGGGGAAATTCGCGCTCGCATTCAAAACCTGCTTGTTGTCAATCCGCAGGCGTCATATCAAGAAGTTGCCCGTCAGATGCCGGCGGGTTGGGATGATTATCGTTTTTTTGCCATCAGTCCGCGTCACTTTGAAGCTATTATTACCCGGACCTGCCAGGTATTGATCGAAGGTTCGTATGATGGGATATTGGAGCCGCATAAGCATTACATTCCGTTAAAGCGCGATTTTTCAAATTTGGATGAAGTGCTGGAAAAAATCAGAGATGATACCTGTATCGGAGCGATCACTGAACAGGCATACCAGGATATCTATTTAAGCGGTAAGTATTCTTATCGTCAGTTTGCAAAAGATATCGAACAGGCAATTGCCGAGAATTTACCTGCCCGGCGAACCGGGTCAATGTGGTTAGGAAATATGATCCTGCCCATTGCCAAAATTGCCGCGTGGAGGTCTGAACGATGAAGGTTTTGATGATGGTCCCCGAAAACCAGGTTATTGACCGGCGTGTGCTGCAGCAGGCGCATACATTAGGCAGCGCTGGTTATGAGGTGACTTTGCTGGCCGGGTTTCAGTGTGAGGCAGAGACTCATTACCGTCAGGATAATGTAGATATTCATCGCTATGCCTACGGAAGTCGTCAGACCCAGGTCAGGCGTTTGCAGCAATCTGTCGCCGAGAGGGGTGGGGTGAAGCAAAGGATATATCAATTGCTTGCCAAAATTGCCCGACAGGTGGGAATGCTTTCACCTTACGATCAATTTATTCTGGCGACGTGCCGGCAATTTCCGGCGGATGTGATTCATGTTCATGATTTGCTTTTGTTGAAATACGGGGCAATCCTGGCGCATGAGTGGCAGGTTCCGCTGGTCTATGATGCGCACGAGATTTATACACGCCAGGAAATTTTGGGCCGAGAAATTCTTGACCAATTTAAGCGCGAAGAAAAACGCTACCTTAAACAGGCCAACCTGTTTCTCACGGTGAACGATGGGTTGGCTGATTATTATGAGCAAACTTACCGACGGCGGCCGCTTGTGCTGCTCAATGCAATTGACCCTCCTCCGGCAACTTATCGGGTTGGGGCGGCGCAGCGTCTGCGTCAAAAAGCCGGCTTACCCGACAACAGCCGGGTGGTTTTATTCCAAGGGTGGATCAGCAGTGAGCGTAACCTTTCGGCCCTGGTTCGCTCGACGGAATACTTTAGCGAAGGCGCTTATCTGGTCATCATCGGCTATGGCGTTTACGAGAATGATCTGCGTGCAGAAGTAAAAGGGCAACCATGGGAAAAACGGGTGCGCTTCTTGGGAAAAGTTGAATTTGACGAAGTAATGCATCTTACAGCGGGCGCGGATCTGGGGATCATTCCTTATCTGCCGGTAGATCTCAATCACCAGTTATGTTCGCCGAATAAGTTTTTTGAGTTTGTGCAGTCTGAAACGCCGATGCTGACGCACGATTTGCCATTCTTTCATCAGATGGCCGAACGATATGGCGTACCGGCGCTGGCTGACTTGAGTACGGCAAATGGTATTGCAACCGCAATCAATGAATTGTTGAACAACCCGGAGAAATTGATGACAATGCGCGCCGGATGCAGGAAGGCAGCGGCGATTATTAATTGGGAAAATGAGGGAAATAAATTGCTGAAAGCCTACCAGCGTTTTGTTGCCCAGTCTTCAACCACCAGTTGAATAAAATTCAGGTAATCGGTTGCCATACGGGTCAGGTCAAAACGTTGACGGGCATCGCTGACTGCCTGCTCTTTCATTGCGTTCCGCAATGCATCATCGTTTAAGAGAGCTATTAATCGCTGCGCCATGGCAGCCGCGTCGCCAGGCGGAGTGAGAAAACCATTCTCTCCGTCGATGATCTGTTCGCTGATGCCCCCTGTGGCTGTACCAATGACGGGTACACCGCAGGCTTTTGCTTCGGCGATGGTCAGACCGAAAGTCTCTCCTTCGACCGGGGCAGCGTGCAGGTAAACATCCATCGCCTGATAATACGTGGCAAGTCGTGTGGGATCGCTGACGTAGGGCACATGGCGAATTTCAAGCGAACCTGCCGTTTCAGAAGACAACTCTCCATTGCCGCCCAAACTCAAAAGGATAACACGCCGATCTTTGAGGTTTTCGACGGCGATTTTGATGGCTTGAAAAACAGTGTTGAAATCTTTGAAGGGATTTGCCTGTATAGATTTTCCGGCAAAGGCAACCACCCAGGCGTCTTTCGGTAAATTAAGGGTTGATCGAGCAGATGCCTGATCGCCGGGTCGATAGATGGTCAGATCGACGCCATGCGGGATGACCTGACTTTTTACCACCGAGTCGGCGAGCATGGATTGGTCCACTTTAGCCATCATCCAATGAGCGGGGGTGATAACATAAAAATGGCTTTGCGTGTAGATTCGTCGTTTTCGCCGCCAATTATTGGCTGTATTATCCCGTCGCACGGCCGGATAAATGGTTAAATCAGGACAGCGGCCACAGCCGATCTTCCATCGCTCGCAGCCTAATGAATGGGCGCAATGGCCGCTCAAAAGCCAGGCGTCGGAAAGGCATAAAATGAGGGGCGCCTGGCGGCTGAGTGAGGGTAGGGCCCGCAGGTCAAAATAACCGCCGTGCAGGTTGTGCGCCAGAATAACATCCGGCATTTCGGGAAGCATTTCAAATATTTTCCAGATGCCCGGAAAGCGAAAATTTTCCCGTCCTTGTTGGTAATCCCAGTATCTCATCAGTGAGCGGATGGGGTTAACCAATCGCTCTGACTGATTGAGCAGGAATTGTTCGAAGGGCGATTTGATCTCTTTACGGGAAATTTTATTGGCAACATTGACCCAACAACGCCCCCACAGCCCTGAAGATTCACGGTTGGGCAAAGTGATGACCTGTGCATCATCGGATTTCTGATAACCGACTGCCAGCCAGGAATTCAGACCATGTTTCTTGAAAGATTCATGCAGCATCCAGGCAACCTGGGCAGCCCCGCCGGTTTTGTCTGTGGTGTTGATCTGGAGAATGGAAAGCGGATTTTGACCCATAGCTGTATAATACCGGTACGTTATAATGGTGACATTATACACTGGAAGGATATTGTTGGAAGAACAGCCGCTTATTTCAATTATTACTGCTTGCTTCAATCGGGCCGATTTTATCCGTGAGGCGATTGAAAGCGTGCTGCGCCAGGATTATGAACGTGTGGAACATATTATTATTGATGGCGGATCGACGGACGGCACCCTGGATATTTTACGTTCTTATCCGCATCTTAAGGTGATCAGCGAACCCGACCGGGGAATTTATGACGCCTGGAATAAGGGTTTGCGTCTGGCGCAGGGGGAAATCATCGGGATATTGAATACGGATGATCTCTACGAAGAAAACGTCTTTGGTGCAGTAATATCGGAACTGGCAGCAAGTGATGAACTGGATGCCGTTGTGGGGGGAGTGACATATTTTGAAGCAATGGACAGCGGAACGAGAAGGGTGATACAGATGAATCCGCCGATTGGCGAGGGACAGCTTTGGCCGCGGGTCACAACGGGATCACCGGTGACGAATGCGTGGTTCATTCGCCGGAAATTGTACGACCGTATTGGAGGGTACGACGCCCAATATTTCTGGGCGGGCGACAGGGAATTCTTCCTGAGAGCGGCGTTTGCCGGGTTGGTTTATCAGCCTCTTGATATGACAGTCTATCATTATCGCAGGCACGGCGGATCGTTCACTCTGGACCCCGGCGCCCGACAGGCCGTTCGCGTGTGGAATGAGTGCCTCTCAATTATCGAGCGATATATCATTGAAAGGAGAGATCATCAAGAAGGGCAATACTATCTCAGGATATGGCATGCCCAACTTTCGTCTGAAGCGGCGATTCTGGCGCTGCGCCAGGGAAAATTAGCAATTGCCTGGCAGTTCGCCCGGCGTGGTCTGAAGCTAAACCCTGCATGGTGGGGGACATTTTTTAGCCTGGGCGCTGGTAAAGTTGCCCGATTACCTGAAAAAGCCTTGCGCAAGCTCACTGATGGCCGACAGAGTGGGGGGTAATTAAACATGACAGGTGAACAGGGTCGCCGTTATGCGCTCTTTGTTGGTTCGCTTGGCATGGGAGGCGTTGAGCGGGCAATGGCCTTGCTGGCGCGTAAACTGGCGGAACGGGGTTGTCATATTGATCTGGTGGCGGTGAAAGCGGAGGGAGAAAATTTAGCCGGCATTCCTGATACGGTGCGAATTATTGATTTGGATGCACCACGGGCCATCGCAGCGATTCCCAAACTGGCGCAATACCTGCGTCAGACCTGCCCACAGGCCATGATCGCTGCCCAGACGTATATCAATCTGGTTGCTTTATGGACCAGAAGATGGGCGGGATGTGCAACGCGGGTCATCGTATGCGAACACAGCACCCTCTCGGTGGCAGCCGCCAGAGACTCTAATACCAGGGGGAGAATCTTACCGCTGCTGGCGCGCTGGTTGTATCCGCAGGCGGACGCGATCGTGGCGGTTTCGAACGGGGTTGCTGATGATCTGGCGCAGAAGACCGGAATCAGCAGGGAAAAAATTCAGGTGATCTACAATCCTGTCGCCGTTGCTGAAATTCGAGAAAAATCAAAACAGGCTGTGAAACACGCCTGGTTCGCGCCGGGTGAGCCGCCAGTGATTATTAGTGTTGGGCGTCTGGCGCCGGCGAAAGATTACCAGAATCTGATTCGCGCCTTTGCGATCCTCAGAAAGACGACGCCGGCGCGGTTGATGATTATTGGGGAGGGAAGTGAACGCGAGCGGCTGGAGGCTCTGACGCGAGAGCTTGGTTTGGAACAGGATGTATCACTACCGGGGATGATGCTGAATCCGTTTCCTTATGTTGCTCGTTCGGCAGTATTTGCGCTTTCATCGAAATGGGAGGGGCTGCCCACGTCGCTGATCGAAGCCCTGGCTTGTGAGACGCCTGTGGTTGCCACAGATTGTAAAAGCGGGCCGGCTGAGATTTTGGATGGCGGACGTTATGGCAAACTCGTTCCGACCAGCGACCCGGCTGCTTTGGCCGAGGCGATTCGTTTTACGATGCAGTATCCGATATCTGCAGATGTGCTGAAGCAGCGTGCAGAAGATTTTGATGAGCAACGGGGGGTGGCTCAATATATTCGATTACTGGGGGAATGAGGCCTGTCATTTAGAGCATGTTATAATCTGACAGGGTAATTCTTCAATTTCGTGAGGTTCCTTGCGCTATTATATTTTGGATGATATTGTCGATCCGCTTGATGGGCAGCCCCTGCGGGTAGTTAATGCTGCAGTTGTTGAACGTTCAGGTGAACTGGTCCATCGCTGCCGTTTCTGGTGCGCTTATCATGGCGCATTGCCTGATGGCGTCTCACCTGTCGATTGCGAACGCTGCGCCCGGCAATGGATTGTCTCGGGTGAGTTAAAAGGAACCGATTCGAGTTATCCGATCGTTGATGGAATCCCCCGACTGTTACCCGATGCACCTTTGCGGGAATCTCCTGGCGCAGCGACCCAGGAAAGTTTTGGCTACGAATGGGAACATTTTGACGCGCTGCTGCCCGATTACGAACAGGAAGTTCAGAATTATTTTTATGTTGTACCTGAAGATAAACTGAACGACGCGGTAATCCTGGACGCCGGCTGTGGGATGGGACGTTGGGCGCATTACGTTTGCCGAAAATCGATACGCCGCCTGTATGCGCTGGATTTTTCACGCGCCATTGATCGCGCCGCCCGCACCCTGGCAGATATGAGCGCAGCCCATTGTATTCAGGCGGATATCTGCCGATTACCCTTTCGCCCGCAAACTTTCGATTTTGTTTATTCTTTGGGCGTCCTTCACCATCTTGAGAATCCTGACCTGGGGATGGCGAGTCTGGTGAAATCGATGAAGGAAAATGGCTCTTTGTTGGTGTATTTATATTATGCGCTCGAAAACCGGCCTGCATTCTACCGGATAATATTCCGTGCGATTACCTGGGCGCGGCGGACGACTTCGAAATTATCCAAGCCCTGGATGCACCGCCTGGCCTGGGTGATTGGTTTGGGCATCTACTTGCCGCTGGCGAAATTTGCCTGGTTGCTGGAAAAGATCGGATTAAAGGACGCGGCAAAAAATATCCCTTTATACCATTACCGGAACGCCACGATTCGTTTCATGGTCGGCGACGCTTTTGACCGTTTTGCTACACCGATTGAAAATCGTTATACCAGGGCTGAAATTGAAGCCTGGCTTAAACGGTATGATCTTTTGCCTGTGTTTTCTGACCGGACGCCTTATTGGGTGGCGTATTCTCAACGCATCACTGGAAAGATGAATGTCTGATCCAATTACAGTCATGCATCTCATCACCAGTTTGAACGTGGGCGGGGCCGAAACGATGCTGCTTAAATTGGTGAAACGTTCAGATAGAAGCCGCTTTTGCCATCGGGTTGTATCGCTGGTTTCGGGTGGGCCTCTCGAAGAAGCGCTGGGCGCGGCTGATGTAAAAGTTTATTCACTGGGCATGCCGGCCGGCTCACCGACTTTTGCCGGCCTGATCAGGTTTCTGAAGCTCTTACGTCAGGAGCAGCCGCAGGTATTGCAGACCTGGTTATATCATGCCGATTTATTGGGTGTTATTTCAAGACTGTTTTATAAATTTCCCCTGATATGGAATATTCGCAGCGCGTATCATACCGGATTGGGTTCAGCAGTTGTTCGTACCTGCGCCAGACTTTCGGCCATACCCGACGCGGTGGTGGTCAATTCGGAAGCCGGGCAGAAAGTGCATATTGACATTGGTTATCACCCCCGACGCTGGGCAGCGATACCGAATGGATTTGATACCGATGTTTTTCATCCTGACGAGACGGCGCGCGCTTCTGTTCGCAAGGAATTGGGTCTTTCAACCGATGCGATTCTGATCGGTTTGATCGGTCGTTATGATCCTTTGAAAGGGCATTCAATATTTCTGGAGGCTGCCGAACGCCTGGCAGGAAAGAATCAGGCGGTGTATTTTGTTCTGGCAGGCGAGGGTGTAACGGTGGATAACCTACAACTGGCTTCTTATATTGGCGTTGATTCACTCAGGGGAAGAGTCTTCATGCTGGGCCGGCGTTCGGATATTCCACGTCTGACAGCAGCCCTGGATATTGCTACCTGTTCTTCAATTGCCGAAGCTTTTCCCAACATCATCGGCGAGGCAATGGCCTGCGGTGTTCCGTGTGTATCAACCGATGTTGGCGATGTGGCCCAGATTGTGGGAGATTGCGGTATTTTGATTCCAATTGAAGATACACAGGCTCTGGTTGCTGGATGGGCAAAACTGATTGACCGGGGCGCGGATGGGCGGCGGCGGTTGGGCGAAGTAGCCCGCCAGCGCATAATTCAACGATACAGCCTGGATGCCATTGTCGGGATGTATGAAAATTTATATGAGGAAATGGCTCAGAATAGGGAGCAGCATTAATGTGCGGAATCACCGGCTTTCTGGATCTGGCATGCAGTATGTCGCAGGCTGAGATGGAAGCAACGGCTACCGGAATGGCTGAGGCGATTCGCCATCGTGGGCCGGACGATTGGGGTTGTTGGGCGGATGAGGCGAGTGGAATTGCTTTTGGGCACCGGCGGCTTTCGATCATCGACCTTACACCTGGCGGTCGCCAGCCTATGTTTTCGCAAAACGGGCGTTATGTTATTGTCTATAATGGCGAAGTGTATAACTATAAAGCATTGGCTCACGAATTGCAAAGCCTCGGACACGTTTTCCATACCACTTCTGATACCGAGGTAATGCTGACGGCAATTTGCCAGTGGGGACTCAGGGCGGCCGTTGAGCGTTTTGTTGGCATGTTTGCATTTGCCCTGTGGGACCGGCAGGAAAGACGATTAAGCCTGGTGCGTGACCGCTTGGGCGTCAAACCGCTTTATTATGGGTGGATAGGGAGGGTTTTTCTGTTTGGTTCGGAATTGAAAGCTCTGCGAGCTTACCCGGCTTTTCAGGCTGGTATTGATCGGGACGCCCTGGCGCTTTATTTCCGGCACAGCGACATTCCCGCGCCGTTTTCGATCTATCAGGGAATCCGGAAATTGCCGCCGGCGGCAATCCTGACCATCCCTTTCTCTGAATTGCCCGTAACGCCTGAGCCAGAAATCTACTGGTCAGCGCGCCTGGTTGCAGAGTTGGGAGCCGCTCATCCATTGAACATATCAACCGAAGAAGCGCTTACCCGGCTGGATGCTTTGCTGCGCGAGGCGATTGGTTTACGAATGATTGCTGATGTTCCTCTGGGCGCGTTCCTGTCCGGTGGAATTGACTCGTCGCTTGTCGTGGCGTTAATGCAGGCGCAGAGTTCAATGCCGGTTAAGACTTATACCATCGGTTTCTATGAGACCGGCTACAATGAAGCTGAATATGCCAGAGATGTGGCTCATCACCTGGGGACAAACCACACCGAGTTGTACGTCTCACCTCAGGAGGCAATGAACGTCATTCCCCGATTGCCATTTATGTATGATGAACCCTTTGCCGATAGTTCCCAGATTCCGACTTTCCTGGTTTCTGAACTCACTCGGCGTTCGGTGACCGTCAGCCTTTCGGGCGACGGCGGCGACGAGTTGTTTGGCGGTTACAGCCGATATTTTTGGGGAACCGATATCTGGCGAAAAACAGGGGGGGTACCGCAGGGCGTCAAACGGGCTATTTCCCGCGCTTTGTTGGGAATCTCGGCGAAGGATTGGGAGATCTTCTTCAGCAGAGCCGGTTCTTTGCTTCCGAATCGCTTTCGGCAGAGCAACCCGGTGGATAAAATTCAAAAGCTGGCCGAATCATTGCCGGTGGATTCTCCTGAGGCGTTATACATCTCACTGGTCTCGACGTGGAAGGCTCCGACTGAACTGGTTTTGAACAGCCGGGAGCCGCAGACAATTCTTACCGATCAATCCCATTGGGCGAAGCTTCCTGGTTTTTTACAATGGATGATGTATATGGATCTGGTCACTTACTTGCCTGATGATATCCTGGTCAAATTGGACCGCGCCAGCATGGCGGTCAGTCTGGAAGCGCGTGAGCCGCTTTTGGATCACCGACTGGTTGAATTTGCCTGGTCGCTACCTGTGAACATGAAAGTGCGCAATGGAAAAGGTAAATGGTTGCTGCGCCAGGCGCTTTACCATTATGTTCCTGAAATATTGCTGGAACGCCCGAAAACCGGCTTTGCCATCCCAATCGATTCGTGGCTGAGAGGGGCTCTGCGTCCGTGGGCCGAAGCGTTATTGGACGAACAGTTGTTGCGCCGTCAGGGTTATCTTGATCCCCGACCTGTTCGCCAAAAATGGCGTGAACATTTGGAGGGGCGGTACAACTGGCAGAATTACCTGTGGAATGTGTTGATGTTTCAGGCCTGGCTGCTGACCCGAAACGAAGGGGCTTAAGGAAAACGGGTATAATTGATTGCAGATAAGTCGGATGCCGTGTGAAAATAGCTCTGTTTGCCAACACTGATTGGTATTTAGCCCATTACCGTTTGTCGCTTGCCCAAGCCCTTTACAAAAGGGGCGATGAAGTTGTTTTCATCTCTCCTGCCGGAAAGTATCATACAATGCTGGAACAGGCAGGATTTCGCTGGGTGGAGTTTCCCCTAGATTCCAAAGGCGCCAATCCATTTGTGGAAATTGCAACGATCGGGCGTTTGATACAATTATACCGGCGGGAGCGACCTGACTTGATTCATCACTTTACAGTAAAATGTGTGCTTTATGGATCTCTGGCTGCCAGGCTGGTGGGAATTAGGCGGATCGTTAATTCGATTACCGGGCTGGGGTATGTCTTCACCGAGCAGGGATTTGGCGCTAAAGTGATGCGTCTGATCGTTAACACCTTTTACCGGATTGCTCTGCCCGGCAGCCGGGTGATTTTTCAAAATCCGGACGATAGGGATATATTCTTGCGCGAGAATCTTGTAAAAGAAGCGGATGCAGTTGTGATTCGCGGTTCGGGAGTGGATCTGACCACATTTACTGCCAGCCGGGAGCCAAATGGCGTTCCGATTGTTATTTTACCTTCACGCATGTTGTGGCACAAAGGCGTCAAAGAATTTGTGGATGCTGCCCGATTGCTCAAGGAAGAAGGCGTGCAGGCGCGTTTTGTACTGGTCGGTGACAGCGACCCATTGAATCCGGCGTCAATTCCGAATGAACAGTTGAAAGCCTGGGATGAAAGCGGTGTGATTGAATGGTGGGGATGGCGCGATGATATGCAATTGATATTCTCACAGACACATATAGTCTGTCTGCCGTCTTACTATCGTGAAGGTGTGCCGCGAGCGCTGGTCGAGGCGCTGGCCAGCGGACGCCCCATTGTTACAACTGATGCTCCTGGATGCCGTGAAGTGGTTGTTGATGGTGAAAATGGTTTATTGGTTCAGCCCCGTGATAGCATCGGATTGGCTAAGGCGCTGCGTTCATTGATCGAAGATCCCGCTCTGCGCCAGAAGATGGGCTGGCGCAGTCGAGAAATTGCCGAAGAGGATTTCTCGGCTGAAATGGTCATCGCCAAAACGCTTGGCGTATATCAGGCATTATCTCCCGTTTAGTGATTGGATTATGGGCTCATACGTTTCTTATACTTCTTACATGTTTCAGAATATCCTGATCGGGTTGATTTGTGCGCTATTGATGGGTTGGGTGGGAATCAAGATTGCCAATCGGATGGGACTGATTGATATACCGGGGCGGGCGCCGCATAAAACGCACGCCCGGCCAACTCCAATTGCCGGTGGAATTGCCCTGTTTCTTGCGGCTATCCCATTTGTGATCCTTTTTGGTTTGCAAACGACCCGCGAAACGCTGGCGATTGTCCTTCCAGCGTTAATCCTTTTCGTTTTCGGTTTGTGGGATGATTTCCGTCAGGTGATACCAAGAGTCAAATTTTCCGGGCAAATACTGGCTGCCATTGTGCTGATATGGCTGGGCGTATCGGTGCAGATATTCCAGCCTTCTGGTATTCTTCTCGGTAAAGGGTATCTCTGTCATATTCTCAACTGGGGGTTGACCATATTCTGGGTGGTCGGCATTACCAACGCGGTCAACTTTGTCGATAGCATGGACGGCCTGGCGTTGGGACTTGCGGGAATTGCTTTCGCATTTTTTATGTTAGTGTCATTGGATGCCGGGCAAATGCAGCTATCACGTATCAGCGCATTGTTATTTGGGATTTGCGTCGGTTTATACTTATACAACTCACCGCCGGCCCGGTTTTTCCTGGGAGATTCAGGCGCCGAGGTTCTGGGTTTCTTGCTGGCTGTTGTGGCGATTCTCTATACGCCCCGCGGCCTGGCTCAAATTTCATCGTGGTATGTGCCGATTTTATTGCTTGGCGTACCGATATTCGATACCTGTTTGGTCGTGTTTTCAAGATTACGCCGGCGCAAGCATGTTTACCAATCGGCTCTTGACCACACGTATCATCGTTTAATAGCCTTTGGTCTGGACAAAAATCATTCTGTTCTGACTATGCAAATTGCGTCGCTCACTTTAAGCTGTCTGGCGTTTATCTGTTTATCATTGCCAGCCTTGTTGGGAAATATCGTTTTTGGTATCATCCTTTTTGTTGGTTTGATCGTATTCTTCTTGCTTGATCGTAAATCTCGTTGGACTTAAGTTGGGAAATTTCTTGCGGATGGAGAATCTATCTCTTTGGAAGATGAGTTATGGCACAGAAACAAAATAATATTCGGACATGGCTGTTAAAACCTCCTTCTCAGGAGGATGTGCAGCGTGTGTTGAAAGCCTGGCGTCTTTATTTAATTGGCGCATTACTGGGCGGCGGCCTTGCCTGGGCAATTTACGAGTTGTTTCCGCCCCCCTATCAGGCTCAGGCGACCGTGATCGTTGACCATAATCTTGAAGAATCGTTTCCGCGATACCCCGATCGGGAGGTGTTTTATTTCCTTGAACGTGAAACGGAAAAATTGGTAGAGATTGCCTGGTCTGATTCAGTTTTGCAGAGCGTTGTTGACCAGCAGCCAGGAATGACGCTGACCGAGCTGCGCGGCGATAAGCTGGTTCTCAGCCAGCCGGCAGATGGCGGCTGGCATTTTGTGGCCCGCGATCAGGATCCGGCAAAAGCCGAAGCCCTTGCTGCTCTCTGGGCGAGAGCGTTTGTTGACAAAGTGCAAAGCGGTGTGCAAATTGCCAATCAGATCGATCTCATTAAAAATAATTTAAAGAGTCTTTCCCGTACTGCGGCAACATCGGCTCAACGCTGCGAGCGAATTTACGCGGCAGATAGAAGTTTTTCCGAGGTTGAGGAGCAGCTCATTAAGACTGATTTTCAATCTCCCTACGATATCTGGCGCATCAGTGAAATTTTTTCCTGGACTCGTTGGAGTGGTTATGCAGTTGATGAGTTGAATCAGTTATCATCGCCGGCCACACGGCAGAGTTATTTGCAGACGCTCAAACAGATCATTGCAGGTGGGGTGCAGGTTTGCGATAAAACCGCTGCGCCGGATCAGGCTGCATTGAAGAAGGCAGAAGATGAACTGGTTGAATTACAGAAACAGTCGCTTGGTGTTGAGCCTACTGTTCTGGTCGCTTTGAGTCAGGCCGAGGAATTGCCAGTGCAGCGAGCGATCGGTCGTGGGGCGTATGCGGCGACTGGCGCGGGTCTGACGATTGTCTGTTTAATGCTGTTCTTTCTGTTCGTTCATATCGATAACAGGCAAAAATGAGACGCTTCTCTATCCTGGATAACCTCCTCAAATGGTTGTGGGGGCTTACGTTATTCGTTTTACCGATAACCAGCTTCCGTTATTTCCCGTCGTTTATGGGCGATTCGATGGTCCGGCCAATGTCGCTCTATCCTATGGCGTTTCTTTTCCCGATATTGATTTACCTGTTCTTCAAACGGGGCTGGTATAAGAAGCTGCCGGTAGAATTAATCCCCTTTTTGGGTTTTTTGATTTTCCTGGTTGTATCCACGTTATTGGGATTTTTCAAAATGCCCCTGGAATTACGCGGCCAGGATTATTGGGGACGCGCTTTGCGCGCCTGGGTCACAGTTGGTTTCGGAATGGCGTTTTTCTTCAGTACAATCTGGATGAACCGCACGCCCGAAGACCTGCGCCGATCGTTAAAATGGTTATACGGGGGTCTGATTCTGAATTTTATCTGGGGCGCTATCCAGCTTCTGGCAATGAAATGGTTTTTACCTTTCGACCTGCTGCAGAATTACCAAAACTATTTTTCAGTTGCCGGGATGGACGCCAAGAGGATCAATGGCTTTTCATTGGAGCCGTCCTGGCTGGCGGCCGATATGGTTACAATTTACCTGCCGTGGTTATGCGCTTCAATATTCACCGGATATCGAGCGACGCGCCGCTGGTGGGTAGAACCTGTTTTGACCGGTATGGCATTTTTTTTGCTGATTTTCTCGTATTCGCGTTCAGGAATTATTAATGTTCTGGTCTGTGCGGTCCTGGTGTTTTTATTGACCGGCAGGGAACTGCTCAAAAAATGGTGGACGTGGTTGTTTCGACCGCAAATGCAAGCCAGCGATCCCCCGAATATCAGGCTACGCGTCTGGGCGGCGCGAGTGGGTGTTGTTCTCATTGGTATAACGGGCCTGGCATGCCTGGGATATATATTGTCGCGTAATCCTTATTTTGCTCAGTTGTGGCGCGCCCAAAAATCTGACCTGCTACAATATTTCATCGATATTTACGCCGGATCACGCCTGGCATTTGCCTGGGCAAGCGTTAATGTATTCCTGGCTCACCCCTGGGCAGGTGTTGGGTTGGGCGCCAGCGGTTTATATATTTTTTCACATTTACCCGATTGGTCAATCACTTACCTGGCAGAGGTTGCCGATTTGCTTTCCCCAGCCTCACATCAGATTCCCAACCCCAAAAACTTTTTAATCCGCATTCTGGCAGAATCAGGAATTATTGGATTCTCTTTCTTCATGGCTTTTTATCTTTCGATTCTGGGGAAAATCAAGGTATATTTAAGCAATTCATTTCCTGCCCGGTTTGTCGGAATCGCTGGTCTGTTTATCTGGATCATTGTTTTACTCATTTATTTCACTCAGGATTCGTTTGCCATGCCCAATATGTGGATTGGCCTTGGCCTGGTTCTGGGATTAAGTCAGTATTGGGATGAAGAAAAATCAACCTAAAAATATATGAATATTTTATTCCTTTATATGGGATAAATGGAAGATAATTTTACTGGTTCATAGAGAAAGGAGACCATGCAATGAAAAACTCTTCAACGCCCTGGATCGTGATTGGATTGATTCTTGTGGTGTTATGTTGCTTATGCATCGTTGCCGCGGGAATATTGGGCGGCGCATTTTATTTTGTGGGTAAAAATGTTGTCAGTAATGGGGAGTTCCAGTTCCCATCTGAAACCGATGTTGAAATTTTTCCCTTTGGAGAAGAGGTGACACCCACGACGGCGCCAGAGCTTAACCGCCCTGATCAGGGGCCGGTCTCTGACGAAACCTTGAAAATTCTTCAGACGACGGTTGTGCCAGTCAATGACTTGCGCGAAATTGCCAGTCGATTGCAAGGGAAAGTGAATATCTCACCGACGGTGGAAGCGCCAAAAACGCCGTATAAAATTGGCGACAGACAGCAATTCTGGGTCAATAATACGGATACAAATGAGAATTTCCAGGTCGATGCAACCCTTAAATACATCACCGATCATTTGTATTTCTGGGTGCAGGATGGCATCCGTTATGACGAAAGTGACCTGGAAAGGTTGTGCGAGACTTTTGAAAACCAGATTTATCCGACCAATCGCAAATTCTTTGGCTCAGAATGGACGCCGGGTGTAGATGGTGATCCTCACTTATATATTGTATATGCCAGCAATCTTGGTGGAACAGTGGCCGGGTATTTCTCATCTGCTGATGAGATCAATCCATTGGCGCACCCATATTCCAATGCGCACGAATTGTTTATCGTTGAATCTTCACAGGATCTATCCGATGATTATACCTATGGGATTCTGGCGCATGAATTTCAGCACATGATTCATTGGTACCTGGATCGGAATGAAGAATCGTGGCTTAATGAAGGTTTCTCGGAACTGGCTGTGCTGTTGAATGGATATAACGTGGGTTTTAAGGATTATTCATACATTAATGACCCGGACCTGCAACTGAATGATTGGGACCCGGAACAGACACTCAATGGCCCGCATTACGGGGCGTCATTTTTGTATGTGACCTATTTTCTGGATCGTTTTGGCAATAAGGCCACCCAGGCGTTGGTTGCTGACCAGAATAACGGTATGGCGAGTGTTGATGAAGTCATGGCATCACTGGCAATTGCTGACCCGGCAACAGGGCAGCAAATTACCGCCGATGATATTTTCGGCGATTGGGCATTGACTAATTACCTGAGCGATTCGGCTGTCGGCGATGGCCGTTATGCATATCATAATTATGACAACGCGCCGAAGGCAATTCAAACTGAAATAATTGATGTTTGTCCCACAAAACCGCAGACTCGAACGGTTCATCAATATGGAGTCGATTATATTGGAATTAGCTGCCGGGGAGACTTTAAGCTGAAGTTTGAAGGTTCAACCCAAGTGGGCGTCGTTCCAGAAAATGCGTATTCAGGCAAGTATATGTTCTGGTCGAACAAGGGAGATGAGTCTGATATGACCCTGACCCAGTCTTTTGATTTTACTTCGCAGACCGGCAATATCACGTTAAATTACTGGACGTGGTATAACCTGGAAAAGGATTACGATTACCTTTATCTGGAAGCATCGACTGATGGAGAAAGCTGGAAGATTCTGAATACGCCTTCCTGCACAACCAATAACCCCTCGGGCAACAGTTACGGTTGCGGCTACAACGGAACGAGCGGCGATGGTCCGATTTGGGTCAAAGAGGAAGTCGATCTTTCAGAGTTTGCCGGAAAACAGGTTCAGCTTCGTTTTGAATACGTGACCGACGCGGCTGTTAACGAAGAAGGTTTGCTGCTTGATGATATTTCGATTCCGGAAATTGGATATGAAACCGATCTGGAAGAAGATGCGGGAGGATGGGAAGCGGCTGGTTTTGTACGTATCGAAAATGTTTTACCTCAAACCTACCGCCTGAATCTGATATTGGATGGTAAAAGAACCACCGTACAACCAATCGAATTATCAGCAGACCAAACCGCTGAAATTCCCTTAAGTATCGGCGGCGATTTTGACGAAGCAGTTCTGGTCGTGAGCGGAACCACTCGTTTTACCCGGCAGGAAGCAAGCTATCGCTTTAGTATAACTGAATAACTGTTTATTTTTCTGACGCAGGTTTACGCGGCGTGCGGAGCTCGGCTAATTGTTTTTCCATCTCCGCACGCCGGTCAGCAGCAGCCTGACTGACTTCGGAAGTGAACTTTTGCGCCTCAATTTTAATTTGCTCTTGCAATTCGATGCCTGACTTGGGGGCCAGTAAAATTGCCACAAATGCACCCAGCATACCGCCCATTACAAAGCCGGTTAAGAATCTTGTGACTTTATGCATGTTAATCTCCTCTCATTCTACACCATGATATCACCCCGATTATAAGGTAAAATTTTAACACAAGAATGTCAAACTTGGTACTTGGTGCCGTATTGTTTAACGAGTACAGGGCTTTCACAAGAATGAGCGCTAACTCTCCAAAAGATGGCGGCGATTTCTCAATTGGCGTGGAGATTGCTTACCCTTCTGGTACGATGTCAGTCGCTCCGCTCTTTTGCCTCCGCGAGGCTCACTCCGTTTGCAATGACAGCTTATGGATACACAAGATCATCTGACTTTGTGCAAACCCTGTTAGTAAGTGTAATTTTGCACGGAAAGAAAGGTTTGAGGATAATTATGTCAACAACTGCTCCTGCAAAGCCTGCAACTCCACAGAAAAAGAGCGTTACTCTCAATACATTATTTGAGAAGAAGCGGAAATTAGAGCCGATTACAATGTTGACGGCTTATGATTATCCGACTGCTTTGGTGCTGGATAAGGCTGGCATTGATGCGATTCTGGTGGGCGATTCGTTGGGTATGGTGGTGCTGGGATATGAGAACACCCTGCAAGTGACGATGGAGGATATGATTCATCACTGCAAAGCCGTGGCGCGGGGCGCACATACCGCTTTTTTGATTGGCGATATGCCGTTCATGTCTTATCAGGTAACCGTCGAAGAAGCGATCCGTAATGCAGGGCGCTTTCTGCAGGAAGGCGGGATGAATGCTGTGAAACTCGAGGGTGGAAGAGAGCGCGTCGAAGCGATCAGAGCAATCGTTGCTACTGGGATTCCGGTTATGGGGCATCTGGGTCTGACACCTCAGAGTTATAATCAGCTTGGCGGATTTCGTCCGCAGGGGAAAACGGCTAAAGTTGGCGCTCGTTTATTAGAAGATGCCCTGATTCTCGAAGAGGCCGGATGTTTCAGTATCGTACTGGAATGTATTCCTGCTCGTCTGGGCGCGTTGATTTCGAAACGATTGAAGATTCCGACCATTGGCATCGGGGCAGGCAACGGCTGTGATGGTCAGGTGCTTGTGTTACATGATATGCTGGGCCTGTTCGACCGCTTTTTACCCAAGCATGTTAAGAAATATGCCAACCTGGCCGGCGACATAGAGCAGGCGATCCTGGATTATAAGTCAGAAGTTGAAACACGTAAATTCCCGGCTGTCGAAAACACGTTTGAGATTCCTGAAGAGGAATGGCAAGCTCTGCTTGAGATGGTTGGGAAGGATGGATTAACAAATCAAAAATTGTGATGTCTGATCCAATTCTGATTATTGGGGCGGGGGCAATGGCCTGTCTGTTTGCGGCGCGTTTTTCCGCTGCGGGATTTCGGGTTGTTATGCGGGATGCGTGGCAGGAAGGAATCACATTGTTGGGCCGCGAGGGAGTTGCCATCGAAGAAAATGGCGAGGTGAAAACCTATCCGGTATCTGTTGAATGCCCTGGCCGGGTTAAAACGGCCATGGTTCTTGTAAAATCCTGGCAGACAGGCTGGGCTGCTGACCAGTTGGTCCATTTACTGGCTCCTGATGGATTGGCGTTATCTTTGCAAAATGGCCTGGGGAATGTCGATATTCTGAGTGAATGCCTGGGTGAGCAGCGTGTTTGCCTGGGGGTGACGACTTACGGGGCAACCAGCGTTGCGCCGGGGCGAGTTTGCCCCGGCGGTGATGGCAAGATTTCTCTGGCTGAGCATTCTCATCTGGGCGAATTCCCCTCCCATCTTGAGAAAGCCGGCTTCAAGGTGGAAATGACTTCAGATGCGACTTCACTGGTGTGGGGAAAACTGGTGATTAATTCGGCCATTAACCCATTGACGGCGCTCCTGCGAATAAAAAATGGCGGGTTGCTTGTCCGTCCTTCAGCCCGAAAGCTGATGGGAGCAACCGCACAGGAAACTGCTGTTATTGCTGCTGCTCAGGGAATTGCTTTGCCTTTTGAGGACCCTGTTTCTGAAGTGGAAAATGTTGCTAAAAGAACAGATAGTAATATATCGTCCATGCTATCCGACGTGATGCGAAATGCCCCGACCGAAATCGATGCAATTAACGGCGCCGTAGCAGAGATTGGTGAACAATTGGGCATCTCTTGCCCGATCAATCGTACCTTATGGCTTCTTGTCAAGGCGCTTAGCAGGGCAGGATAGTTTAAGTCATAATCCCGTGTTATTAAATTCACGAATAGTTATTATAAATGTTACGTTCTTTTTTAACAGAGCGGTGGTTATAATGAGTGTTAACAACCACAATCCCAGAAAAGAGGACACTTGATGAAAATCGTTAATACTTTACCTGAACTGCGTGCAGCCCGTAAACGGCTGCCCGAAACGGTTGGTTTAGTTCCGACGATGGGTTTTTTGCATGAAGGCCATTTATCGCTGGTTCGCGCCGCAAAAAAAGAATGCGCTTGCGTCGTGGTCAGTATTTTTGTCAACCCGACCCAGTTTGGGCCAAATGAGGACCTCGCAGCTTACCCGCGCGATCTGGAGCGGGATATCAAGTTGTTGGAAGCAGAGCATGTTGATCTGGTTTGGGCGCCCACACCTGAAGTGATGTATCCGGCGGATTTCCAGACCTGGGTGAATGTGGAGGAGATTACCAAGCCTTTGGAAGGCGAGATGCGCCCCGGTCATTTCCGTGGGGTGACGACTGTGGTGGCAAAATTATTTAACAGCGTTATGCCGCAACGCGCGTATTTTGGGCAAAAGGATGCCCAGCAGGCTGCGGTGATTCGTCAGATGGTGCGCGATCTTAATTTTCCGATTGAGATTGTGATTTGCCCGATCGTTCGCGAACCAGATGGACTGGCTTTATCCAGTAGAAATACCTATTTAAATTCTGAGGAACGAAGAGCTGCGCTTGTCCTTTCCCGATCGCTGAAAGCTGCGCATGAGGCTTATGAAAATGGGCAAACTGACGCCAACGAGTTACGTAAAATCGTAACTGACATCGTTGCTGCCGAGCCCCTGGCTAAACTTCAGTACGTTTCCTGCGCCGCCCCGGAAACCTTAACGGAAATTGAAGGCGCTATCACTAACGGAGCGCTGATCTCGATGGCGGTTTACGTGGGTAAAACCCGCCTGATTGATAATATGCTTATTTCAGCGGATCAGCCAGTTTTAGCTTGATGAATGTAAGCGGCGCGCCTGCCGAAATCCATAACCCGATCAGAGCGTAACGCAAGAGACGCAGGCTGTAACCGGCGAGCGTCTCTCCACCTGGAAAGATCATTTTCAAGCCGTAGCGAAGAATCAGCACACCGACCAGGCCAAGCGCAAAGCGTAAAATGTTTTGTCGGGGCGCGCCTTGTGTGTTATAACCGCCGTGGGCAAAGAGCCATACGGCTCCACACATCAACCCCAGAAAGACCCCGATGTTTGAAATGACATCGCTCAGGTTGATGGGCGCAATTGATCCCTCGGATGCAGCCAGGTTGGCATTGTTGACCCATTCGACGGGCAACTGCCAGTTGCCGATACTTGCCAGCCCGGCGAGGTTGAGAATAAACAGGGCGATAGCGCATCCGATAAGGATGAGCACTTTTTGAAGCGGCGTGCGCAGGCTGAACCAATGGGCGAACGGCTTCTCCCATTTAATAAAAGCGAATAAGATCAATAATCCGATTAACCAGCCGGCCAGAACATCGGTGATGAAATGAACTCCCAGATAGATGCGCGAGAAACCGATTAAGAAAATAATAACAATCGCGACGATCCATCCCCATTTCTTTTTGAATGAAGCGGCAAGGGTCCCCCATACACCTGTTGCCAGTTGCGCATGACCAGAGGGCACTCCGAAGGAACTTTCGGTGGACAGAGCGGAAATGTGAGTGGAGATCCAGTAAGGGCGCGGGGCATGGAAAAATAATTTTAACGCTGAGTTGATGCTGTTGTTTGCTAAAAGAATAATCCCTACCCGAATGCCGATACCTGCATCGACGCACCAATAGAGAGCAGGCATAACCAGTATAAAGAAATCCTCTCTACCCAGCCAGGTAAAGAAGCTCATTGGAACGACGAGCCAATGACCCAGATTCTGGATAAAGGCGATGATGGGGATTTGTAAGTCTAACAAATTATCCATATTCTATCTCCGCAGATTGTTGACGACATAATGGATTTTATTGTACACTAATTTTATGAAAGAAGCTTCTCAAAGATGGTGGGATATAATGGCTGCCGGATTATTGCTGGCAGCTTTGATTATTGTATCTATTCGTTTATATGTTACGAATTGGGCGGATAACCTGGAAGTCGTTCAATTTTTGACGTTATTGGGTGTCATCACTGGATTAGCGCTCGGACAAAGTCGTTTTTCGAAGAAATGGGTGACGGTATTCGCCGTTGTTTATACCCTTTTTGCGATTCCGTGGCAGTTAGGTTTATCTCTTCATAATGATAATTTATGGCCGGCGAAATTACATGCGCTTGGCGCCCGTTTGTGGGAAACCTATATTCAATTTGTCAGCGATCAGCCTGTGCAGGATACTATCCTGTTTCTGGCATTAATGGCGACGATTTTTTGGGTGGTGAGCCTGATGGCTGGTTATTACCTCACCCGTTATGCAGACCCCTGGGTTGCGACAATACCAGGAGGAGTCATTCTGTTTGTTGTTCACAGTTATGATGTGGTCAATAAGGGGATGGAACGGTCTCTGGCCTTGTATGTGATCCTTGTTTTAGTAATTGTGGGTCGTCTGGCCTATCTTCGCAATCGGGCAGGATGGAAAAAAAGCCGGGTCTTTATCCCCTCTGGCACCGAATATGATTTATCGAGGGGGCTGCTGCTGCTGATTGCCGTGATGGTCGTTGCATCAGGAATAGCAGCGACGCTGATCAATGGGTATGCGCCGGCCGAAGCCGTGTGGAAGCGGGTAAAATCCAGTTGGGAGCCGCTTCGCGCCCGCCTGGCTGATGCATTTGCCCCACTCGAAAGCCACCTTGGGGGTGCGTCATTCTCCAGAACGTACAGCGATATAATTTCATTGGGAAACGGGGCTCCATTGGGAGACGAGCTGGTTTTTACGGTACGGCCTTCGGACCAATATGTGGCGTCGCCGCGCTATTACTGGCGGGCGCGTAGTTATGATCAATATTATGATGGGAATTGGGTGAGCACTTACAACCTCAAAGAGCCGCTCGCGCCGGAAAATTTTGAGACTTTAGCCTTCCCTATCTATGATCATCGTAATTTCATGATATTTACTTTCATTCCGGCGGCCCAGGTTTCTGATACAATTTTCACGGTTGCTCAACCGATTTGGGTAAGCCATCCAGCGCAGACCCTATTAATACAATTGCCTGATGAGAAATTTGAAATTACTGGCATGTCTGCTGATCCCGTTTTTCACCACGGCGACCAGTATGATGTGCGAGCCTGGGTCAGTAAACCGTCTGTATCTGTTTTGAATGAGGCCAATGAAGATTATTCTGAGTGGATTGTTGAACGCTATTTGCAATTGCCGGCAGATTTATCGCCCCGGTTTCGTAGCCTTGCAGAGCAAATTACCGAAGGTTTATCCACGCCCTACGAAAAAACTCGAGCGATAACCAGTTATTTACGTAACACAATTGAATATAAGGAAAGGATTCCAGACCCTCCCAAAGAGAGCGATCCTCTGGAATGGTTCTTATTTGATCTCAAACAGGGATTCTGTAATTATTATGCATCAGCAGAAGTTTTGCTGTTAAGGTCGATTGGCATTCCGGCGCGGTTGTCCATTGGGTATGCGCAGGGTAGTTATGATTATTCCACCGGAATTTATACTGTACTTGAACGGGATGGACACGCTTGGCCAGAAGTCTTTTTTTCAACTATTGGCTGGATTGAATTTGAGCCGACGACCTCGCAACCTGAAATTAATATTCCCGAATCGACCAGTTCGGAAGACGAGGACTTAAGTTTAACGGATAAGGAACTCGAACGCCGGAACCTTGGAGCAGGTCTTCCTGATTCGTTAAGAGAAGATGCGCCGGCGGAGACGGCTTCTTGGGATTGGAAAACGACGCTCATTCAAATCCTGAAGCTGTTTTTGATTATCCTTGTTATAGGTTTGATCATTATCTGGGTTATGATGCGCCGCCGATCGCAATTGCCGGCCTTCCCAATTTTTATGGAAAGTATCCTGGATAAAACGGGCGTACCGGCGCCGGCCTGGCTGCGCCGCTGGTCACGTCGGGCAACTCTCACGCCGCTTGAGGCTGCTTATGCCAGTATAAATCAGAGTTTGAAATGGTTGGGGCATCCACCGAAAGCATCTGATACCCCTGCTGAACGGACTGCCATGCTGGTAAAATTATTACCTGAAATGGAAACACAAATTCGGACTTTGTTATTGGAATACCAAATAGCCACGTTTAGCGCTTCACCGCCAAACGTAGGTTTTGCCCGATATGCCGGCCGTGAGATTAAACGGGCAGCCGTTCGGGCAGTTTTCCGGCGCATCATCGGAAAATCCACGCATCTGGATATAGGTATAATAGAAGAAAACGAGATGATTGAGAATTGAGGCATGATGTGACAAATACTTCTCTGCCGCCCATTAGCGCAACAAGTATGCTGAAGAACCAGTTGGTGTTGTTGACCCGATTGGTGGAACGGACCCGCTTTCAGCTTGACCGGATGCCTGAGGGGATGGTCCCTGAAAATGTTCTTGACGGCCTTACCCAACTGACCGATGAGATTTCTCAGGTCGAACGGCGGATCGTCGAAGAGCAGGCCGAATTGCGTAATTTGCGCGCTCTGGCCGATATTGGACAGGTTGTTAATTCTTCGCTTGATATCAGCGTTGTGCTTCAGATTGTTATGGATACAATCATCCGCCTGACGGGCGCCGAGCGAGGATTCTTGATGCTGCGTAACGAGAAGCGAGAACTGGCCATTCGGATTGCCCGCAATTGGGAGCAGGAATCGATTAACCCTTCTGAATTTGCGATCAGTTCGACGATCATCAATCGTGTTGTGAATGATGGGCAGCCGGTGTTAACCACTAATGCCCAGGAGGATCCCCGCTTTGGCGGACAGGAAAGCATCATTGCTTATAACTTGCGTTCGATTTTGTGTGTCCCTTTGACGGTTAAATCGGAGTTGACCGGCGTCATTTATGCGGATAATCGTATTCGCTCCGGATTGTTCACTGAAATGACCCGTGATTTGCTGGTGGCGTTTGCCAACCAGGCGGCAGTGGCTATTGAAAATGCGCGCCTGTTTGCTTCGGTCAGCCGCACTCTGGCAGAAGTGACTGAATTGAAAAATCTGATGGATAATGTGTTTGCTTCTATTGCCAGCGGAGTTATTACGGCAGATATTCGCAACCAGGTCACGCTGAGTAATCGAGCGGCTGAAACGATTCTGGGCTGTCCGCGTAAAGATTTGATTGGCCGCAGGCTTGAAGATGCGGTGCCGCCAATCATGTCCGGTTTGCAACCTCATCTGGCCAAGGTACGTCAAACAGACCAACCAGTCATTGGCCTTGAATTAACTTCTGAACTTCCTCAACGCGGCAATGTCGATCTGCGTTTTAATTTGTCGCCGTTGAAGGATGCTGCTCAGACCACACAAGGTATTGCGATCGTGCTGGATGATCTGACGGAAAGAAGACGTTTGGAAGGTTTGCAGCGTTTATTTGAACGGATGGTATCTCCGGCTGTGATTGAACAACTTGATCCGAACAGTTTACCATTGGGCGGCGAACGTTCTGCAATCACAACCCTTTTCGCCGACATTCGCGGTTTTACCAGCTATAGTGAAAGGGTTGATCCAGAACAACTGGTTTCTGTTCTTAATCGTTATTTGGCAAGCGCCGCCGAGGCTGTGCTGGCGCAAGAAGGGACAATCGATAAGTTTATGGGCGATGCCATCATGGCCTGGTTTAATGCCCCGATACCACAACCTGATCATACGCTGCGCGCGGTCAGAGCTGCCCTGGCGATCCGTTCGGCAGTTGAAAAGCTGCACCAGGAATTTCCCCCCGAGGCGCATCTTTCGTTTGGCGTGGGTATTCATTACGGTGAGGCCGTTTTGGGTCTTGTTGGCACCGAAAAACACCTGGAATATACTGCCGTTGGCGATAGCATTAACACGGCAAAGCGCGTTCAGGAAAACTCGAATGAAGGACAGATTTTGCTGACTGAAGAAACATACGAACGGGTTAAGAATGATGTCATCGTTCGCCCGGTTGAGCCGATTCAGGCAAAAGGGAAAAATGGCATGCTGCGAGTCTATGAGGTTCTGGGTCTGAATAAACCTGACTAATCTGTACGCATCTTATCGCTTTATACTTTTTGAACCATGCCTTTTATGAATTCAAACCTTGCTTCTGCCAGACCTGGCAGCGCATCCAGCGCGTAAAATGGGTTATTCCCTTCGACGACAATCGAAGCTGATATATTTCCGTAAAGGGCAGCCTGCAGCGGGTCGAATGTTTTTAGATAACCGGCGAGGAAACCGCCGCAAAATGCATCTCCGCCTCCGATTGGGTTGATGACTTTAGCCGGGTAAGCAGGAATATTCCAACGGTTTTTGGCCACGGAATCATAAAGGATTTGTCCCTGCGAGCCGCATTTGACAACGACATACTCACAACCGTAAGAACCGATTTCTTCCGCCATTTCCCACAGATCCGTAGTGCGGTTTTTAAAGAGCTCGCGCATCTGGCGTTCGGAAGGGAGAAAGGCCGTCACAAAAGAGACAATGCCAGGAATGTCATTCCAGAAGACAGAGTTCATATAGCCATCAGCAGGATCCAGCGTTATGGTTGTAACGTGACCTTCTTTTAATAATACAGAAGGGAGCAAGTTGTGCGTCAGATAATCAATGGGACAGATATGCGCGGCGTTAGCATCTATATAATCAGCAGGAATATCTCCGGCTCTAATCGAGTTAAACAGCAACCGGGTTCGGCTGCAAGGCGAAAGTTCATTATAAGCATATCCTAACAATTGTTTTGGAAAATGGACGCCGCGGCGGGAAAAATATTCGATGGGGTTGTCGTGAGAAGCGGTATTTTCATCCAGAAAGGCAGTGAAGAGACGCATGTCGACAGTTTCAGGCAAGAGGCGAATGCCGCGCGTCTCAAAACCAAGCTCAGACAACTGCGCTAACCAATCTTGTGGGTAATTTTCTCCGACGCGAGCGATCAGACCGCTTTTCTGTTTCCAGATCGCTGCGCCGACTGCCGCATAGAGTAGATTGCCGCCTGGTATATTTAACTGCGGTTGGCCAATGAGGGGGATGATGTAATCCTGGGTTAATTGGCCGGCAAAAATCAGACGTGGCGTAAACTGGCTCATTGTAGAGGTTCCCTAGTGAGCTCCACCGTAAGCGTTAAACAATTCCACGACCATTTTCACTGTTTCGGCTGTCTTTTCGAGGGCGCGATAATGGAGTGTATCCGTTTTATCATTGATTGAATGATAAGCCGCAGCAGCCTCAGCAGACCCAACCATTTCGATAGAGGCTGCCCGGATGTGGTGTTGGAGCATTGGCAGGCAATCCCCACTTTTAAGTGTGTACCATACTCCTGTTGCATCCGGGTCGGCTGATTGGATAAGCTGATTCAGGGAAGTATCCGTTGTCTTCTGAAAAATTGTCCCATCCCGCGTCACGAAATGAAAGGTGTTTCCCGCTCCGACCATATCCAGGTTTATGATGAAGATATTTTCCGTTTGTTCTTGCAGCAAAGCGGTAAATGCTTTGGCGCCGTGCATGCCGGTTTCTTCGGCGCCGGTGAATAGAAAACCAAGATTGGCGCGGGTAGGTGGAACGGAAGCGAAATACTCCGCCAGGGCCAGCAGCACCCCTACACCTGATGCATTGTCGTTTGCGCCGGGTGAATAGCGATTGCCGTGCGCCAATTGGTTGAGTAAATCGCTGGCTGCCAGCCAGCCGCCCAAAACGCTGCCGAGAATCCCGGTCAGGGTGATGATTCCGCCAGGCAGCTGAAAACCAACGAAGTTGAGCAATGCCATGGCTGCAACGGCGATGGCGCCTCTCTGGGCGTAAAAGATGGCGTTAGCCGGCAATTCCAGGCCGATGCGTTTGTGAAAGCCGCTCGCTCGCGCAGAATCGACGTGGGCGCAGA
>CAZDAW010000039.1:0-30702 GCA_964503685.1 uncultured Anaerolineaceae bacterium | reverse complement strand
AACGCCTTGGGCCACCGCGCAAAATAAAAATCCATCTCATGCCCGTCAGTAAACCAGGCATTGGGCAATGCCGGTGCAGTTGATGGTAAGCTTCGCAAAGGTAAATTTAATCGAATAGAGGTCAACGTTCGTTGTAATTGCGCCTGTTCAGGAATCAAGTAAAAGATATTCTGAGTGGCTACGATCGGCAAATCGTGTTGAGCTGCAAGATTTGCCAAGTCATCAGTGAATGCTATATCGCCATTTCCATATTTTTGCAATTCAACATACAAACGATTCGGGAAAATATTAGAAAGATCACTCAAAAAAGCATCAATGATTTGTCGATTCCCCTGTCGAAAGAATTGATCGACTAAACTCCATCTGCCGCCTGTTAACGCCAACAGTCCACCAGAATATTGAGCGAGTGTCTTCATGCTGCAAACAGGCGATTCGTCTTGCATCAACAAATGGGAACATAATCGACAAAGATTCGACCATCCGCCCCGATTCATTACCAGTAAAACAAGATTGCCAGTTAAGTTGAATTTCTCCCTTCGTGAATCGCCATTAGCGCACAAATCTATCTCCAGGCCAATCAATGGTTTAATCCCGGCTTTTTGACAGGCAAGAAAAAATTCCACACTACCCGTCAGGTTGTTGTGATCAGTCAAAGCCAGCGCTGGCATACCAGCAGCCTGAGCAGCCTGTACTAATTCAAGCGGCGAAGGGAGGGCTTCTAAAAAGGAAAAATAAGAATGGGTATGTAAATGGCAAGGCATACTGATTAACACTTAATACTGATTTTACCTTCTTAATGTTTTATATATAATCTCATTGATTCATTTTCAGGGGTGCTGTTATAATAAAGGCCGTATCAAACAGGGACTGGCCATCATTATTTTAACAATGAAGCATCGGTTGTCTGGCACCTGTTATTATATTTTTTGGCAATGCTGTTTTATGATCCTGATCAACTTTTCAAGCGAGCTGAATCACACTCAAATCGACCAGGCGGAAAGCCTGCTGCACAAACCTATCCATAAGATAATTAATCTGCCCGCAAAGATTGACCCGGACCTTCCCATTCTACCTCAACTCAAAGCATTGATTGCGCAACTTCCTCTCTCTGCCGAACAACTTAAAACTGAAGCCATCCTGATCAACCCGCCCACTCAAAGTTATCTGACTGCTTTATTGCTCGCAGAATTACATGGTCGGATGGGACATTTTCCTGCCATTCTCCGTATCTATTTACAACCCTTTGGCATGTTGCCCAGAATGGTTGTAGCCGATGTTCTCGACCTGCAGGCAATTGAAGACAGTACTTTGAGAAATAATGTTGATGACGAATCAGCCATTTGAGCCGTCGAACAAAATTGCAGATGGAATACTTATTAAATAGCCATAGCATAATAAAGAGACTTCTGCCAGTTATTCTATTTGTATGCCTGGCTTCAATTCCCGGGTGCAATGACAGCAATACCACATCGGTTGATAATCCCTCTTCCACTTCTTCCTATATCGAAAACAAAGGTTCAGATACAATGGTCAATCTGGCTTTAGCCTGGGCTGAACGTTATCAACAAATCTCTCCAGGGGTCCGTTTATCAGTTACCGGGGGTGGAAGTGGAACAGGCCTGACGGCCCTTATCAGTAACACAATCGACATTGCGAATGCATCGCGTGCGATCAAAACAGAAGAAATTCAACAAGCAAAAAAAACGGGTATGGAGCCGGTAGAATTCATCGTGGCAAGAGATGCCATCGCCATTATAGTCAACCCATCAAATCCGGTACAGCAATTAACCATCGAACAAATTTCACGAATTTATCGGGGCGAGATCAGCAATTGGGCTCAGGTCGGCGGCGAAGATCGTCCGATCGTCAAACTCTCTCGCGAGACGAATTCGGGTACTCATATTTATTTTCTTGAATCAGTCATCCGTTTGGGAAGAACGGACGATAAATCCATATTCTCCCGCGACACCTTGCTATTACCTTCATCTGAGGGGATAATAGCCGAAGTGCGCGATAACCCCAACGCCATTGGCTATGACGGCCTCGGATATGTTACCTCTGAAGTCAAGGTCCTTGCTGTGGCGCGCGAACAGGGAGAATCTTATATTCTGCCTTCGGTAGAAACAGTTAACAACAATACCTATCCTATCTCCCGGGATCTATACATGTACACGCTTGGCCAACCAGAAGGAATATTAAAAAATTATCTTGAATGGATCCAATCACCTGAAGCCCAAGAGATCGTCGCGCAACTCGGTTTTGTGCCCATTACTATAGAATAGAAATGGATATTCAACCTTTAACCGCCAAAAAAAAGGATTATGGAGAAATTGTGATAACCCGGGTAATTCAAATTGCCGGTTATCTCAGTATTTTATTTGTCGGATTAATCTGTCTTTTCTTATTAAAGGAAGGTTTACCGGCATTATATAATGTGCCGTTTTCAGACATCATCAGTTCTGTATGGTACCCAGTTGAAGATTACTACGGCATCTTACCACTCTTTTTCGGTTCCCTAACGGTGACTCTGGGAGCCATTGTCATCGCTATTCCTTTGGGAATTGGAACAGCGGTATTTATCTCAGAGGTGGCGCCGCTCTGGGTCAACAATATCCTCAAACCATTTATTGAAGTCCTGGCTGGCATACCCTCTGTGGTGATGGGCTTTTTCGGCATTTTGGTACTATCACCTTTTCTCAGGCGAACACTTGACCTGCCAACCGGTCTGACCGCATTCACAGGAGCATTGCTGTTGGGATGGGCGGCGATCCCCTCCATCGTTTCCGTCGCAGAAGATGCGCTGAACACAGTCCCCCGATCTTATCGCGATGCTGCACGCGCCTTGGGTGTCACTTCATGGCAAACAATCTGGGGGATTACGCTTCCTGCGGCGCGTTCAGGCATCATAACCGCCATAATGCTTGGCATCGGGCGTGTAATTGGAGAAACCATGGCAGTTATGATGGTAACGGGTAATGCGCCCATCATGCCAACCGGTTTGAAAACCTTGTTTTCCCCAATCAGAACAATGACAGCCACAATCGCTTCTGAAATGGGTGAAGTAGCCAGCGGCAGCACCCATTACCAGGTGCTTTTCTTAATTGGGATCATACTGTTTTTAATTTCTTTACTAATCAATATTACCGCATTTGCAATCAGCATGCGCACACTAAAACGATCAGAGCGGCTGCTCTCTTGACAGGTATGGCATGTTAGATCGACGGTCATTCCTTTCTCAACATACTCGCCAGTTACTGGGCTTTGGTTTGCTCGGGTTGATTAGCCTGATCACTGTATTACCAATCCTGGCTCTGCTTATTTATATACTGATCACCGGCTTACCAGCAATCAATTGGGAATTCTTGTCTGGATTTCCAACCGATGGAATGCGATCCGGGGGAATCTTCCCGGCAATTTTGGGCACCATCTACCTGACATTGGGGACAGCCTTATTTTCTGTACCACCGGGTATTGCAGCAGCGATTTACCTGGCTGAATATGCTCCAGATAACCGCCTGACGCGTTTGATACGAATTGCCATGATAAATCTCGCTGGCATCCCCTCGGTCGTCTATGGCTTGTTCGGGCTGGGATTGTTTGTTATTTTTCTTCGCTTTGGCAGCAGCATTCTGGCCTCATCTCTTACCCTATCAATTATGACCCTGCCGGTCATCATCAGCACCGCCGAAGAATCGCTCCGCTCAGTTCCAAATAATTTTCGTGTTGTATCAATATCATTGGGCGCCAATCGCTGGCAAACCATCTGGCGCATTGTCCTCCCGCAAGGCATTCCAGGAATTATCACCGGAATAATCCTGGGATTGGAAAGAGCAGCCGGTGAAACCGCCCCCATTCTGTTCACGGGTGCAGCTTTTTTCCTGCCCCAACTACCCCAATCCCCATTTGATGAAACAATGGCGCTCCCCTATCATCTTTTTGTCATATCAACCCAGGTTCCCGGCATGCCCATTCAAATTCAATATGGAACCGTGCTTGTTTTGTTGGCTTTTGTATTAGGCATGAATATTATTGCCACATTAATCCGAACGCGTGCGAGAGCACGCCGGCAATGGTGAGGTAAGGCGATCAGAGGCGATCAATGGAAAAAATCATCATTCGCAACCTGAATGTTCGTTATTCAGACGGCGCCGAAAGCCTTAAAGATGTTAACCTTTCGATCCAATCTAACGCCATTACGGTCCTTTTCGGACCAGCCGGCGGGGGCAAATCGACCTTATTGCGCACGCTCAATCGTTTGAACGACCTGGCAGACGTTGAAGTTTCATCCGGCGAGGTTATAATTAATCAAGTTAATATCCTCGACCCCAAACTTAATATCATTGAATTAAGACGAATGGTCGGTATGGTTTTTTCACGACCTGTTCCTTTGCCGCTCTCAATCTACAAAAACGTCAGTTATGGATTGGAAATTGCCGGCGAAAAACGAAAATCGCGCTTGGATGAGGCTGTCGAAAAAGCGTTGCGCCAGGTTGTTCTCTGGGAAGAAATCTATGACCGATTGGATGAACCTGCGAATCGTTTATCTGGCGGCCAGCAACAGCGATTGTGTATTGCCCGTGTATTGGCTCTGAATCCAGAAATCATTTTACTTGATGAACCGACCTCTGCGCTTGATCCAGTTTCCACATCAAAAATCGAACTATTGATGCAGGAACTCAGCAAAAATCTGACCGTTGTTCTGGCGCCTCATAATACCCAACAGGCAGCCCGTATTGCCGATTACGCCGCATTCTTTTTACAAGGCGAATTGATCGAATATGCCGCTGGCGAGGAAATATTCACAAATCCCAAAGACAAACGAACAGAATCTTATATTCAGGGACGCTTTGGATAATAATTTACCAGTCTGTAGCAAATGCTTATTTGTGCGCTAATTGACTTCGATAAGCATCCAAATTAATAAGTTTGCGCGCAACGCCGCTGGCGATTGCAGCCGAGGCAACTGCCGGCGCTTCCCATTCACATACCCGCTTGTCCAATGGTTTTGGAACGATATAATCCTTGCCAAATTCCAGATGATCCAGGTTATAAGCCCTGAGCACTTCTGGTAAAACAGGCTCTTTTGCCAACGCAGCCAGCGCCTGTGAAGCGGCTATTTTCATCTCATCATTGATTGCTCTTGCGCGCACATCCAATGCGCCCCTAAATATAAAGGGGAAACCCAAAACATTATTAATCTGATTCGGGTAATCAGAACGACCGGTGGCAACAATCGCATCGGGGCGGCAGGCGCGCGCCGTTTCATAGCGCACTTCTGGGTCGGGGTTTGCCATAGCAAAGATGACAGGATTCTTCCGCATCCGCTTTAACATTTCTTCTGTTACGAGATTCGCTGCAGAAAGGCCAATGAAGACATCCGCCCCTTCCATGACATTTGCCAGAGTATTCGGGCAATCTCCCTGGGCAAAAGCCATTCTTTCAGGGAACATTTCCTCTTTACGACCCTGATAAACCAATCCGGCAATATCACACATCCAAATATGCTCTTTCGGAACACCAATTTTCACGAGTTGTTTTGCGCACGCGATTCCGGCTGCCCCCGAACCAGAGAAGACCACTTTTATCTCATGTAACTTGCGATCTGTTAATTCGAGCGCATTCATCAGAGCAGCGCCCAGGATGATTGCTGTCCCATGCTGATCATCATGAAAGACCGGAATATCCAGCATTTGCTGTAATTTAGTCTCAATATAAAAACACTCCGGCGAACGAAAATCTTCGAGATTGATTCCGCCAAACGTAGGCGCAATCGCTGCAATCACTTTAATCACTGTCTCAGGATCATGGCTGTCAATTTCAATATCAAACACATCGATATCAGCAAATTTTTTAAATAGAACACCCTTACCTTCCATAACAGGTTTCGAAGCGAGCGCTCCGCGATCTCCCAATCCCAATATTGCTGTGCCATTGGAGATTACCGCTACCAGGTTACCCTTATCGGTATATTCATAAGCCAGATTTGGATCTTTTTCAATTTCAAGCACCGGATAAGCAACGCCAGGCGTATATGCCAGGCTAAGATCACGTTGGGTTTCCAAAGGCTTTGATGGACAAACAGAAATTTTACCGGGCTTACCATCCAGTTGATGATAAGCAAGCGCATCTTCTTTTGTTAGTGGAGGCATAACGGAATTCCTTTCTTCAAGGTATTATATATTATCTTGACGCCCAAAGGGTGTCACCCTATAATGGTTCGAGATTGAATTGATACGGAAGGAGTAACCACGATGGGGTTCTTGAGCAACTTATTTGGCGGACAGTCTGAAGAAGGCCTTCTGGCTGCCGCCAAGGATAGCGCCGCAAAGAGGCGCCTTAAAGAAGAGATCGATCGGATGACAGAAGAATTGATCAAGATCGGCGCGGTTGAAGACTACCTCTCCGAACGTCCAGGAGGCAGCTTCAATATGGATTGCCGTCACCGGCGCGCATGTGAAATCGGTAAAAGATTGCATGAAATTGGCGGAATAAAAATAATGGAAGACGCCCTTAAACGCGTCACCAAAAAGAATGGTAAAGTTTTGGGAATGCACCTCAGTTACGCCTGGAAGGATATTGGCGGCTGGGTGCCTCTCTAGAAGATTACCCGCGCCACAACTTAAAATCACTCAAAATCGAATTACCGATAAATTCTCGTAAAATTGAATTATCTGGGATCAATTCCAGATCAACGGGCAAGAACCATTCCAAAAAAGTTAACAACCTTTTTGCTTCCACGTATTCTTGTGTTCCATAGGGAGCCTGGCGCAACAAAGGCTCGACTAACGGTTTTAACGCAGATAACTCATAAGTCAGCGCTGAATTGAACATCACATCTGCATATTCCTGATAAGGGAAAATATATTTCTTTTCTCCCCGCTGAACCGAATCCCAGCGTTGAATCGTCTGCTGAACACTATAACCACGATCGCGCGCATCACGGACAATGCGGCGCAACAGGCGTGTATCGGTTGTCGGAATACGATTATAACGATCCAGATTCAACTGGGTTAACGCAGAGGCATAAATTTTAAAAGTTTTGTTGGAAGGAACATTGGGAAGAAGCGCCGGATTTAAACCATGGATTCCTTCCAAAATAATAATCTGATCAGCGCCTAATTTAACGACATCACCTTCTTTACGTTTGCCATCATGAAAATCATATCGCGGCAGTTGCACTTGTTCACCGGCAATCAGTCTGGTAATATGTTCATTGAGCAGTGAACGGTCTAGCGCTTCAATCGATTCGAAATCGTAATCACCTTTTTCATCGCGCGGGGTCTTGTCCCGGTCCACGAAATAATTATCCATCTCTAAAGCAAACGGGGACAACCCTTGCGCTAGAAGTTGAATCGCCAACCGCTTCGAGAAAGTTGTTTTCCCGGAAGAGGAAGGGCCAGAAATCAAAATAGCGCGTACTTCTTTCGCCCGTTCAGTAATTTGTTGAGCAATTTCAGCAATGCGCTGTCCATGAAGCGCCTCGGTTACCAATATAACTTCTCGTGCGCGCCCACCTTCAATAGCCTCATTCAAAGCCCCAACGTCTTCAATTCCTAACCTTCTTACCCAATTTCCATATTCCTGAAATGTCGTCAGCAATTTGGAATGTTGGAGCATCGGTTCTATTGTCGTTGGGGTGCCCCGACGC
The DNA here is from genome assembly GCA_964503685.1 of uncultured Anaerolineaceae bacterium. Lineage (GTDB taxonomy): Bacteria > Chloroflexota > Anaerolineae > Anaerolineales > Anaerolineaceae > CAZDAW01. Next base: position 23,054 of record CAZDAW010000039.1, on the reverse strand, counting down.
GGAAAGCAGAGAACAAATCCATCTCCCAAAGGAGTTAATTTGAACCAGCGCAAATATCCCAGAGATGGCACCATATAACCGTGATGGTAGTCGCGGTGTTCTTCCAGCCGATAAAGAACCAGATGTTCTTTTTGCCGATATTTCAGCAAGCGCACTTTATCATCAAAACCCTTCAATTTAAAAAATTGGATCGCGTCGGTTAAGGATACCTGCTGGCGTTCGATGGCTATATCCTTTTTAACCAGTTCATGCATCCGCGTCTCCAAAGCAATCAACTCTTTATTTGTGAGCGGTGGACGATTTGAGACCTGACAAAAGAACCCACCTGAAGCAACGGAATGATCAATCGTTAATATAACTGAAGGGAACAAATCCTCGAAAGCCACTTCAAGTAAGAAGGTGAGTGACCTGCGATATATTCTTAATCCGTCTTCTTCTTCTGTCGTAACTGGCCTGACACGCGCGTCCATGTCAATCGGGTAATTCAACTCTCGCAACTCCCCATTGACAACTGCTGCCATGATGATATTCTTGTCGACTTTATCCCAGGCCTTTAAAAACTCAACCACCGGGGTGCATCGCGGTCCCGAGAAAACACTCTGGTCAGGAAAATGAACTTCAACCGTTGGTCGAGGCGTTACTTCAATAATTTGATTTTTATCCATAAGAACTCGTATCTTTAAACATCAAGATTCTGACTCGACGAAAATCACTTCGGGATATCCCAGATCGCGCAGCAATCGCTCCAGAAAATTTTCTGCATTCTGACGGGCAATATCAAGAATCCCATCTTCCAGAGCGGCTTGCAGAATTTGCTTCTCGGCCGCCTGGCGGGCTGTTTTTTCCAAATTAGGATCACCCCGTGTCAATATCCCGGTATCACGATCATAAACATAGGACTTTTCATTATCAAGTGTGGCTACAAATATCTCTGGAGCTGGTAAACGGACTTTCAATGCACCGCTCTGTAAAGTCAAATCTTCTGGTTGGATTTTTTCGAGATCAACGCCGGCAATCACCATACCATGAGCTACAAACAACAACCTGTCGCCTAATAGAAATCCTAAAGCGCCTTGCCCGGTTTCTGCTGTAATTACTTTTTCAACGTTATATTGAATCGTCTCAAGGCGCGCCAGAGAGCGCACTTCGTGGATGATTGTCACCGGATCCGGGATCACCGTAGGAGTAGGGTGAAGAAAATCTGCAACTTGCGTTTGTAAAGATGCATTTGACTGTTGTAACTTTTGCAGCGGCTGCAACGCTCGTTCTGTTGTAACCCCAACCTGCCAGACCACCCCGGCTGCCATCAAAATGATAATCACAATCACAGCAATTAATAAATAACGAAGAACATTATTCATCAGATATCCCTGTAAACCAAGACCTTGATCCTAATCTTTTTTCCGTTTCTTCCCTTCGATAAATTCAAGCATTCCAGCCCAAATCAACATAAAGGCAACTGCTTCATCCAGGTTACCAATAATCGGGAAGTTATCCGGGATCAGTTCAAGTATCCCGGCTGTAGGGTTGAGAATATATAGAATCCCAATCAACCCAAAGATATAAACAACCCATGTCGGCCAGCCGCGAGCAGACAGTGGTGTTGTGAACCAACTCTTATCTTCCGGATTAGCCTTATTGTCAAATTGGTCATTCATATTTACCTCTCTTTCTTATCATTATATAACGATAAAATCTTACTTCCCATTTTGTTTGATTGATTTTTCTCACAACACCACCAGAACGCGCCAGAATCCACGCCATACATACACCCGAACCTGACTGGCCCCCGCCGTTTACCAACAATCCTCTTGTGATTGCCCGAACCAATCCCGACTCGGTTTACAGCTATCGTATGCGGCGATGTGGCAACATATATTTTATTTTCCATTATCCACTTTCTTGTTGAAGCTGCCCATCTGGTAGCCTGCTAAATCCAGTGTAATAAATCGATATCCCAATTCGCTCAAACCAGCGATAATCGCTTCTCTATTTTGGATAATTATAGAGAAATCCTGTGGATTAACTTCAATTCGGGCAATATCTCCATGATGGCGCAAACGCAACTGATGCAAACCCAGGCGATTTAAACATTCCTCGCCCTTTTCTATTGTTTCCAGAGTTTTCACGTCGATGGAAATGCCGTAAGGAATACGTGTTGACAGACAAGCCAGAGCCGGCTTATTCCAATTGGATAAGCCTAAATGGCGCGAGATATCCCTGATATCCGCTTTTGTCACACCTGCCTCAATAAATGGCGAGCGAACGCCAAACTCAGAGGCTGCCTGTCTCCCAGGGCGAGTATCCTGCAAATCATCAACATTATTCCCGTCAATGACCCATGCATAACCATGTTCTTTTGCATAAGCGACCAATACACCACAAATGCTCCGTTTACACCAATAACAACGCATGGGCGTGTTTTGTATATAATGGGGATCTGAAAATTCTTGCCCGGCAATCAGCCGATGTGCGATGCCGATCTCCTCAGCCAAACGAATGGCTGTCTGGCGTTCACTAACCGACATACTGGGTGAAACCACCGTCACCGCCAAAGCCCGCGCGCTCAATTCTTCAAAAGCCAGGCGCGCCAATAAAGCGCTATCCACCCCCCCTGAAAATGCCACCACTGCGCTTTCTAATTTATTAATTACGCGTCTTAGCCTGGTTAATTTTTCATGTTCCACAACTACAAATTATACCCGAATCAGTCATGGTAAAATTTGTGGATGAAAAATAGAAAGCCTATTATGACTATCCGCTTACTGACATGCCTGTTTGTAGCCGCTATACTGCTGCTTGGATTCATGCGATTGGTTGCCGTATTAACAACCCGCTCTCAAATATACCCCATACAGGAAATACCCGCCGCCCGCGTTGCGATTGTCTTCGGCGCAGGACTATGGAAAAACGGCAGCCCAACACCCGTGTTACAGGATCGAGTCCAAACTGCTGCCCAACTATACTTTGACAATAAAGTCGAAAAACTACTGATGAGCGGTGATAATCGCTTCGTTGACTACAATGAACCTGCTGCCATGCGAAACTACGCAATTTCTTTGGGTGTGCCCGATCAAGCCATCGTCCTCGATTATGCCGGTCGACGCACTTACGATACCTGCTATCGCGCTAAAGCTATCTTTGGCGTCAAACAAGCTATTCTTGTCACACAAAGATATCACTTGCCCCGGGCCCTTTTTTTGTGCAACAAAATGGGGATTCCATCAACCGGGGTCGCTGCAGACAAACGTATTTACCGCCGGGGGCCTTATCTATACTGGAACCTGAGAGAAATCATCGCAACAGCAACGGCAATGTGGGAAGCTTCAATCACGCATCCCCTGCCTGTTTTGGGTAACCCTGAACCGATATTCCCGGCTGAATCCGATGGCCAAAAAAACATATCAAAAGATAACGCCTCATGAGTTAGAAGTGAAATAAACGTATTGAAAAGCACATCAATGAATAAATCATTCGTTTGTCTATTGTTTGGAATCGTTGTTATTTTCAGCCTGGTATTCAGAATCCCGGCAAAAGCACAGGATAGCCGGGCATACGATCTCATTGCTATGGTAAACCAGCTTCGCGCTGAACAGGGGCTGCCAGCGCTTCAAATCAACAGTTTATTAATGTCGGCAGCTCAATCACAAACAGATTGGCGCGTATCCAGCGGCAATTACATCACACACAGCGGAGAAGGGGGAACAACACCTACAGATCGGGCTGCGGCAGCCGGTTACGGCGGCGGAGCAAAGATTATTGCATCAGAAAACATCGCTTACACAAGCGGATTTAACCCTCAAAAAGTCGTATACGATCTCTGGTCTGATGAAGTCCATTACCGCACGATGACGAATCCGCAATATATTGACGTTGGCGCGGGAATTTCGGATGGCGGGGGATTTATTCATTACACCCTGCTTGTTGGGGTAATCACCGGTCAAAGTCGGTCAACCAATACCCCCGGTACGCCTTCGAGCGTCCAAAAAGAACCAACCAATGGAGCAATCTCTACCAGCGTCAATCTTGTCATCAAAGCTACTCCAGCATCTGATGGGTCGATCACGCATATTGTACAGGCAGGTCAGGCTCCTTACACAATCGCTGTAGTCTATGGAATTACTGTTGATGAGCTCTTTAAGCTCAACAACCTGGAGACCAATAGTCTGATTTATCCTGGGCAAAAATTGATCGTCCGTGCTGCATATACACCCACGCCCGTTCTGGATACTGAAACTCCGCACCCGCCTACCGAAACCCTCTCAATAACCCTGCCTCCCCGTCAGGTAACTCAAACGCCGACTCAACAGCCTCCCACACCTACCCAAACGCCGCTTCCAGCCACGAAAGCAAATGCCATTCGCTGGCGTAGAATTATTGGGGCTGTCTTAATTTTTGTCTCAACAGTCGGTTCTTTGATATTGCTGCTATCTGGATTCAAGAAAAAGGAGTAATTTCCCCATAATAAAAATGCAGGCAATTTGTGGATTTGCCTGCATTTTATACCATGCTACCTGCTTACAGGATACCTGATCACATTTACGCTGTTGTGATGGTATAAAAACTATAGTGATAGCCAATTTTATCGGATATCAATCCAATTGTATCGTTGCCGTTTGTTACTTTGCCCTTTGTCGAAGTGGCCGTCCAATTAAAATGGCGTGAGTTTCCTGATATAAGCGCGCCTGTCAGCGTAAACACAGCATTAGGCAACCGATTTTGAAATAGATCGGTATACCACGCTTTCAAACTGTTCGTGCCCTGTATCGTACGCTCACTGGTAACATGCACAGATGCAGCATCATATAGCGCAATAACTTTGTTAACATCATGAGTATTCAACGCCGCAATATAGCGCTCTGTGATATCTGCCGGCGCAGGCAGCGGGCCGGTCGGCCATGGAAAACTTTTGATCACTTCCCAATGCTGCGGCAAATCACGCCGGCAATGCTGCCAATCCCAAAAATTCACGGATGGGATATTCAACGTCAGGGCCATATTCATAAATTCGATTTCGTCTTGTTGTGTCGGCGTCCATCCGCTCCATTTATAAGCTGCGCCTGAAGGAATAATCGGGCGATAGGGATTCAACGCCTTAAATTCCTTGACGCACCTTTCCAATTGGGCGCCTGGATTATGCGAATCGACCCAGTACACCTGCGGCATGTTGTAATCCACCCGATCCAGAAACTCAACCCATGGCAATTGAGGGTGAAGCGAAGGGTAACGATATGAACTCAATGCCAGAGGAATATTATTAATCGATGCCCGCAGGGCTTTCATATATCGCAATGCAGCTCCCGAACCTGATTCTTTATAGGGCCCTTCCGCATTGATTATGAATCCATCAACCCCCGTCTCTTGTATGCGATTGATGGCTATCTTGGCCTCACCCTCAGGATTATAGCCGTAAACATAATGCCATCCCCAGGCTTTGATGCCCTTCGTATGCAAAGCAGCAACCAGTGGGCCTGCCAGATCAGCCTTTTTGACATCATCATAATTATAAGCCAGCATCCCATTGGCAATTTTAATCATGACGTAGCTTAATCCGCTTTGGTAGGCTACATTGGCAATTGCATCAATCTGACCATTCTCGCATTGGTCAATTTGCCATATATAAAAGCCTTTACCGATGATCTCCATGTTCTAATTCTCCCAATATCGGATATGTTTATCCGTCATCTGCAACAATTCAGGGCGATTATCTATTACTCAGGTTACATTATCCATGCCAGCCAGGCCTAATTCCAACTCAATCGGTCGCATGGCGAGGATCACGTTATCAACATGTTCCCACAACTCCACACCGAAATCAGCAATCGCCTGAGCCATTTCTTCTCGGTTCGTACCAGCAGCGAAGGCGCGGTCTTTCCACTTTTTCTTCACTGATGATGAGGTCAAATCATTTAACGACCGTGAAGGTCGCACCAACGCAACCGCTATGATTAAACCGGTAATTTCATCACAGGCAAGTAGTGCTTTTTCCATCAAACTTTCTCTTGCCACACCCGTCTCTATTCCATGACTGACAATTGCCCGGATAATCTCTTCCGACACGCCGCGTTGGCGCAAAATCGGCGCGCCCGCCAGGGGATGTTTATCCAATGTCGGGTGAATCTCCCAATCGAAATCATGCAACAGGCCAGTAATTCCCCAGGTATCTACATCCTGATCATATTTCGCGGCATAAAAACGCATGGCAGCTTCGACTGCCAACATGTGCCGGATAAGACCTTCATTTTTTACATACTCACGTACAATTTTTAGCGCGTCATTGCGTTGCATGGATGCCTCCTGGAAAAGCGTGGGATCAATATATATCTGAATATATCGCACACCTTTCGTTTATTTCGATAGCTGTAATGGCAAATTGGCTACAGCAGGGGTATTGGCATCAAACGAGATGTATCCCGTCACAGCTGGATAACCGAGTTTTTTGCTTCCTGCGATAACACCATATTTCTTTCCACGTTCCAGCAAGATATTAATTTGATAATAACCATCGCTGCCTGATTCAACGTACGCCACGATGTCCGACTCACTTGTTTCCTCTTCTTCAAGCCACTGGTCCGGATCAAGCCCCGGTCTTAATAAAACAATCAAGATGCCTTGAATTCCTCTGCCAGTATTGGCATCCTTCACCTGTCCCTGCAATTGAACGCCCCCGCTGCTTTGCCCGCTTCCCGATTGGCCACTGCCCCCCACCTGAGTAGTAGCAGAACCTACCAGCGCCATGTTCGGCCCGGCATAGACCTCCAGTTTATAATTTCCATCTGGCATGGCGTCCCCGCCATTATCCAGAGAAAAGTCAAAGCAATTACCCGATTGTCCAAGGTTCCAGGTAGGCTGGTTGGAAAAGACTTCCCTTCCATCGATATACCAGCGATAGCCCCATGGCGCGCCTGTTGTCATATTCCCATATTGGAAATTGGCATGCACCACAGTTGCCCCTGTCGGGTATGATTGTAACGGGTTAATGGGACAATTCTGGTTATCCGCATCTTCTGCCCATGTTCTAAATTTCCAGCCGCTCGCCGGACTGATCGGCTGCTGCTGAACAACCTGTTGGCCCTGACCATAAGGACTGACATAAGCTATTCCCTGACGTGCAGACTGGATCATCGGCAAAGCCCACTTGATCGGGCGAATAGCATTGATAAATCCACCCATGGGGACGCACGTATCTTTTTCATCAATTACGCCATCCCCATTTGTATCAGCAATTTGCCGGCAGTCAGTAATCTTGCTGGCAGAAGACGTACCGCCACGCGACGGCACTCCAATAATCGTCCCATTACTATCAGCCGCCAGGCCGCCTGAATTTCCCCCTGCGATCATCGCATCTGTCTTAATCCAGGCCCGGTCGCCGATGGATTCGCTATCAAAACCTGATACTGAACCTGTTGTATAGGTAATCGTTTCACCGCCAATTGTCGGAAACCCAAAAACAAATACAGGATCGCCCAGTTCGACTTTATCCGAATCGCCTATTTGAACATATGGCAGATTTAAATTACTTGCAGTTACCGGCGAGCCATCCAGCATACGATCGATTTTGATAACCGCAAGATCTAAAACGCCATCAACCGCCATAACTTTAGCGAAATAAGACGCTATAGGAGGTTGGTCAGCGCGATCAACAACTGAAATGCCCAAGTCTGCTACAGGATCATCCGTAAAGCCATTAGCGGCAGCATAAATATCTGGGGCGGCCACATGACAGTTGGTTAAAATAATACCGTCTGGCGTTAGAATAGTACCTGAACCGGAAAACTTGGGCTGCAACTGTCCCCCTTCATTGTAGAGCATCAGAACCTGAACGGTGGCATGCATCAATGCCTGCCTCTGAGCAGTCGAAAGAATACCGGAAGGCGTTCCAGAAGGTTGTTGCGGCAATCCTTGCTCGACCGGCTCCTGAGTAAATGATGTATCAAGGGGCGTTTCTGTCGGTTTTGGCCCACACGCCAGAGCCGCTAACAGCAAAACCATGACAACCAATAAGAGTTTAATTTTTCTGCTCACTTTCATTTTCAACCTCCCGGAATATAGGTAACCGTATTCAAAAATTCCAAGAATTTCGGCAACGCATCCTTAAATAAACCGGTTACTTCTTCCATTGTCACAACAAGCGCTTTGTCGCCTACCTGTAAATAATAATCAACACCCTGGATTACCTGAGGCAGCATACCACTTTCGTTGGGTCGAACATACGCGTATGTTACCTTATAACTCTCTCTTCCCATCACCAACACAGAATCCTGGCCAATCACCCGATAGAGATTTAAAGTCTGTCCGACTTTTAAATTCCGTATCACAACCAGATCGGCAATTTTGCCCTCAGGCGCTACGGGGAGCAGGCTGACCACATAACGATGGGTGAGGTCCAATGGATCAACTGCCTCAAACACCCTTTCTTCGCTTTGCAATCCATAGTTAATCATCCAACCGGCTGGAGCCATGGCTACAACGCCCTGCCGCTCTACTCGTTTTGTATCATTCTGTACACCTTGTTTGATCAGCCATCCCGCCAACAAAGCAATCATCGTAAGACCACCAACAAGCCAGGTGGAAAGGTTGACTGACGGTAGTGCTTTAGATTTTGATTGTGTCGTCATCGCTGTCACATCAAACCTCCTGCTGAATTTGCAAACGTTTTTGGTCGCGAGCAATCAGACGAGACAACGCCAGCATGACAATCAGCGCCAACGCAGCTCCAATTACCAACCCAATCCATGGATTAACAAAACCACCCGCTGTATTGATGTTCGGCCGTTTTAAAGTTCCCCAAACATAATAAAAAAGACCATTCAATATTGCAGCCAGGCTGATACCAACCGGCATCCACCAGGCCGGGCGCTGATCCAATTTTTCGCTGCTCAAAAAATATCCGGTAATGCCGGCGAAGCTGGCCTGCGCCAAAGCGGTTAAAACAATCCTGATCGCCCCCATACCCAGGTCAACTCCCCCTGAATTAACCACGAAAGCGATATTTAACACCGTGGCATAACCCAGGCCAGCCGAAGTGGCATATACAATTCCATCAGTCCGCTCATCGAATTCGGCTGTATTGTAAACAGAAAATCGCACCGCGGCGTACTTTAAGAATTCCTGACTGAAGCCAATTACCAGAATTGCTCCAAATAAATTAGTCATGGCGCTGTCATACAGCCAGTCGGAAACCTGATATAGATCATCAACGAGGGGAATGCCAACAGCCGCAGCCAGCAAGCCGCCCAGAATAAATACACTGAAGACCATTCCCTTTGGTTCAGGCTCATGTGCATCCTGCCGATAGAAAAATATAATCCATAGGGCAGCCGGAATTAACGACATGACGACCCCGGTTAGAAGCAGACTCGTTTGAGTAAATGTCGGATGGAACAGCCATTCCACAGCAAAGGCAAAAAGTAAAAATACACCCAATAATACAAAAGTGACCCAATTGGATAACCATAAACTTTTCCGCTGCGGTCTGATGACGTCTGTTTGCGCATCACGCATAATCACTCCTCCTGAATAATCACTGATAAACCACATTTCGATATCCCATTATATAAATTTTTAAGGGAAATAACAATAAAAATTTTCACATTCACTTTGCAAATATTTTATTCTCCGCAAATTGAATATCAGCATGATATCAACTATTCTTACTCTGGCATTTCCCTTATTACTGGCTATTATCATTAATATTTATCATGTAAACGATTTATAATCATCACATCACAATATTAACCAAAAGAAACGGACAAAAATGCCCCGGTTTTCAAAATTCACCGCAGGAGATGATTATAAAAAATGGGCAACCAGCAATCGGTAATTATCCCAATTTCAATGGGTATGGTATCCGCCTTTTTAATAAATGGGGAGCGTTCCATTCTTGTTGATACGGGTATGCGCGGCAGCGAACAACACATTCTCAAAACGATTAACCAACATAACATTGCTTATAAGGATATCTCGCTGATGGTAATCACACATGGGCATAATGATCATTTTGGCGGCGCTCAAAAAATCAGAGAAATAGTCAAGGCGCCCATTGCGATTCACCCACTTGACGCCGAGGCGTTTCGACAAAATATCAATCTACGCAAATATACTATTCCAACCGGAAACCTGGGGAAATTCTTCAATTTGTTTCTACGTCAATCTGCGCTCGGAACTCCTGTCGAACCAGATATTCTGATCGAAAAAGAGCTGGATCTGATGCCATTTGGCGTAAACGGAAAAATTATTCATACCCCTGGGCATACGCCGGGCAGCATATCAATCCTCCTTTCGCATGGAGACGCCATAATTGGGGATATACTGATGGCAGATTTTTTACGTCACAGAAAATTAATGTATCCATTTTACGCCTCCGATTTCGCCGCATTAAAAGAAAGTCTGAAAACCATTCTATCAACAACAAAGGGCAAATTGTGGTTATCACACGGTGGTCAATTTGAATCGGATATTGTACTTGAAGCATTTCATTCTGGGTCAATCGCCATTCGATAAATTATATAAAATCCTTACAGGAGTTAAAAAATGAAAACCGAAATTTTATATCGACCTTCTTACTCAATGACCAATATCAAGCTCGATCCCAATGAAGAAATAAGAGTGGAATCCGGGTCAATGGTCAGTATGTCAGATGGAATAACCATCCAGACCAAGATGCAAGGCGGGTTACTGAAATCCCTGGCGCGTTCCGTATTGGGCGGAGAATCTTTTTTCGTTAATACTTATCAGGCGCCTGCCCAGGGCGGCGAGATTAATGTTGCCCCGGCCATGCCCGGCGATATGTTTGTGCTGGACATGCAAAACGAAACACTCCTCGTGCAATCCGGTTCATTTGTCGCCTCAGCTATGAGTGTTGAAATTAACACTGGCTGGAGCGACGCCAAGACTTTCTTTGCATCCGAAGGTTTTATAATGCTCAAGGCAACTGGCTCTGGTCCGCTCGTGCTTTCCAGTTACGGCGCCATTCACGATGTCAGCCTGCAAGCCGGGCAAAAAATCACTCTTGATACCGGACATCTTGTTGCCTTCAGTGAGAAAATTGGCTTCAAAGTACGCGCTATCGGCGGCCTAAAATCGACCCTGTTCAGCGGCGAAGGGTTGGTTGTCGATCTTACGGGGCCTGGTCGGGTACTGATGCAAACGCGTTCAATGGATGCCTTTATCTCCTGGCTGATTCCATATCTGCCAAAACAAACGAGCAGCAATTAAGCCATTTCCTGAAATCCTCTTTTCCGCGTACATCTGAGGATTTTTCATCAAAGTCGATGAGATAACTTCCAGGAATTGACTGCCAATAAATGATTTTTAATTTTATAAAGCCATACATAAAAATCATTTATAATTTGATGGCACGACAATTAAAATTCAAGATGATATCGTCAAGGTAAAATATTCCAGGAGATAAAAATGATCATGGATACTGCTCTACCCCGCGTTGAACTGCACCGCCATCTTGAGGGCAGTATCCGTTTGACAACCGTAATAGAAATTGCTAAACAGAAGGGGATTTCATTACCGGCTTACTCGCTTTCTGAATTGGAAAAACTCACCTGGATCACAAAACCGACACCTGATATTCTTGATATCCTGCCCAGTTTTTCGATATTCACCCGAATTCTTGCAGATTATGATATCTGCCGGCGAGTCGCCTGCGAAACTCTTGAGGATGCGGCCGCTGAAGGAATCAATTACTTGGAACTGCGGTTCAGTCCCCTTTTTATGGCTGAATCGCACAACCTGGACCCGCTGTCAGTTACTGCAGCCGTTTGTGAAGCCTGGCAAGATACCCAAAATCGGCTGCCCATGCGCTCAAAATTAATCGTAATTCTCTCGCGCACCTATGGCCCCGAGGCATGCCAGATCGAGCTAAATGCTGCACTTGCCTACTGCCAAAAAGGCATCACCGGGGTCGATTTGGCCGGCGATGAGGCGCGATTCCCCGCCGAACTCTTTATCGACCATTTTCGCCAGGCTCGTACAGCCGGCCTGCATATCACCACTCATGCCGGCGAATTTCGCGGCGCCGAAAGCGTGCGCACCGCTATCCTGGAATTAGGCGCGGAACGTATTGGCCACGCCGTTCACGCGGTTGATGACCCGTCCACGGTGGATCTATTGGCGGAACGCGGTGTTGCCATTGAATGCTGCCCAACAAGCAATTATTACACCTGTTCCGTCCCCAGCCTGAAAGCTCACCCGCTGCCAAAATTCCTGCGAAACGGCATTCGCGCCACAATAAATGCTGATGATCCTTCAATTTTTGGAAACATTACCCTTGAACACGAATACCAGCTAGCTTTGGATGAAATAGGGTTGACACAGGATGAGTTACGCCAGGTGCAGCGCAATGGAATCGAAGCAGCTTTCATCACCACCGCAGAAAAATCCGATATCTGGGAATCATTTTCTGGCAAAGGCTCATGATTCAGGCTCGTTCTTTCGCGCCCTCCCAATCTTCTTGTCCGTAGTTTTTGTCGCAGGCTTGACAGGTTGCCCGCTCACTTTTGATTTACCTGCTTCCGTCTGATTCGCAGACGCAGGCTTCTTCGCCGCTTTTGGTTTTGCAGCCTTAGCCGCTCTCTTTACTTTACTCTCGTCAGTTTTGGCAATTCGCTTGGCTTTCTTTTCTTCCTCAACCAACATTAATTGCACAGCTTTCGCAGAACGCCTGCGAGCGCCTGATGAGGATGCTTCTTCACCTTTTTTGGACGCAGAAGATGCCGCAGGTTTTTCATTCCAATACTGCAATCCATCTCGAGGCTGTGTGATTCCCAGAAGTGCATCACCAGCTTTGACCTCGACAATCATTTGTCCGCCAGCAGATCTCCCCCGTAAAGGAGCCTCATCCAGACGTATGATTTTTGCAGCCGCTTTTGCCAGTCGGGCCGTTACCTTATTTGTGCCTTTGCCAACCGCGACGCCAACCAGTCTTACTCCTGGCGAGCATTTCCAAGCGATCACCCCCTGCCCATAGCGTCCCTGGAGTGGAAATTCTCCACATGCAACGCGTTTACCTTTCCCATCTGAAGCAACCAGCAATACTTCGCCGTTGTGCGACATCAATTCAGCGCCAATCACCTCGTCGCCAACAGCCAGCTTGATCCCTGCAACCCCGGCAGCCACCAGACCCATTGGGCGCACCTCTTCTGAAGAAAAACGTATGGCCATTCCCTGGGCAGTTACCAATAATATTTCATCCCCTTCGCGCGTCAGAAATACCCATCCCAAATTATCGCCAGGGTTAACTTTTGCAAGAGTGAAAGTTTGCGCCGATGGGCCAGGCAACTCCAATACGTCAGATTTCTTCAATAAACCGCCGCGGGTGACCGAAGTTACGAAAGCGGCTGCCTGAGAATCGGAACGAGGCGGCAGGGTAAAGACTGCTCCTAACTTCCCATCGCTTCTGAGCGGTGATATTTTTTGGTAAGGAAGACCTCCCGTAAAGTCCTCAGCTTCAGGTAAAGAATGCACTGCCACTGCAGCCGCCTGTCCCTGTTCAGACACCAGATACAGAGTATGATGGGTATTGGCGCGTACTGCCCAACGCGGTGCATCGCGCCCACTTAAGCGCGGTGGATTATCTTCATGAGTACGAAATACCACACCATCTTCAGATACTGCCACCCAGACAATCTGTTCCGGAAGGACATCCGTCGTTGTTAATAAAGCGCTTACCGACTTGCCTTCCTGTAAGTTGACGACCTGGGTCCGGCGTTTGTCGCCGTAAGCCTGCTTTACGCCATTGAGTTCAGAAGCCGCCAATTCACGCATCCGCCTGGGCGATTTCAGCAACCCTTCCAGATCCTTGATCAAAGCCATTAATTCTTTGTATTCCAGCTCAATTTTCTTGCGTTCCAGAGCAGCCAGACGGCGAAGCGGCATATCCAAAATTGCCTGTGTCTGTAATTCGCTGAGTTTAAAACGTTTCATCAAACGGCTGCGTGCGATATCAACATCTGCTGAATTTCTGATTATCGAAATAACCTCATCCAGATTCTTAAGCGCCACTCGCAGCCCTTCCAATATATGGGCGCGCTGACGGGCTTTTTCAAGCTCAAACTCGCTGCGTCGCCGGATGACTGTCAGGCGATGCTCCAGATAGACTCGCAAGGCCTGCTTGAGCGAGAGCAAACGCGGCTCTCCATCCACTAACGCCAGCATATTGATACTAAATGTGCTCTTCATTGGGGTGCGCTGATATAATTCGCGCAACATTTCCTGCGGGTCAGCAGTTTGCTTCAACTCAATCACAATCCGCATGCCCTGACGATCTGATTCGTCGCGCAAATCTGCAATCCCTTCGAGATGACCATCCCGTACCAGTTCAGCAATTCGTTCAATCAGACTGGCTTTGTTAGTCATATAGGGCAGTTCAGTTACGATAATCCGACTGCGACCGCGTCCCATCTCCTCAATCTGTGTTCGGGCCTGAACAACAATCTTCCCTCGGCCGCTGCCATAAGCGCTGGTCAACCCATCCCCTTGCGGATCTTGAATGATGATGCCGCCAGTTGGAAAATCCGGCCCCTTGATGAAGCGCATCAAATCGTCCACATTGATATCATCCTGGCGATCCCACTGCTGGAGCATGTAATTCAATGCATCAACGACTTCACATAAATTGTGGGGAGGGATATTGGTTGCCATACCCACAGCAATACCGGTTCCCCCATTAACCAACAGATTAGGTAATGCAGCCGGCAGAACAACCGGTTCAGTTAATGTTTCATCAAAATTACCAACATAATCGACCGTGTTCTTTTCAATATCTTTTAACAATTGAATTGCCGGCGCTGTTAACCGAGCTTCGGTATATCGCATGGCCGCCGGCGGATCGCCGTCGATGCTGCCAAAATTTCCCTGCCCATCCACTAATAAGCAGCGCATTGAAAAATCCTGCGCCAGGCGAGCCATTGTTTCATAAACCGCCATATCTCCATGGGGATGATATTTCCCTAATACTTCTCCAACGATCCTGGCCGATTTCTTATAACCCGAATCCGGGCGCAAACCCATATCGTACATGGCATATAGAATACGTCTTTGCACCGGTTTCAATCCATCACGCGCATCTGGCAAAGCCCGTGACACGATCACGCTCATGGCATAATCCAGGTAAGATTGTTGCATTTCGTGATCAATGTCTATTTTTCGAATCAAACCAAGTTCCATTATTGCACTCCATCCATAAGAGGAATCAAATTTTTCGCGCGCCACAAGCGCAAAGACTGAATAAAATAATATGAGTTCGGGATTAGAAAATCAGGCTATATTTCTGTCACAGCGAGCGAAGCGAAGTCTCGCAGAGGCGAGCGAAGCGAAGGAGTCTTTTCTCCTGTGAAAGAGATTGATTCGCCTTTCCTGCCTGATGACAATAAATTCTCTAACATAAAATGTTATCCCGAATTGAAGTTAAAACAGGTAAACCAGAAAAATCAAAGAACGATAAAGATAAAAAATTTAAGACATTCTTATCTTAAGGGCAAATAATGAGAGCGTCAAGAAAACAAAATAGGGTTTTGACAACATTCGCTTGCCAAAACCCTATAAAGAGGAAACTTTGTCCGACTAGTCAGCCGAAGGAAGATTCGAAACCATCGCTTGCCGCTGGCTCAAGTCTTCTGCGCTTTCATTCTCAAAACTGCCGTAGATAAATCCTGTTCCAGCCGGGATCAACTTGCCAATAATGACGTTTTCTTTCAACCCATAGAGGGGATCTTTCGCCGCACCAATTGCGGCCCAGGCAAGAACCTTAATTGTATGCTGGAAAGAGGAAGCCGAGAGGAATGAATCCGTACTGAGGGACGCCTTTGTCACCCCCAACAGAACCTCACGGAACTTGGCAGGTTGTTTTCCTTCTGCGATCAACGCTTCGTTGATTTTACGAATCTCAAGGCGATCTACCATGTCCTGCGGTAAATAGGGCGTATCGCCGGGACGCGTGATCTGAACCTTGCACATCATCTTGCGGATAACAACCTCAAAATGCTTATCATTAATGTTCTGTCCCTGCGAACGGTAAACTTTCTGAATCTCACTGAGTAAATACATCTGGCATTGTTCGACGCCTTTGACCTGAAGAATCTTATGGGGGTTAATCGAGCCTTCAGTCAATTGTTCACCAGCAGTGATATGCTGACCATCCTGCACCAGCAACCGTGCTGTCGTCGGGATATCATATTCAACTGTATCCTTACGCTCGTACGAGACAAAAACCTTGCTGCCTTCTATACGCACCCGACCGCGATGTTCGGCAGTAATAACTGATTCGCCATTCAATGCCAGCGTATCACTGACTTCAACCACGCCGCCATCTTCAACCATAATGGTCCAATCTTTAGGAATATCGTATGCATCATGAACCATTTCAGAATATTCGATACGGGCTATGCGTAAATCGCTATATCGATCGGACTGAATAATCCGTACAACACCATCAATCTCTGAAAGAATCGCTTCACCTTTTGGCATGCGTCTGGCTTCAAAGAGCTCTTCCACACGGGGTAAACCGGTGGTAATATCGCCGCCTGCAACAACACCGCCCGTATGGAAAGTACGCAGGGTCAATTGTGTACCCGGTTCGCCAATCGACTGAGCAGATACAATACCCACCGCAGAACCCAGCTCAACCATATCACCGCGTCCCAGGTCCATACCGTAACATTTTGCACAAATGCCATGAATCAACTCACAGGTCAATGGTGAACGCACTTTGATTTCTTGAATTCCGGCATTGATCACCCGGCGAACCCGTTCATGGTCCAGCATCTCATCGCGTTCCAGCAATACTTCACCCGTCTTGGGATCCAATACGCGTTCAGCAGTCAATCGTCCATACATCCGCGCAGACATCGACTGCCCGGCGACATCATCGGATTTTCTAATATAGATGCCATCATGCGTCCCACAGTCTTCTTCGTTGATGATCATATCCTGGGCAACATCTACAAGACGGCGAGTCAGGTAACCTGCATCTGCGGTACGGAGAGCTGTGTCTGCCAACCCTTTGCGGGCGCCGTGTGTGGAGATAAAGTATTCCAACGCTGTCAACCCTTCACGGAAATTCGAGCGGATTGGCAGGGGGATAATACGTCCGGCAGGATCAGCCATCAAACCGCGCATACCGGCAAGCTGGGCAATCGGGCCGAAACCACCCTTGGTCGCGCCTGAATTCGCCATGGTTGCCAGGTTGCCGTTCGGATCCATGTAACGCCGAACTGCATCACCAACATCATTTGTCGTCTTCTGCCAGATTTCAATCACGCGTTCATTTTGCTCTTGCTCAGTCAGCAATCCTCGCCTGAAATCCTGCTGCACTGCTTCAACATCCTGAAGTGCTCGGTTGATAATTTCCTGTTTTTCGGGCGGCACTGTAATATCTGCCACCGCAATAGTTGCTCCAGAACGCATCGCATATTGGAAACCAACATCTTTAATCCTGTCAGCAACCATCGTTGTCACATCAGGTCCACAGACCTCATAGACAATTGCAACAAGATCTTTCACACCGCCTTTATCCAAAACATCGTTGACGAATTGAATCTCATCCGGGAGTATCCCATTAAAAATAACCCGTCCAACCGTCGTCGAAATAAGACGCTCCTGTGGATGAACCAGGCGATTATTTTCATCATCGTACCAGGTGGTAACTTTGACTTTTATCTTGGTATGGAGATCAACCTGTTCCAGGCCATAAGCCAGTTCAACCTCATCTTTATTGGCAAAAACGCGTCCATCGCCGTTATGCGCTCGATTGTCATCCATTGTGAGGTAATAAACGCCCAATACCATATCCTTGGAAGGGCTGATAATCGGTTCTCCATCCGCCGGTTTAAGTAAGTTCCTGGATGCCAGCATCAGTTGGCGTGCTTCTGCCACCGCTTTTTCAGAAAGCGGAACATGTACAGCCATCTGGTCGCCATCGAAGTCTGCATTAAAGGCAGTGGTGACCAAGGGATGCAATTGAATAGCGCTCCCCTCGATCAAAACAGGTTCAAAAGCCTGAATGCCAAGACGATGCAACGTCGGGGCGCGGTTGAGTAGAACCGGGCGCTCGCGAATAACCTCTTCCAGCACTTCCCAGACTTCAGGCCGGTTGCGCTCGATGAAGCGTCTGGCGCCTTTAACATTGGCAGCATAATTATGGGAAACCAATCGAGAAATAACAAATGGGCGATAGAGTTCCAGAGCCATAGTCTTTGGCAAGCCGCACTGATACAGTTTTAATTGTGGGCCCACAACGATCACCGACCGCCCAGAATAATCGACACGTTTGCCCAACAGATTTCGGCGAAAACGACCTTTCTTGCCTTTCAGCATATCGCTCAAAGACTTCAATTCACGGCGGCCGCGGCGTGAAAGCGCCTTGCCGCGTTGTGAGTTATCAATCAAAGAATCAACTGCTTCTTGCAGCATTCGTTTTTCATTACGAACAATAACATCCGGGGCGCCTAACTCCAACAGACGTTTGAGTCGATTGTTACGATTAATCACCCGCCGGTAGAGATCATTAAGATCTGAAGTAGCAAAACGGCCGCCGTCCAGTTGCACCATCGGGCGCAAATCAGGTGGAATAACCGGCAACACAGTCAGGATCATCCATTCCGGTCGGTTGCCTGAGCGACGGAAGGCCTCTACAACTTTTAAGCGGGTAGTCGCCTTCTTGCGCTTCTGCTTGCTTTTTGTCGTGCGCACCTCATGCCAAAGTTCTTCAGCAAGTTTCTCCAGGTCCAACCGCCGAGAAATATCATAAAAAGCTTCAGCGCCCATATCTGCTCTGAAAACCTGGCCCCAGCGTGATTTAAGCTCGCGATATCGCTGCTCGGTCAGAAAGGTAAAGGGACGCAATTCCTGAATCTCATCTCGCAGGTGCGTGTTCTGACTTTTATTCTCGGTGGATTGATCTTCTAACTGATTACGAAGCGCATCCATTTCCAATTCGGCTCGAGCGCGTTCACTATCAATTTCCACCTTGATCTGTTCTTCTTCGCGAACTTTTTGGTCGCGCAATTCACTTTCCAGATCCTCGAGATGGCGTTTAACAGTCGCCTGAATTGTCTTCAAATGCTGGGCTGAAATAGTTTCTCCCGCCTCAACAATTACCGCATCGGCAGCAGTAAAGCGAATTTGCGTTCGGGTTATCGTACCCAGTTTTTCCTGCAGGTCAGCTTCAAGCCGCTGCCCCTCTTTGATAACGGGTTCCAGCTTCGAAGCGATATCATCCTCATAATGCTTATCCAGATCAGCTTTTCTCTGGTTTAACTCTGCCAGCTTCTTATCGCGCCCTTTTTTGACTTCTGCAATTTGAGCATTGATCTTGTTGGCAAACTCCCGATCTGAGACAATGATCTCATCTTCCAAACGCTTGAGGGCCTTTTGGCGTGCATCTTCATCAACATAAGTCACAATATATTGGGCAAAATACAACACCCGATCAAGGTTTCGACGAGAAATATCAAGCAAGAGCCCCATATATGAGGGGATGCGGCGAGTATACCAGATATGAGCAACCGGAGTGGCAAGCTCAATATGCCCCATTCGTTCACGCCGCACCGAAGAGCGAGTTACTTCAACACCGCATTTATCGCAAACGATCCCCTTATAACGCGGATTCTTATACTTCCCGCAATAACATTGCCAATCACGCGTCGGCCCAAAAATCGCCTCACAAAACAACCCATCTTTCTCTGGGCGGAGACGACGATAGTTAATGGTTTCCGGTTTTAATACCTCCCCATACGACCAGCTACGGATAGTATCGGGAGAAGCCAAACTGATTCGGAGTGATTTCAGCCCCTTAGTTTCCACGGAAAATACCTCCTAAAGGAACAACTGAATTGTAAATAGACACAAAAAGACAAACGCATGAGCATTTTTCACCCAAGCGCTGCTGCAAAGTTAAATTTATACACTTATACATCCGGATAATTATAGCAAAACATATTACTATCGTCAATGTTTTTCGGCGATTTGTTTCACTCCAATTTCAATTGAATAGCCTTCTTCCCCGTTTGAACTTTTTCAATTCTATCACAAATGATAAAATTGGGCAGCGTCAATTTTTAATCAGCGTAATTATTCAAAAGATTCACCGAGGACACATGACCAACGAAACCCAATTGCATGCCAGCGCTGAAAAAGTTCAGATTGCTCTTCGAAAATTAGGATTACCGCTCAAAGTTGTCGAACTAAAAGACACAACGCGCAGCGCCAAAGAAGCCGCTCAGGCCATCGGTTGTCAGGTTGAGCAGATCGCCAAATCATTGATTTTTAAAACCAAAATATCTTCTACACCCATATTGGTAATCGCCAGTGGGCCAAATCGGGTCAACGAATCAATTATCAGCCAGATGACAGGTGAAGAAATCGAGAAAGCTGATGCCGATTTCGTTTTGGAGCAAACCGGCTTTGTCATTGGCGGCGTCCCACCTCTCGGCCATAAACAGATGCTGAAAACTTACATCGACAGGGATCTGTTGCAATACGAGGATATCTGGGCTGCCGCAGGTACACCCCATGCAGTTTTTAAACTCACCCCAACTGATTTGTGCAGAATAACAAATGGACAGGTAATCAGCATAAAATAAAAACGCACGGCGGATATAAATTTCCGCCGTGCGCCACTCTAATTAATGTCCGCCGGTTACGGAACAGCCCACAGATGGAGAGTGCCATCATCCGAACCAGTCGCCATCAATCCGCCATCCTGAGAAAACGTTAGCGCCATTCCCAGTTTTAAACCGCCGTAACCTTCCAGGGTGCGTAATGCTTTTCCGCCATTCAATTGCCAAAATTGTACCGTACCATTGATAGAGCCAGAAGCCAACATGGATTGGTCGCTGGAAAAAGCAATGACGTTAACAGGCTCAATTAATCCGGGTAATTCACCCAGTAATTTGCCGTCCTTCACCTGCCAGAGAAGCAGCTTGGGTTCTTCTGTACCAGTTGCCAGATAAGCCCCATCTGCTGAGAAAGCCAATGCACTGATCGCTTTCTTGCCATCCAGCTTTTGGATTAAATCACCGTTGTTGACTTTCCGCAACTCAATTACACCGCTTTCAAGGCCAGCCGCCAGAGTTTTGGCATCTTTGGTCAAGGCAACATCTTTGATCATTGTCTCCCCTTCAAACATCCGCACGGGTTCGCCTTTGCCAGGTTGCCATAACCACACACCATCAGTGACGCCCACCATTAAGGTAACGCCATCTGATAGATATGCCAGACTGCGAATTTCTCCATTAAATTCCGCAGATTGCACTAACGTGCTGTCGCTCGTTTTCCACAACCAGACAATCATATTGTCGCCGCCGCCCGCCAACAGATCCCCTTTCGGCGAGAACACCAGGTTTGAAATACGTCCCGATCCTTCGAAGAGTTGTTTTACCGATTTTTCGCTAACACTCCACAGCCGTGCTGTCCCGTCATCCGATCCTGTTGCTACATAAGTCTGATCAGGCGACACGGCTGCACTGATAACCGGGGGAGTAGGTTCGTTTACTGCTTCTTCCAACGCCCCATCGCCCACATTCCATACCTTCACACTGCCATCAAATGATCTGGAAACCAATTTTTTTCCATCCGGTTTAAAGACCACACTCATGACAATACTTTCCTGTCCCTCAAGCGTCTTTAAGAGTTCACCGGTTTTAATATCCCATAAACGAATTGAACGATCGCTGGATCCGGATGCCAGAAGGGTGCTATCAGTAGAAAAATTGACACTCCGTACTGCCCGTGAGTAACCTTCCATGGTGCGGATTAAAGTCCCATCCTTAACCTGCCACAATCGGGCAGTACGATCATTCGAACCAGAAGCCAGCATTGAACCATCCGGCGAGAATGCCAGCGCCATTACCTTATCGGTATGCCCCTCAAGCGTGCGAGATACTTTGGCGCTTGCCACATCCCATAGCTGGATCGTTCCATCCATCATACCAAGCGCCAGTACGCTGCCGTCATTGGTTAACGCCACACTGAAGATATCATTGGTCGGCCCCTGTAAAGTTGCCGCCACTGAACCATCGCTTACTTTCCATATCTTGACTGTACCCTCCATAGTCCAGGATACCAGCAAGGAACCATTCGCTGTAAACGCTGTTCCATCTGTGCCCGGAATGCTATCCGGCTTGGAATATACCTGGGTTCCATCTGCCACTTTCCATAGTTGCAGCGCCTCGTCAGGTGAAACAGAAGCCAGGCTCTGGCTATCAGGCAAGAAAGCGATATCAGTGACTAATGATTTTGTATCGATCAAGCGAAGTTGCTTGGAAGTCTCACCATCATACAGGTATATACCGGATGAAGAGGCTACAGCAAGATACTTCCCATCAGGCGAATAAGCCACCTGATTCATAGTTCCTCTTCCCATTCGGGCAAATTCAATCATCTGATTCACATTCTGGTCTGTTATCGGTTTATAACTCACTTTAGGTTTTGCTGTTTCCACAACACCGCCAGATACGGATGGAATAACCGACGTGCCAACTTTTGAGAAAACAAATATGACAACAAAAATAATAGCCGCCAGTACCACAGCGCCAACAATCCAGGGCCATATCACGCGTTTTTTCGGCTTATCAGTCGCAGGCCTTGCCGCTCCGGGTTTTGCTTCTGATTTTGCGCCTGGTTTTACACTGGCCGGTTTCTCGTTAGATTGCTTTTCAGCCGCTTTATATAACGCCGAAGCGCGTGTGCCATTTTGTTGATAATTGGGATCTTTTCGCAGAATCTCTTCAAGGAGTGTCTTTGCTCGTTGCCAATCTTTATTCTGGTATGCCGCCAGGGCCTGTTCAAAGAGTGCATCCAAACCGCCTGCATTCTCAGCCTTGGTGCCGATATTGTCTTGAGTCATACCTGCCTCTTTTCTCCAATTCAATTGAATGATTTTTTAGATCAAAATTTAATACATCTGACGATGATTCAGGTAGGTGCAGCTTTTATGCTGCACCTACCTGTCGTGGTGCAATTTAATTTTCAGAAGGGGTTATACCCGCCTGTCCCCGCAAGAATTATTTAGAGTAACTTGATATCATCCACAAACATGCCAG
>CAZDAW010000038.1:0-32058 GCA_964503685.1 uncultured Anaerolineaceae bacterium | reverse complement strand
ACTGAATGGCTCCCCAATTCAAGATTTGACGTTGATGATTCGATCGTGGGCGATTTCGAATATCACGATGAACGGAGAATTTCAAAGAAGCCCGCGATTGATTTATATATATCAGTAAAGGAAAAAGAACAATTGCCATGATCACCGCTGAAAACATTCAGATCTGTGAAAAAGAAGACATACCCTCCCTGATCCCTTCACTTGAAAGCGCCGACGTCGAGAAACTTGTTACCTGGCTTACTGAGAAAGATGACAACTTCAGGTACAAATGTTTTTTATTGCTGCAGGGCAGATCACAAGAATCCGATGACATCTATCCCTATTGGGACATATTCATCCAAAAATTGGGCAGCGATAATTCCTACCAGCGCAGCCTGGGGTTGATGCTCATCGCAGAAAATGTACGCTGGGATAATTCAGGTAAATTCGACGCCATCATCGATTTATATCTTTCCTTCTGCGACGACGAAAAACCCGTCACCGTCCGCCAGTGTATTCAGAACCTGTGTAAAATCGTTCCTTATAAAGAGAATTGCCATTCAAAGATCGTTGATAAATTGATATCCATTGACCTGATGCAACGCAAAGAAACCCAGCGGAAACTCCTTCTTCTGGATATCATTTCCGTCTTATCTGCGATTAAAAATATGCAACCCGATGAACGCATCGACCGCTATATTTACGAAGCGATGACCGGAGGAATCCTGGATAATAAATCCAAGAAGCTGATCGCCTCGCTATAGGCAGGCCATGAAAATCCAATAGCTATACAACATGTATCAACTATCACCAGGTAAATTTGCATGCCACATACCCTAATAAATACAAAGGGTTAACCAGCCAAATCAGATTTTCATGCCTCCAGCCTTAGCCACCAGAGACCAGTGCATTCCGGCAACATGACGCCCTGGTCGTTTACCCTGATCTTTTCCGGCATATCCTCCCCAAAGAAAAAGCGGGTTAGCGTCTCGGCTTCTTCCAGACTCTCAAACCGATAATCTGTTCGGATCCAGGCACATTGAAAACCATGCGCTTCCAGATATGCGTAATACGGTACCAGGTTATCGGGCGGCTGTGGATATTCAACTCCCGTTCCCAGCGTCTCTAACAGAATGATCATTCCACCTGAATGAACAACCCGCCGCATCTCACCTAACACTTTCGAAAGCTCCTCCCCCCACGTTTCCGGGTTATCCACTACCACATAACAAATGCTCCATCCCGAAATGACAACATCTGCTATACCATCTTCGATGGAAATACGGCGATGATCGCCCATCGCCGTATGCCAGTTTTGTAAACCGCTTTGCCTGAGCTTCGCTGTTGCGACATCCAGCATGGATTGAGAAATATCAAACGCGTGGATGAATTTGACTACAGGCGCCAGTTGACAGGTCAACCGCCCGGTTCCGGCGCCAAACTCCACCACCGTCAAATTCTCAAACGGTACGATTTGCTGAAGGGAAGGAAATATATTTTGCTGGTAATCTTCCCGAGAAACCAGCGCTTCGTATCGCTCTGCCTGGCTGCGGTATATTTCGGAATGGTCGGGCATAATCTCTCATCCTTAATTCAACAGAAACTTGAAATAAAAGTTCCCTTTGTAGCTGTAATTATGCCACTAAAAATAAAAACCGTTCTCTATTCCCTACCCTGAGCTTATCCCCATTGATAGGAATTATTCGTCCTACTACTTAACACGCTCCTTTGCATCTCTCAATTCTGATTCGCTGTTCGGTTATAATAAGTCTATATCTCTATTCCAAAAGGATTCTAATGTACCGAGGACTCAAGGTCGGCGTTGCCGTACCGGCCTACAACGAAGAAAAATTGATCGGACGGGTCATCGAAACGATGCCTGATTTCGTTGACCTGATCGTCGTAGTTGATGATAAAAGCAGCGACCGCACCGGTGAAATCACCCAAGGTTACCAGGCATCCCAGGGGGATCGCCTCGAACTTATTCGTCACGAAGTTAACACCGGCGTGGGCGGGGCCGTTTGCGACGCCTACCAGCGCTGCTACGAAAAAGGCATGGACGTGGCGGTTGTGATGGCCGGCGACGCCCAGATGGACCCGGCAGAGTTGCCCCGTGTGCTCGACCCTATCGTCGATGGCAAAGCTGACTACGTCAAAGGTAACCGTCTTGCCAACGAAGATGTCGCCAAAATCATGCCCACAAACCGCCTTTTTGGCAACCATGTCCTCAGCCTGATGACCAAAATCGCCAGCGGTTACTGGCATATCGCCGATTCGCAGGGCGGCTATACCGCCCTTTCGCGGACAGCAATCGCCAGCCTCGACCTGACCAAAATCGCCCGCAATTACTGGTTCGAAAATTCCATGCTCATTCATTTAAACGTGTTGAAACTGCGTGTGATCAACGTCCCCGTCAGCGCCATCTATGGCATAGGCGAAAGAAGCGGCATTAAAGTCTTTAAAGTTGCCGTTCAAATGAGCTGGTATTTATTCAAGGCCTTCTTCTGGCGCATCTACAAGAAATACTTCATCCGTGATTTCCATCCCATCTTCCTTTTTTATATCTCAGGTCTTTTGCTGACAATCCCCGGCTTCTTATTTGGCCTCTACCTCGTCATCTACCGGCTCGCTGGAGGGTTAGTTGCCGCGACCAGCGCTCTCTTTGCCGTTTTCCTCACGGTGACAGGTTGGCAGCTTCTTTTATTCGCAATGTGGCTGGATATGGAAATCGGTCAGCGTGGGGGATGATCACTTCACTGTTTGAGCAGAATCTAAAGGGCATTTCAATAACCCCAACGGCTCACGGTAATAAACGGATGGCGTTTCGCTCAACACAATAACCAGCGCCGCATCAACGACCGTTTCTCCCTGGCAGCCAATCACAATCACATCCGATGCATCAGGGAAATAAGCCGGCGGGGTTGTCGTGCGAAGTATAACCTCGTGCTTCTGGCTCCCAACCAGCGAGAATCCCAAACGGGGATATTCCTGAATCGTAAAGGCGTTCTCGCCTGCTGCCGGCTCACCTTTGTTCGCCGGATAAAACCGGGGATAAAGCCCACGCCCTATCAAAGCAACGGCATTCGGATCCTTGATAAACACTCTCAAATCGCTGTCACTTATCTGCTGGTCAGTTCTATTCTGTAAGGCCAGATCCAATATGCTTTCCCTGGATGACTCCGGATAACGCCGGGGAATCACCCATTCAGCAATCGGCATCGATGCGCCCAAAAGTAAGATGATGATGCCAAGACCGATTGCTCTTCTGATCGAGAAGAACGATTTCTGTTGGACGTAATCCGAATCAGGCAAAGCCGGTAAATGCGACGGTTCTCCGAATAATTCCAATCCCCATTTACAAGATTGGAAGATGCCTATTCCCAGGTAAAAATATCCAATCCAATCAACCGGCAGAATATAACGCCAGCCCGAATTCCGCCCGACTGCGTCGCTCAACGTATAAGCAACATACATCAAAAGCGGAATAATCCCGGAAACACGCCACAGGTTCCAGGCCGCACCGATACCCACTGCCATAAATAGCAGATGGATGAACACCCAGACTTTTTGTTGAGGGATCAGGCTCCCATCCCAACTGAACCAGAACGGTGCTCTGGTTTTAATATAAGAGGGAAGTTCGTCAAAATAATCAATATTGAAGGTCAGAGGTAAGATTTGCACCGTCTGGATAACATTGTGAAAGAAGTGCGCCGAGATAAAATTCATCGTCTCAACCGGCTGAGAAAGCATTGCACTCACCGGGCTGTTATAGGCGCGTTCCGCATCCCCGCCAAAATCGGTCCCACCGCCTGCAGGATTCTCCCCTTCACCCGAACTATAACGTCGGTTCACTTCCGATACTGTCGATAAGGATGTCAGAGCAAATTTGCCTGTAACCTGCCAGTTGCGTATGATCCAGGGCGTAATGCAAACAATGATGCCTACGCCAATCAGCAAGGCGCCTTCAATAATTCGTCGATAATTTTTCTTCCAGACGAACCATAGCCCCAACAATATAAATGGCAATAAGAAGATAACCTGCGGACGAAGAAATTGCAACAATCCCAGGCTTCCACCCACAGCCAGGGCATATAAACGTCTGCGTTCAGGAGATTTGAACCAGATCACAATCACCAGAACCAGTGCGGCTATCGCCAATGCTGTCGGAAAATCAGACATCAATAATTTCGAGTGCGAAACCCGGATCAACAGAGTCAGAGCTATTGCGTTTTGCTCTCGGGCAATCGCCACAATTGCAGCAAACAGCCCTGCGCCCCGACTGTGGAGCGCTTTTCCGAGTAAATATAACACAACCGGAAAAAGCGCTAACACAATCACCTGCAATATGGTGACGGCATCATAAGACGGCCCGCCAACCGCATGTAAAAGCGCCAGGAACAACACGTACAACGGTTTGGGGACTATCGCCTTGCCGCCCAGTCCTTCGCCAATCAACAGCATATTGGCGTTCCGATCATAATCGGCGGCGTCCGAATAGGGATAAACCTCATTGTTAGGAGGTCGAGCAGCAGGAGCAAAATAACTCCGCGGCAGAGATTCGTTTAACCACGTCTGAGCTGCGAAATACCAGATTAGCAGGCAAACGAGCAAATCAACTGCCCACAGATAACGCTGGTACTTTTCCAGTCCTGGCTTCTTTTGGATCAATAGTCTAAGCAATATTTCGCCAAGAAATACAACCAGGCCAAAACCAATTCCGCGCAGTAATTGAATCAACAGAATCGGCGTTCCAGGGTCATCCCAAAACATGGCATCCTTCTTAATACCCACACCGCTGATGGCAATCAGAATCCATATTCCCAGAAAGATGCTCAACGTGATTACGAAAACGACGAGCGCCGGCTTTTGTCTGCAAATCGCTGTCAAGTGAAAACCCTATCGCGCGATCGGGAATAAAACCAAAATCTCGAATGCCAGAACACTCAACCAGATAATGAGAGGATAAACCCGGTTGAAGTAAGGCAGATAATCTTGAGGGATACGCTCATTGAGCGCCACCAATACCAGCCAGCCTGCAATCAATAAGACAGCCGCTATAGCCAAAAGAGGAATCAATACCCAATTTCCCGTCAACCGGTGGAACCATTTCATTTCCATCTGGCGCGTTAAAAGTTTCCGGGCAATAAACCCATGCACCAACAACGCCCCCAGCGCCAGACCGATCATTCCCAATCGCTGCGCCGAATACCCCAAAAAGATGCTGTTCTTCGGGTCGCTGGGAGTGGCCAGCAAATAGGCCAGAGTCAGCGTGCTCTCTAGCGCAGCCAGAATGAAATACAACCGTAACGCCAATAGCTTTAATTTTTCTTTCTCAATTATCTTCTTCATACCTTATCCAGGTTCGGCCAGTGGGCATACGGCAGGAATCGCCGGAGATCGCCGATATACCGCTTCTCTTTTACCCTTAACAATCACGAGATATGCACTGATATAGTCCTTTTCCCGACAGCCAATCACAATCATCTCGCTGGCATCCGGCAAATAAGCCGGCGGTTCAGCGAGCGGCAAGAGCACCTCACTGTAACGCCAGCCAACATGCACAAAACCCAGGCGATTATACTGACGGTATCCATACGCACTCGAATAGCTGGCCGGTTGACCCTGACCAGAATAATAAAACCGCGGATAGAACGCCTCACCCACCAGAGCAATTGACCGCTCATCTTTTAATAAATTCTTCAGGGCTGAAATTTCCTTCTGATCCTCATTCAGGGATTCGGTTTCTGCCGCCAGCGATAACACCTGATCTTTACTCATTTCCGGGAATTTCTTTGGAAAAACAACTTCGGAAAGGGGTAAAAGAGCACCGGCGAACGCAAAAAACGCGCCCCAGGCAACCAATCTTTGCCAGGAACATTTCACCCTTGCCTGCTGGTTAACAGACCGATGTTCATCAACCTGATTGGCAAACAAATTCAATCGAATCCCCACAAGCATGCCCAGCCAGCAGATAAGCTGTAACCACCCCAGGCAATAGTAGAAATATCCTGCCCAATCGACCGGCAGCATATACCGCCAGCCCGAATTGCGCGCCACGGCATTGCTCAGGTCATAAGCCACATATACGATCAACGGGACAAGTCCGGCGATTCTCCACCGCTTCCAGGAAGAGCCGATCCCGATTGAAATCAAAACAAGATTAACGACCAATAAATAATGATCTGTCAGTGAAATGCCATTCCCCCAATTCATCCAGAAAGGTGTGGCCGTCAATAAAACATGTTGCAAGTCATCCAACCTGAAATAAGTCGGTAATATCAAAACTGTTCCCAGTGCATTATTAATAAAATGCGCTGTGACAAATCGCACTACGTTGCCAGGGTTTTGTATAATCACCTGCATCGGAGAAGTGATCTGACTTGTATCTTCACCCTCGCCCATATAATCCAGATTATAGCGCTCGGCCACCCAGGAAGTTTGCGCCGGTGAATCAAATACCCATTGTCCCGTAAAATGATAATTACGGATCAGCCATGGGGCTACGCTCAAAATGACGCCCAGGGTAAAAAGCAATCCATTTCCCAACCAACGCCGAATACATTGTTTTGGGATAAAGAGCGCCCCCAGCAGAATAAACGGCAGGAACATAATTGCCTGAGTGCGCATCAATATTAACATTCCCAATACCCCACCTGCCGCCAGGGGTAAAGTCCGCCGGCTTTCTTGACCTTTAAACCATTTTACAACCAGAAGAGTAAATATCGCCGACCAGACGGCTGTCGGTAAATCTGATAAAAGCAGCCTGGAATGTGAAACGCGCACATAGGGCGTTGCCGCAATCGAATTGATTTCTCGTAAAATACCCAGCGCTGCTGCCATAAGTCCCAATATGCGTCCCTGGTACATTTTTCCCATTAGATAGAGTAAGACGGGAAACACAGCCAGAACAACTACCTGCAAAGCAACCACTGAGTTATAACTGTTGCCGCCAATTGCATGCAACACAGCCAGGAATAATATATATAAGGGCCTTGGTACAACCCGACCATTTGCAAACCCATTCCCCAATAAAATGCCCCTGGCAACCTGATCATAAGTCGCAGAATCCGAGTAGGGATAGATTTCATTGTTAGGCGGCACAGGTGCAGGGTCAAAATAACCTGCCGCCAGAGGCGCTTGCAGCCATAAAACCACAGCCGCTGTCCAGAGCATCAGGCAAATTATTAGATCAAACCAGTCCAGCCCAAACAAAGTCCGTCGGGAAGATTGCGAAAATTTAGCGGGCAAATACTGGCTTAATATCGCCAGAAACGCGCCAGTCGTCATGACCAGAAATAATTGCACGCCGGTCAGCGGAATTCCGGGGTGAACCCATCCGGCTGGGTCAGGTTTTATTCCGATACCCGTTATTACACTGAATAAGCCAATCAACAAAAAAATGACCACGAAAAGAATACTTGCCAGCAAAACAGAGCTTTGGGTTTTTAATTCACGCCAGCTTGATCCGTAACGAATCAACGGTAACAGAATAACCGTTTGCATACCGAGTAACGCGCCCCAGAGAATCAATGGATACAACCGCTCATAATAAGCCAGATACTCAGGTAAAATCCTGTACGCCGGCAGCATCAATCCGATCCATCCCACTATACCCAGTACTGATGCTAAGGTAAAAACCGGCAGATAAACTTCATTCCGTTGCAGAAGGCTCTGAGAAATATAATTTGAAAAGCTTTTTCTCCTAAGGCAACGATACATAAAAGAAGCCAACCCGCCAACGACAAGCAGAACTCCAATCATCATTCCTAATCGCGAGGCTGAGAACCTCAGGAACAGGACATTTTTACTATCCGAAGGTATCGCCGCCAGATAAATGAGGGTACCCAGTCCCTCCAGAACCCCCAATAACCCGTATAAAAGCAATATTCGCTGTTGGTTTTGATGTGTGTGGTTTATGTTTTTTTCTCTGCTACCCTGCATTATTGATAACCTCAGCAATGCCCTTCCCGTCAACGCTCAACATCTGAGGGCGGTTTAACCTCTTCATCTTTCGTATCCCCCAAATTTCCTTCAACAGGGTTCATCAAAGCAATCTTACGAACGACATCCGTCAATTTTGCATCCACTTTCTTGATTTCTGCCAGCACAGTAACCGAAAAAAACAGACTGAATATGATCATCAGGTAAAGGAGCAGGTCAGCGCCGCGCCCAATGCCGATCAAATTCGCCAGGTAGGTCGCCAGGTTAGGCTTGATGACAAATGCAATCCCGATCAACGCGCTGACTAGGAAAATGATGCGGTCGGTTAGAACATTTCTGAGACGCACCACATAAATGATGAATGCCAGAATGAATAAGACAAGTAGAATTTGACTCCATTGAATATTCATCTGAAGCCGCCTGTCAGTATATCCCACAGAATATTGATGCCATTCCAGATCGACTGGCCTTTGAGCGTTGAATATTGTGTATATGTAATCGTCACCGGAACTTCACAGTAACGAAGCTTATATTTCGCTATCTGGTGCAGAATCTCAGAGGCATGCGCCATGCCATTTTGAGTGATACGAATCTTTGATGCGCTTTGAACGGTAAACGCTCGAAAACCGTTATGTGTATCAGTAAGCGAAAGCCCAGTGGTTATCTTGGTAAAGATAACCGCCAGCCGCAACATAAACAATCTTGAAGCGCCAATATTAACAACGCTCCCCCCTTCCATGAAGCGTGACCCCAGCACAACATCACTGGTTCCGTTTTGCAAAGGTTCGAGCAATCGCGGGATATCCTCCGAACGATGCTGTCCATCTGCATCAAAAGTCAGGATATAACGGACTTCATCAAACCGAAGCGCATAGCTGATACCGGTTTGTAAAGCAGCCCCCTGTCCCAAATTACTGAAATGCTGCAAAACCGTAATCGGGTATTTCAATGCTTCCTGCACGGTACAATCGCTGGATCCATCATCGACCAATACAATATGATAGGGAAATTGAATCAAGTCAGCGAGGACATTCCCAATAACAGGTCCTTCATTATAAGCAGGGATCACAATCCAGGTATCGGACATTTTCCGCATGAAGATCTCACACCGGTTTTCGCGCAACCACAGTCATTGTATCAAATAAATTGACAGGCAGCACAATCCGACCTAAAAACTTCGGAAGGGGCTTTATTTTGCCGCGGAATAATTGATACCAGATGAGCGACAACGGCACATTCCGCCATTGATGGGTCACAGATTGCACCACGAAACCGAGTCGTGTCAATAAAATATCAATATTGTCCTTGCCAAAAAACCACAAATGCTGCGGCGGCGTCATCAATCGCCAACGGCTCCCCAAAATTCTGGACATTAGACTCCT
Source organism: uncultured Anaerolineaceae bacterium (assembly GCA_964503685.1). GTDB lineage: Bacteria > Chloroflexota > Anaerolineae > Anaerolineales > Anaerolineaceae > CAZDAW01. Next base: position 22,756 of record CAZDAW010000038.1, on the reverse strand, counting down.
GGTATCGCCAGTTGTCAGCAGCAGGTAGCCGCCATTACTTAAAAGCGAGTAAGCTTTAGCTAATGTTGCGGCGGGATTTGGTAAATGCTCAATTGCATCAAACATCACAACAACTTCGTAATGCGGAGAAACCAAACAGCTGGATTCCAGGGTTGCACATTCCACATCCAGCCCCTTCTTCCGGGCTTCTCCAATGGCAAACTCAGAGACGTCGATCCCCTGTACCGTGAAATATTTCCGGGCCTGTTCCAAAAAACCTCCGGTGGCACAACCGATCTCCAACAATCTCCCGGATTTCTGGTAAGCAAGAACCAGGTTGAGCCGATCTTGAAATTCCCTGATCAACAATTTTTCACTGCCAAGGTAATCAAAATAACCATCGGAAACGCCCCCTTGAAAATAATCTTCCGTGTAGATTGTCTGCAGATTCATATCATCAGTTATTACTGTCCACATCAAACCGCAATTCTGACAACGCGAGATCGAATATCCTTTGATTTGATAGCATTGCTTTTCTGCATCATCACGGTCAAGCGATACACCACAGGCCTCACAACTTTCTCCAGCCGGAGCATTTATCCTTACCCGATCAGTCATCATGGGTTCACCTTGGAAATACACTCCAGTGGAAACTCGGAAGAGCGGGTATAAACGGTGTTTGTTTCACCCATCACCATAATCGCGTATGCCTGAAATGCACCCTGCTCTTTACATCCCACCACAAGAATATCAGATGTGTTGGGGATTGCAGTTGGCGGCTCCTCAAGAGGCATAACAACAGTTGCCGTTTTTGGCCCAATCACTGTTAATAAGAGGCGTGCATAAGGCTTCGATCGAAATATTTGCGAATCGGCTCCCGGAGCGCCCTGACCTTCCTCGTAATAAACCGGGTAAAGCAGTCTGCCGTTCAAAGCATCGCCAACATCAGCCGATATAATCTGTTGAAGAATCTCCACATCCAAACCAGACTGATCAGCCGGTAAACGCTCCATGAAAGTCATCAAGACTTCTTCCTTACTCATGCTCGGATATCGTTCAGGAATCAACAACTCGGTCACCGGGATCGCCGAGCCGAGTAACAAAAAACCCGCAATGATAAAAGCAGCCTGCCTGATCGGGAAAGAGCCTTTCAGATTATCCATTAACTTCGCCTCAAAATGTGCGCCCTCTCCCATTTCTGCGCCCAATAACACTACAAACCAGCGCAGAATTTCCAATAACCCGATTACAAAATAAAAATAAATCACCCAATCGACGGGCAAGAGATAACGCCATCCCGAAACCCGTGTCAGCGCGCTGCTCATAAAATAACCTGCACACATGAAAAGCGGGATGATCCCAACAATCTTCGATTTCTTCCACGTCACGCTGATTCCCAGGGCTATGAGCAACAAATTGACAGTCAAAAAAATTGCTTCGGCAGGTTTCAATTTGCCTTCCCAGTTATCCGAATCAGCTGGAATATTCAAGAGAACATGCCTGAGATCATCATAAATAAACGATGTGGGTAACTCCCGAATTGCCAGAAGCAGGTTATGGAGAAAATGATTTGAAACAAAATTTAGCGCCTGAATATTTTCATTGAAAAACAACTGAAAAGCATAAGCAGTGATTTCCCTTTCAGTTTTCAATTTCGGGGCGGGTGTGGCAGTCGGGGAAAAAGTTGCCGCTGGCATCACGGCCACGCCAGAAGTTGCAGCCGGTGTTGTTGATCCAACAACAGGGTTAACCGGTGAAGTGGAACCATCGCTTGCATCCCCCCCCTCCGCAGTCAAATCAACCGGCATATTGGTTGGTGTAGTGGTCGCTGAAAGGGCTGGTTTTGGTGTTGGCGTCGATTTATAACGCTGGTTAAGTATCGACTTGATTTGCGGCCCTTCGAGAATGAACCGACCCAGCACGGTGTAATTTCGGTACATCCACGGCAGGACAAAAATCATCATTGTGAAAACCAATAAAACAGACGACCTGAGCCAGTTGCCAAAACGCCGCCAGAGCACCAGTAACCCTGCCAATAACGTCAGGGGCAGCAAGGTTACCACATGAAAACGCACCATCATTAAAATACCAAATATACCCCCGGCAATCATCGGCATTAACGGTTTACGCTCTGGATATTTCAACCAGATGACAACCAACAGGGTAAACAATGCCACTCCTACCGCCGTTGGAAAATCCGCCAACATCAGTTTTGAATGTGAAACCTGAATAACCGGCGTTGATCTGATCGCATTCACTTCCCGAAAAATAGCTAAAAAACCCACCATAATTCCCAGAATACGACTGTTGAGTGATTTGCCCAGCAGATATAAAAATACAGGGAACAACGCAAGGACAGCTACCTGTAATACAATGACCTGATCATAGCCCGGCCCGGCAATCGCGCTAATTATTGCCAAAAAAAAGATGTACCATGGCCGGGTAGCAAATTTTCCGCCGCCCATTTTCTCGCCAATCAGCAAATACTGGCCATAACTGTCATAATACCGCGCGTCTGAAAAGGGATAAGGTTCATAATTAGGCGCCTGTGGATCGGTTAAAAAATAACTGTGTATAACCGGTTCTCGCGCCCACAGAAAAGTCGCCAATGCCCAAAGCAGGAAACAGACCAGAATGTCAATGTATATAAGCCATTTGGGACTCGTCTCTGTCTTCTGCCGCCCGAAATTCCAGTATGTAACGAAACATAAGAGAATCAGGCCAATCCCCACGAGTGAAAAAACCTGCAAGTTTAGAATCGGCGTGCCGATATTACCCCAGAATTTTTTATCGGGCGTGATGCCTGATTTCGTCAGCGCAATCCATATACCGGTCAATACCATCAATCCCAAAGTGACGCCCAATGGAATCAGGGCAAGACGCTGCTTGATGTAATCTCTCAAATGCTGCCAATTGAAGCCAAACCTTAATATCAATAGAGGGATTAACGTTTGAATAAAAATCAGGACAGCCCAGATAACAAACGGCCTGACCCGCTCAAAGTAAGCCGCATACTCTCCAAAACGATATAACGGAAGAAAAATTCCGATCCAGCCAATATATAAGCCAACGCCAGCTAACAAAATAATGAAATAATATAATCTGCTTCGCGATAGAATCTGCTGAAGAATCCGTACTCCTCTCTCTTGGTTACGCCAGAAAACAACCGCCAGATATCCCAGGCCTATTGTTAAAAACAGCGCCCCAAACACCATTGAAAGGCGCTGAAGCGAATATCCCCACATAAAACTGTTTTTCTGATCGGATGGTAAAACAAGCAGATACAGAATCGTGAAAAGTCCCTCAGCCGCTGCCAGGATAAAATAGAGCGGCGCCACTTTTCCAGCTTTTGGCGCAGATTTGACAATCGTTGAATGGGATTTTTCACGCATTTCTTGCATTAAGCCAGCCTCTAGTCTTAATAGAGCAAACCAACATCCAGGCGCGGCGTCAATAATTGAATGCCCGCCGTGTCCAAAGTCTTCAGTGGTTCATAATATTGCAGGATAGGTTCTGCAATCCATTTAACCCAGGCATCGTTTTCCTCGCCAAAATGATGCGTATCGCCCTGATATTGAATCCGCAGCGGCTCACAAACAATCAACGAAAAGCGGTGGTTTTCCAGATCTTGATAGAAACCTTTAAAATAATTGGCGTTATTGGACATGGCTTGATTCATCAGATACCGTTTTTCATATTCTGAAATCAGGGGGATTTTTTCCACATTGCCAAATGTCAATAGCTGTCGTTGGTCAATAAAGAGCACTTCACCTTTCTGTTGAGCGGCAGCAACTTCTGCCCGAATCGTTTGCAGCGCCTCTTGAGCTTCGGCTGACGGCGGTACATCAGCCGGATTGCCATCCTGTAAGGTATAAAGTGTTGGAACGATTAAAGTTATCGACAGGAGTATCAGCAATCCGCCAGTCAAAGATTGTTTATTCAACCCGGCTCGTCCAATCTTTTCTAAAGCAACTGCAGCCACCATCGCCAGACAAATTAAAAACATATCCAGGTTATGTAAGTTATTGCCCCCACCAATCTTAATACTGACGATCAAACCAACGCCCAAAAAAGCCAACAAGGGGCCAAAAATACCCAATCCCTGTAACAGATTCGGCCGCCAGCCACCCTTCCCCCACATCCAGAATAACAGTATAACCACTGGCAGAATAACTAACAACAATCCCAACAAAACACCCGGGCCATAAGTTTCATTCGGGAATAAACGACTCCAGATCAATGGCTGGGACGATATAGCTTCAGTTACATCAATTCCCGAAAAGATTAACCCAGCTTTTGCCGAACTTTTTATGAAAAAGTAATCAACGAGCTTAGGTAAAAATCGGCCGCCAAACAGACCCACCAACCCCAAAACCGTCGGCCGAATTAACTGTTTCCAGCTCTGACGGGTAAAAGCCGGGGAAGGTTGATATAAAAGAGCCAGCATTGCCGCCCATATTCCCGGCGCGTAGGTCCAGGTATAACGGCTTATCGCAGCATAATATCCTGCCAATAGGACAAAAAAAGCCGCCAGGATCAGATTCTTGCGTTTCACACCCCAAACAACCAATACTGCACTTAAAACCAGAGGGGCGTACACAGGCCCTTGACTCACGAATAGAAAAACCCAGGAGCTAAATATCGCTTGCCACAAAAAACTCGCCGGGCCATTTTTGCCAGCCCTGGCCAACGACCAACCCAACAATAATGGTGGAATGATCCACAGAAGAGCATCCCAGAGACGCACACCCCAGATATTAATACCGGGAATCAAAAATGCCGCGCCCCATATCGCCCAAACGGCCTGGCGTTTGATTTCACTTAATAACGAAAAATTCCCCGCATTGGGTATCAGATAACGATCGCGCCCAAATAACATCGAATAACCCCAGATGCGGTTACCTTCCGTCCAACTGACATCAAAAGGATAATCAACCACGAAAACCAGACGCTTGGCTGCCGTAAAGAATACACCCAATAGAAGCGTCATCAATGCATATTTCAACACCCAGTTATCGCGCCAGGTTTTTGGATAAACAACCCATAATGCCGCAAACGTTACGCCAATACTTATTAACAGACGCAGCGAATAACCCACTGGTATATTCCCAACCTCTGTATACATAAAGAGTACGGCAGGAATTAGCGTCAGGATAACGGCAGCAAACCATCGAGACCAGGACGGTAAATTCGCCAGCCATCTCTGGAGAACGTAAATAAACTTGCTAAACCAAGGCCACTTCCATTGAACCAGCCAGCCGAACAGCCAGCCAACAGAGGCAAACAATCCAAATCCTATAAAAAGCAGGGCGCGCTTCGAAGATAGCGTAATAGTTCCGCCCCATAGTTTCGCAAACGCGTATAAATCCGACCCCACACAAAAAAGCAGGTAGCCAATAAAAATCCAGGCGGCTAAGGTAAACCAACGCCACTTTGATATTGCCTTCATACGCTCTATAATTTACCTCTTACTGATAATCTCTTCAAAGAAATCTATCCTCTTTGTTTCTTTGGCATGCATATCGATTAATGGGCCGATTAGTTGTCTATCAATCCGTCGCCCGCGCATTCGGTAGGCAAAATCATATATTGCTCTACCATAATTCAAAACATTATCTTCCTGATTGGGAATTTTCAACAAGGTATCACTGATCACTTCATCAAGATCCGTATCGATATACGGCAGAATGGATGGCAGCCCATACGCCAGACATTCACGAGTTTTGAGCGGTGAGGCTTCATTCAAATTGTTCCGGTGCAGCGCCAACGAGCCGATGGCAACATCCGCCCCACCTATAATCTGCTGATATGATTGAGAAGTCAGATATCCATGTAAAACGACATTCGTCATAGATGCAGCAGCGCCCAATGTGTCGTATCCAATCACGTCAATCATCAAGTCGGGGAAAGAGTTTGCCAGCATTGCCAGCTTTTCTACACCGTGCCAGGGATAACCCGGGGTGCCAATAAAAACCAGGCGCGGTCTCGAATTATTCGGCGCTGGCAATTCCATTACCCTGCTTAGATCAATTCCATTGGCAATAACCCTGGTAAGCTTACCATACCTGTTAAAGACTGGCAATGATAACAGTTCCCTTGAAACCGAAACCAAACCGGCTGCCCGACTCAGATCGATGTTGCGCGTCAGACGATTGTAGAAATAGTAAACAATACCCAGGTGCCGGTGTTCTGAGACATCATTGGAATTGATCTCCATTACCACAGGCGCCACCTGAAACAATTTATGCAGTGGATACGCATACATCCCTGAACGCAGGTAAATCACATCTGGACGATAAGCCTCAACCGCTTTAATAAGACGGCTAATCGCATCGATTCGGTTTGTTTCGGTTTTAATTTTGCCTCTAATTCCCGGAACCGTCTGATATTCAATGACTTGCGCCGGTAAAAGCAATTTCTGATCAGGATAGGGATGCGTATGCATAAATAATTGAGCCTCATGACCCAGTTCACGCCAGATTTGTAGTTGGTCGCTCATTTTTTTACCCACGCCGCTGGTAATTGTTCGCGGCCAGTGCAAAGACACGTAAGCTATGCGCATTGCCAGACTCTCATCCATAGCTCCAGGTTAATCCAACGCCAAACTGGCGGTCGTTCTCCACCCTTATTCAGCCATCGATCCATCCTAAAACGCGCCTCTTCCAGATTCAAATACTCTTTGCATCTGGCGTCATCATTCAGCAATCCTTTATCGCTGCGCAACCATTCCTTCAGCCAATCGCCTTCCGGCGTAGCAAAACCCACTTTATCCTTCCGCCACACGATCTCGGCCGGCAAAATATTCTCAACCGCTTTACGTAATATCCATTTCGTCCAACCCTGATTGATGCGCCAGGCCTGTGTTGTCCGATAAGAATACTCTACCAGGCGATAATCCAGATACGGCACCCGTGATTCAACGCTGAATGCCATTGAATTGCGATCTTCGTAACGCAACAAATGCGGCAGATTTTCTTCGCAAAAGATATACTTCAAATGGTCATCGAGAGTCGAATGCACACTCCAGGATTTCGCAGCCGGGTGTACCGCTTCACGGAACTCCATTGAAAGCGCCGATTGTTTCATCGCCGATTGCCAGATATATCGATATAATTCTTTTTTTATCCCGCTCGGTAACGCCATCGCGCCGCCCTGAGCCAGCGCAGTCAGGAAGGGCATACTGCCGTTCTTGCTGATGAAGCGGCTCTCGCTGATAAATCTGCCGATTTTGCCGGCGCGCAACAACTCGCCCAGATAAACGCCATACGGTCGATAACCGCCCAACATTTCGTCGGCGCCCTGACCATCTAACAATACCCGTACTCCATTTTCACTGACCAGGCGCATCACACACCACTGGGCAAACATACTGGTAGTCGGAAAAGGCTCTTCCTGATGCCATACAAATCGTTCGGCGTCAGCTTTAAGCCTATCGGCGGTGGGATATGTAAAACAACCGGAAGCGCGGATTTGATCGAGGACACGATCAATGTATTTACGCTCATTGAAAGGACCTTCTTGCGAATAAACGGCGCTAAAAGTTCGCTGCCGGTTGCCGATCTGAGCGTCATCAATATTTCCTTCATGAAGCAATCGATCAATTATAAACACAATCGAAGAAGAATCCAGCCCCCCACTCAGGCACGTACCCACTGAAACATCTGAGCGCAAATGAATACGAATCGCATCAGTCAATAATTCGCGAAACTGCTCGACAGCAATATCCGATGACTGGATATCCAGGTGATCTTCAGGCATTTCCCAGTAGCGTCCCACCTTCAACGCTCCATCTCTTACCAGCAACCAATGACCTGGTGGTATGATATTCACCCCTTCAAAAAATGTTTCACCCATCTGTACAGAAGGCAAAGACGCGCAGGCAAGGTAATTGATCACAGCCTGCTTTCTGGGTGAGAATGGAATGCCGCCCTTACCCACCAGCGCCTTGATCTCAGAGGCAAAACTAAATATGCCATCTTGCCAGGTGTAGTAGAGCGGCTTGATGCCAAACCGATCACGCGCCAAAAAGAGCGCCTTTTGCCGATCATCCCAGATAGCAAACGACCACATTCCATTGAAGCGTTTAAGGCAATCTACACCCCACTGGCGGTATGCGCATAATACAACCTCAGTGTCTGACTCGCTGCGAAAAGTGTACCCATATCCGATAAGCTCGGCGCGTAATTCCAGGTAATTGTAAATTTCTCCATTGAGCTCAATCCACAAATCCCCTTCTGGCGACCCCATGGGTTGATGACCTGCATTCGACAAATCCAAAATGGATAAACGCCTGAAACCAAATGCCAAATCGTAACGATCAGCCGCAAGAGATTCAATCAATGGCAAGTTTAAATCCTCTTTCGAGTCTTTGCCACTGCAAGGTGTGATTCGCGAAGATCGAGAATTAACCAGCAAGTAGCCCTCATCATCTGGTCCGCGATGCTTTATCAGCGTTGTAAATTGCTGGACAGTTTCAGGCGAAATCATACCACCCGTTGTATTCCAGGTTCCATAAATTCCACACATTGATGATCCTTTTAGGTCAGGAGCTTATTATAAGCCGCAATTAATTTGCCCATCTCAACATCTGCATTGAATGTCATTGCTGACTTTCGTGCGGCATCTTTCATCATCTGAATTTTTTCCGCAGTAAGTCCATTCAACGTAGCTGCAATATCTCGCGGCGAAAAACTGGGCGAAACACAACCTATACCATAAGCATTCACGATTTCTGCCATTGCCGGTGAAGGACCAATGCAAATACCCAACCCGGCCGCAATAAAATCAAAGAATTTATTAGGCAAAGACATCCGGTAATTGTAATTGGTAGGCGCAATGATGCAAAGACCCAGGTCATATTGACTGATACGTTTGACAATTTCAGATGGAGGTACTGGTTCATGAAAAAAGATACGATCCGCCGCGATATTTCCTGCCAGCCGCTTGAGATATCGTCCATACGGCGAATCGTGTTGAGTCAACATAAAGTTGAGCCGAAAACGCTCATCACAATAGCGCATGGCTTCGATCATAATCTCCAGTTTTCGATCAGGAATCGTCCCGCCATGATGAATAAGCTGGATATCAGCCGATTCTCTATTAACAGCCGGCAAGTCGACCAGTTCGGGCGCGCTCATGATAACCTGCGCATCCAGGTTGAACTCTTTATGATAGCGTTCAGCCAAAGGCGAGCATACTGTAGTGAATACTGCAATTTGAGAGGCATATTTACGCAACAGATAAACCGTCGCCGGCTGGTATAGCCGCCAATACCAGCGGTTTTCAAACTCCAGCGGGGCATATTCGTGAGCATCCAAAACTAAATACGCATGATTCTGCCTGGCAGCCTCAGCCGCAACCGGTAAAGCCTCAACATCATTTGCATGATAGACTTTGCATTTCGCCGCCACTGCCCTATCCAGCGCCTGCCGGTGATGGGCGAATGACCAATACCAGCGCTCGTATGCGCCAACCGACATCTTTGCGCCAGCAAGCCGGAGAAGAGAAAACCCTTTTCTGGTCAAACTCGACTCTTTTACAACCGGCGACCACGTAACCCTCATTCTTTCCCAAGATGGATGAGAATTTCCATACCCAATTACCGTTAACGGATAGATTTCCGCCAAGTATTTAACTTGCCTTAATACCCGTGCATCCTTGCTGATCGTTGAAAAAGATAGGATGCAAATTGATTGGTTGGGCTTTTCTAAAACATGAAATGACACAAGCAAAATCCAAACGATAGTTTTATTGATCTCGAAGCTGTACAAGTTCCGGCAGAAGATCAAAATACATCTTACCCCATGCCTGCCAATCGAGATGTAAAGACGTATTATGCCACAAAAGTGTAAAAACGCCACCCACCGATTGACAACGTTTCGCAAGTCGCAAAATAATCTGCCGCGCTTCCTCCAGCTCCAGTTGTCTGTATTGGCGAAGCGTTACATCCATTACAATCAGTGGTATTTCAATCAGGTCCATTTCCCGGCATTCCCGGATATCAAAGGGGTGATATGGGAAACAGGTACCGCAGCGAAAACCCTCATATTCAGCATAACCAGCCGTCGAGTCAATCTCAAAACCTGCCTGTTCCCATATCCGCCAATCCTGCTGCGGGTCGAACCTCAGATAATGCTGGCGAACGCTGCGACATGGTCGAATAAGGCTGCTATCGAGATTAATTTTCTCCTGTCGTATCCGCTCCACATTCCCATGAGTCAAATAACCTGGATGAAGGCCAATCTCAAAACCTGCTTGTTGTAAATTCTTCAAAACGTTCTGTATGGCCGCCTCAAGCCGATAGCCATCATCATATTTTGAACGTCTGGTTGATTGAAAATAAAATGTACTGGGCGGATTTAAAACCTGCTCTGTTTCCCCAAGTTCGATTATTGCCGAATAATAAGGATCAGATAATTTCCCTTTTAATATTTTCCCAAAATCTTCCAGGGCCAGTTTGATTTTTCCTGCTCTAACAATATCGCGGTACAAAACCCTTAAACCATTCGAAAAAAATGGATAATAATAAAATGATTCATCGATGTCATGGCTTAAGTTAAGCATAAAAGAGCCGGGAGATGAATTGAAATCCGGTTTAATTCGCCTTATCCATTCCCGTAATATAACAGCATACTCATCGATGATTGGACGGTCCAAAAAACCTTGCCGAAAAGCAACGCTTGCTGCTGCCGGAAAACGCTGGTGCTGGTCACGCTCTACAGGCAACATCTCTTCCCAGCGCGAAAGCATAAAAAACGCTGCGGCGATAATATCAGCGTAAAAAATCACACTCCCATTCGACAATTGTTCGGCAAATGGCTTTTGCCCATCCTCATAGCCCGCTCCCCAGAAAAGCACTGGAACAGAATTATCAAGCTCAGGCGGGATATCTCCCGGATAAACTTGCCGGGCATTGAGCCATATCAAGGATTGAGGAGTCTTTTTTATCAACTCTTCCCAACTGGCTTCTTTACAGGGTATAACATATACTCCAATTCCCGGTAATATATTCGATTCATCAGGCAATCCATATTGAACTTTCAAACCCAATCTATCAAAACCGTTTCCTGACGAATCTGAAACAGACAGTCCTACCCGGCGCGCATATTGACGCCAAGTATATTCCACTGCCCCGGTTGTTCTTAAAGGATTCGAATTAATAGCACGGTCCACTTTAGGTATCCTCTTTCCTCAATCACAACATTAAAATTCACCTGACAGGTAAGAGCGTGTCAGAGATTGTACAGGATGTTCAAAGACTTCATGCGCCGGCCCACATTCAATCAGTTCACCCATATACAAAAAGACAACATAATCCGCCAATCGTTTGGCCTGCCTCAGCATATGAGTGACCAAAACCATCGTATAAGTGTGTTTAAGATCGATTAAACGTTGTTCAATATGTCTTGCAGAGATCGGATCCAAAGCTGATGTCAATTCATCACCCAGCAAGATTTCCGGTTCGACAGCAAGGCCGCGCGCCAGACAAAGGCGTTGCTGTTGGCCAACCGATAATTCACTGGCAGGTGTGTGTAAACGATCCTTTACCTCATTCCACAGACCTGAAATCTCTAAATAGTGTTGGACGGCGGCATCCCGGTCGGGTTTTGATTGGATGTCGTGAATCTTCAAGCCATAAGCCACATTATCATAAATGGACATCGGGAGTGGATAGGGAGTTTGCGCCAGCAAACCCACCTTTTTTCGTATCTCCGTCACGTCAACTCCCGGTGAATAGATATTCTCTCCATCCAACAGAATCTCGCCAGATATATTAATTCCATCAATCAGTTCCAAAAACCGGTTGAAGCTTTTCAGCAATGTAGTCTTCCCGCAGCCCGAAGGGCCGATGACTGCCGTAATTTGTCCGCGAGGGATTTCAAGTGAAATATCTTTGAGCGCCGTGTTTTTTCCATATACAACATTGAGATGTCTGACCTGAATATGCGTGTCCATTGAAACCGCTCTATTTAATCACAAATTTACTTAAACGCGCCGAAAGCCAGCGCGAAGTCACACTGACCAATAAGATCAGTCCGGTCAGAACCAATGCAGATGCATACCCTCTACGCTGAACTTCAGGAAACGGCGTACCAAGCTGAAAAAAAACCGCCAGGGGTAAAGAAGCAACTGGTTGGAATAAGGAAGTCGGGATTCGATCGGTGAAGCCGGCAGTAAATAGAACGGATGCAGCATCGCCAATGCCACGTCCGAATGCCAGCAAGATAGCGGTAACCAATCCCGGCAAAGCCTGACGCGTCAGGACATGAAGCGTAATTTCCAATCGAGTAGCGCCAATAGCCAACGCAGCCTCTTCAAGACCATTCGGTATCATTTGAATCACTTCATCCATTGCCCGCGCCATAATCGGTATTTCCAATAACGCCAGGACGATAATCCCTCCAAGCAGCGAAGCATGCAGACCCACCAGCGTCATGATGACAAAGCCAAAGGCGCCATAGACAATCGATGGTATTCCCCAAAGCACATCCAATGAAAGCCGGACAATAGACGCCCAATGCGGCTGGCGATTCAAATAACTGCGCAAGCACAACGCCAACGGCACACTGAATAAAAACGCCAGAACCGTTCCGCCTGCAGCAAGATACAGCGAGCCTAAAATAGCATTTAAAATACCGCCCTCTCTCCCCAGGTAAAAACCACCCTTTGGCGTTTGTGTCAGCATTGCAATATTAAGTGCAGGTGCTCCTTTGATTAAAATAGTGATCAGAATAGCACCCAGGGCGCTGATGACCAATCCTAATGAAAGCAACATCAGCAATTTCATCAATTGTTCTTCTACCCATTGCTTCTTCATTTTGCCCACCCTTCAGTAACATGCCGTAAAACAAGAGCTGAAAACACGTTAAAAAAGATGACTACACCCAGTAATATCAACATTGAACCTAATAAGGCGGCGTCATAAAGCGGAATTGATAGCATTTCGCCATAATTATTTGCAATCAAAGCCGTTAATGGATAAGCAGCGTCAAACAGGGAAGTAGGTGATTTCGGCACATTTCCAACGACCATTAATACTGCCATCGTCTCTCCCAGGGCGCGTGATGCGCCCAGAACAATACCAGCAAAAATGCCGCTCGCGGCTTTCGGCAATAAAACATGCTTGATCGTCTGCCAGCGCGTCGCGCCCAACGCCAGAGAGGCTTCTCGTAATCCGGAAGGAATGCTGGACATAATTTCGTATGTCACTGCAATAATGAAAGGAGCAATCATCACTGCCAAAACAAATCCACCCGAAAAAACGCTGAAACCCGTCGGATTGTTAAGTGCAAAGAGCGGCATGAAACCCAGCCATTTGTTCAACAGAGGGGCCAGCATATTCTTAACCCAGGGTACAATCGTAAGCACACCCCATACCCCATAAACCACCGACGGGATACCCGCCAGAAGATCCAGGAGTGGTTTTATAAAGGAACGCGCCGCCAGGCTGGCATACTCAGAAAGATAAATTGCACTTAATAAACAAACAGGGATGCTTATAATCATCGCAACCAGTGTGACCCAAACAGTACCCATGATAAATGGGTAAAAACCAAACTGTCCCTGAAAGGGTTGCCAGACCTGGCCAGTCAACAACTCAAAAATGGATTTCACCCGCAGAATCGGCAAAGTACGCAGCAATAATGCAATGAAAATCAGAATCACCAGCAACAAAGGCATGATGGTTAGGGCCAGAGCAAATTTGCGCGCCAAACGATCAAGAGATAGCCTCGATTGGGGCAGAGGGAATCCGATCTGTCTCATATTAATTCTGAAGTTTGACATTTTAAGATATCTGACGAATCAGCGTACTTTTTGAAGTTCTATCTGAATGAGATCTTCAGGTAACGAAACGTAGCCAACCTGATTCACATACTGCTGCCCATCTTCAAGAATCCAACGAATAAATGACCTTACTGTAGATTTGGGCTCGCCTTTAGTAACTAAAAGCAGAGTCCGCGCCGGCGGCGATGGATACTTACCACTCGCAACCGCCGCGACAGCTTTCTCTTTTGTGTTCAACAACTCATCGGCATCAACCTGTTGATTCGCATTGAGATCAATGGGCAACACAATTGCGCCAGTAACCGGTTGCCCATTGGCAGAGTCAAACGCATAATTTAGATTATTATAACCGATGCCAGAAGGATCTTTGATAACCGCGTCTAAAATTCCCGGATCGCCATAAACCCCTATCCCGATCAACTCCTCCTGCTTATTTCCCCCCAGGAATTTTGCCCACTCCTCAGCAGCGCCGGCTGCATCTGAGCGTGTATAAACGTGAATTTCCGAAATGCTCTCCGGTTGATTCACTATCTCACCCCACGTCTTAATTTCACCGGTCAGATAGATTCCGATCAGCTTTTCTCGAGACACGCCCTGTTTCATCAATTGCTCCAAAACTGGATTTTCGGCGCTGATTATTGGAAACACGGCATCTTTTGTGACATCAATTTCAAAGGCCCCCTGGGCAATTTCTTCAGGAGTGAGTGCACGTGAAACCATTCCGATATCAGCCGCGCCTGATAACGTATCAGCAATCCCTTTTCCTGCTCCCCCGGCCGAGATATCGATAATCACTGATGGATTAACTTTTTGATATTCCTCTGCCCAACGCACCATCATCGGGTACAGCGCAAAGGCGCCTGATACGCTAATCGTTTCCTGCGATGCCGACTGACCCTGACAGGCGCTTAGCAGAATCGAAAGTAACAGAATAGAAGTAAGCGCCATAACGAAAATTCCTGGGCTCCTCTTCATATGTCTTCCTCCTATCTCAAAATAAGATAAAAAGGCAATAACAATTAGAGATAATATATCACAATCTATATTCGATAATAAAAAAACTGAGAGCGTTTTTAATACACTCTCAGTTCAAGTAATCAATAGTTCATGATCAAAGGCAAAATATGGGTTTTTCCACCCTGATGGTTAACTGCCTCATCATACCCCATCCATTTGCACTTCTTTTTCAACTTCTTCTTCCAGTAAACTCAGAACCTCTTCACGAATATCCAGATAAGCATCATCAGTGTAATTCCTGGGACGAGGTACATTAACATCCACAATGCCCTTAACTCTTCCCGGTCGGGCCGTTAGGATAACAATCCGGTCTGCCAGATAAACAGCTTCAATCACGCTATGCGTGACAAACACTACCGTTTTCTGCGCCATTTGCCAGATTCTTTCTAGTTCTCGCTGCATATGCTTACGCGTCTGAGAATCCAGCGCCCCAAAAGGTTCATCCATCAACAACACTTTTGGATTATATGCCAGGGCGCGGGCAATTGCCACACGCTGTTTCATACCGCCAGACAAGGTATGCGGATATGCATCCTCAAAACCTTTCAGATTAACCAATGTAATGAACTCACGAGCTTTCGCCTCAGCTTCTTTTTTATCCCAGCCGGTATTCAATAATCCAAACATCACATTGCCTAACACTGTTTTCCAGGGAAATAAAGCATAGTCCTGAAACACAAAACCTCGATCCGGGCCAGGCTTTTTGATCGATTTTCCTTCCATCAATATTTCACCTGCAGTAGGCTGTTCGAAACCTGCCAGCATATATAACAACGTTGATTTTCCACAACCCGATGGGCCGATTAAAACTGTAAATTTTCCATCCGGGACATCAAGATTCAATTGATCGAGCGTCAGCAATTCATTGCCGTTTTCACGAAAGACTTTTTGCAAATTCCTAATTTCAATTAATGCATTTCCAGATAATTGATCCACAACACTATCTCCTAGCTAACATACCCCATTTTTCCACGGTTATTTTCTCGAGCCACTGTAAAGCCAGACGATCAAGGATATAACCTGATAAACCGATCAAGATGATACCTACAAACATAGTCGTGATATCGTTCCAATAACGGGCCTGGAAAACCATTTTACCTACTCCAAATTCGATCATGGCTGCAAGCATTTCACCGCCCACCAGGGCGCGCCACGAATAACCAATGCCCAGACGTAACCCGGTAACAAGAGAAACCAACGAACCAGGTAGAAGAACATCAAAAAACATCTTTACACCGCTCACACCCATCGTCGAAGCGGCCCTTACAATATTCTTGTTAACCATCTCTATGCCGCGCATTGTATTATACGTAATCGCAAAAAACCCCCCCAGAAAAACCGTCGTGATGACTGTCTTATCGCCCAATCCCATAATAATCAGCAGAACCGGCACCCAGGCAATGGTCGGCACAGAGATTAATAAACTTAATACGGGCTCAAAGAGTGTCCGCAGGGTGGCGTTCAGCGAAAGTATTGCCCCAACAGTAATGCCAATTCCGACGGCAAGCAGATATCCAACAATCATTCGATAAGCGCTGGCGAGAATATTACTCCATAAAACAGTCCTGACAAAAGCAAGCTGCCAGAATCGGCTGATAATTGCTGAAGGCGCAGGCAGGCTGGTCGGGCTAACCAATCCAACTCTCGCCACAATCTCCCAGATGACAGCGATGACAAGAAAGGGGATAAGGAATTCGATAATTTCCCAAATCTGGAATAAACACCCTTTATTTGTTGTAGTTTTCTGTTTCATTGTGGGCTACACCTGATTGATCATACCCCAACGGGCTATCGTGTTTTTTTCCAGGGTATTGATTAACGCTCTTTCGAGAACAAAATAAATAAGTATCAATAAAAATATACCGCCATATACAACATCGGCGCGCAGATATTCAGCGGCATTCCAGATCATATAACCCAGTCCCCAGTTTGAAGCGGCTACAAATTCGACGGCCACTGTTGTCATCCAGCAACGCGCCAGACCTAATTTCACCCCATTGAGCACATAGCCGGCAGCCCAGGGAAGATAAACAGAAAAGATGATCCCAATGCGGCTACAACCCATTATCTGAGCAGCGCGTACAAGCTGCCGGTCAACACTCCGTATCCCGGAAACCGTCGTATATACCACCGGGAAAAATGTCGAGATCACACCCAGGGAAACAATCGTGAAGTCGCCAAAGCCAAACCAGATGATAAATAAAGGCGCCAAAGCGATACCAGGGATAGGCATCAAGACAGTAATCAAGGGATTAAAGAAACGATAGATCAGTTTGCTGGGCCCCATGAACACCCCCATGATGATGCCCAATAAAATTCCCAGGATCGTCGCCAATAGCACTCGTAAAAGAGTGATCCCAACATGATTCAGTAACACAGAACGAGTTGGCAACTCGCCAACCAAAAGAGTCGCCAACTCTTGAATGATTATCGATGGCGGCGGGAAAAGGGCTGAGTTTAATAACTCAACCCTCGAAAATATTTCCCATCCCACCAAAAACGTTACAATTGGAATTGCTGCGAGTAATGTTTTATTGCAATGCACTTAATTAATTTACTTTCCTATCAGTTTTTTCGCCTCGTCCAGGTAACTCGAATCCCATTTCAATTCAGGAACCTCTTTAATAGTACCTGCGTTTAACAGGAAATCACCGGTATCCAGCACGGCAGCCTTTACATTATCATCCAAATCGAGCGAAAAGTCCACCCTCTCGAAGATCGTTTTGAATGCGTCCGGAGAAACTTCAGAACCCGAGGCTGACGCAGCTTGGGCAGCAATCTCTGCCGCCTTTTGCGGATCGCTCTTGATCAGCTCAGCCTTCTTTAAATGAGCCGCCAGAAAACGAACAAGTTCATCATGATGCGCTTTGGCAAATTCTTCAGTCGTTTGAATGAGTACAGGCGTCAAAGCGATATCGCCGTAGCTCATCATTACTTTTGCAGCGCCCTGTGCTTCAGCAATAGCGGGGGTGGGTTCCCAGGCGGTGAAAGCCTCGATTTGACCGGCAGTCAATGCAGCAGTCATGTCTTCGATCTTCATGTTCACCCACTCATAATCTTCCCAATTAAGCTTATTCTTCTCAAAGAAACGGCGAACAACTTGTTCAGCTCCAGTACCATTGCGAATACCGATTTTCTTGCCTTTCAGATCTTCCCACGAAGTGTAGGTCGCATCGGCTTTGATCATGGTCGAATAGCGATCGCCTCGTTGCGCAGTAGCAATGATAACCACCTTGCCAGGCATTGCGCCGAACAACTCAATTACCTTGCTGTCAGAACCGATATTGATATCAACATTCCCGGCAATCAATGCCTGGTTGCCTTCAGCGCCAGAGCTAAAGAGAGTATGTTCCACATTGATCCCCTGATTGGTCCAAAAAGAAGGATCGCCTTTTAATAAGTATTCTTCCGGGTAAAGCTGGCCGCCGTAACGAATGGTAGCAAGTTCTTTCTTTTGCTGGCAGCCTGTCAGACCAACCAGAACAACAGATAGAATCAAAATTACAAGCAGTACCTGATTTCTTTTTTTGCTGGATTTCATAATTGACTCCCGTTATTAAATAATTTACAAACCTCGGCACATTTTACTCAGTCGAGGTGATTATCAGCAAATAAGAAAAACTTATATGGCAACCAGTTGCTGATAGATGTGATTCAATTTTTCCATTTCTTTTTCAGCATTGAATGTACGGGCCGCAATCAATGCCTTCTTTTTGAAATGGTTGATTTCTTCAGCAGAAAGACTATTCAATTTTTGCGCCATCGCCTCCGGAGATTGATCTTCTGCCACAATCCCTATTTGATAATCCTTTACTATCTTCTGCATCATAGGTAGAGGTGAAACCGCTACACCCAACCCGGCCATGATGCCCTCGAAAAATTTATTGGGTAATGCATGGTAGTAACTTAAATGTTTGGCGCGCATCAACGGTATTTCTACGTCAAACAGACTGAGCATTTTTATTAATGCGCTAAATGGAACAGGGTCCCAAAACACGACCCTCTCTGGCGCAATTTCTTCTGCCATCTTTTTGATCTTATTAAGATAATCGGGGTATACCGGGATCAGAATAAAATTCAAACGAAAACGCTTATCCAATAATGTGATTAATTGCAGAATTTCATGAATCGAACGCGCCGGCATTGCATTCCCATGATGTACTAAATGGATTTGCTCTGGATCAACCGGGTTGAATTTGCTTTTTACATACCAGGGTATGTTCATGACAACTTCCGAATTCCAACCCAGCCGCTGTTTATATAGATCTTTGATACCCTCCGAAACAGTAATCATGCCAGTGATACCATCCTGATAGGTTCGCAGCAGATATTCACGGTAGGGCATCACCAGTTGTTCCCAGATAGTATTGCCGCCGCCCTGACCAAGACAATACTCGTGTTCATCAAAAAGAACCCGGCTGCCCGTTCTTCTTGCAGCATAAACCGCCACAGGCAAGGCATCCCAATCATTGGCGTGGATTAAATCATATTTTTTCTCAACCAGAATTTCAGCGGCCGCTCGATATTCTTCTCTTCTCCAATAATATTGCTCATAGAACTTGTGCGCGCTTTTCCCCGTTACCAACAATGGATATTTCGACAGGCTGAAGGGATTTGTCCGCCGCACAAAATAGTAACATAATCCGTTCGAAGGCTTTTTCGTGCCATAACCAATAATATCGACCTGATATGTTTTGCTGGCGCAAGTAATTTCCCGCAAAATACGCACGTCAGTACACACATCCGAAAACGAGAGAATACAGATTCGCTTTTGAGAAATCGATCTTCCCATTTTTATAGCACCTCCACTACACAGGTAAGTTCGTTTCACTTATTCGATAAATGCCGGAGAATAAGCTTTCATAAAGGTCTAGCATCTTATTAGCTTCCGTTTGGGCATTAATTACTAAAGATGCCTTCTCTGCGGCGTGTTTCATCACAGCAATATCTTCATGAGACAAATGATTAAGGGTATCTGCCACATCCACCGGATCAAAACTATCAGCTACACACCCAAAGCCATACTTCTGTAAAATCCCAGCCATAGCGGTTGATGGCCCAATACAAACAGCCAGTTTCGCTGCCATGAAGTCAAAGAACTTATTGGGAAGCGCAGCAGCATTATTGAAGTTAGTAGGCTCAAGAATATAAAACCCGACATCATAAGCAGATAACGTTTGAATGATCTCAACAGGGTCAACCGTCTTATGAAAATGGACCCGCTCCGGGGCAATTTTTTGCGCTAAATCTTTCAATTGCGCAATGTATGAAGAGGCCCCCGATTCAACCAGCATAAAATGTAATTCATAGCGCTTGTCTGCCAGAGCGACAGCTTTGATCATCTGCTCCAGCTTTCGGTTTCTGGCAGCAATACCATGATGAATCAACTTTATTTTTTCAGGGTCGCTTTTCTGGACAGGAAAACTCGCCGCCAAATCTGGGGCATTCATCACCACCAGCATCCGGCAAGCTAATTCACGTTCAAACCTTTCCGCAATAGGCTCGGATACGGTGATTCCCGCGTTGACATAAGGCAGGTATTTTCCTAAAATATAACGAATTGCCGGTAAGTTAAACAATCGCCAGCCGAGCTGTTCAGCATTCTGCTGCGGCCCATATTCATGCGAATCAAATACGACCCCACAATTCTTTTTCCGGCGAGCAGCTTCAACAGCAACAGGCAAAGTATTCCAATCATTAGCATGGATGGCATCGAACGAAAGATTGTCCAGCAAACCAAGAACATTACGGCGTTCCCCATTCTTCAAATTCCAATACCAGTAATCATATGCTGCCAGATCAATTCTGCCGCCAGCTAATGCCAATCGATTAAGTATGCCCTGAACTTTTCTGTTCCCAGCGCCCCTGCTCGTTTTTTTTGAAATATCCAACCACTGTGTGACCTGTCCGCTAAAAGCCGGATGCGGCTGGCCATAGCCAACAACGATCAAATTATAAACATCAGCCAGATATTTGATCTGACGTAATACTCTTGCATCGCGTTGAATAGCAGAAAACGACAATATACAAATAGTTCGCTTCATTTCTTAACCGACTGGTCGTTTCAATGCAAGATGGTTTATCCTGAATCCTTGCAAGATATTAATCTCTTCTTTGGTAAAAAAGCGACAGATAAACAGTAATGCCCAGAACACAAATATAGATAACCCGGCCTTATACAATAGCGCCAAGCCCAGACTATCCGGGGAATAGATATTCCCAATGACAACCAAAACGACATTGATAACCAATAATTTAATCAACCGGCGCCACTGATAAGAAACATTTAACAAACGAGAATTGACTATTTTCGATATGCCAAAAAGAATAACATATGAGATAAATGTCGCTATCGCCGCACCCAAAGAAGAGAGCCGCGGTATCAATAAAAAGTTAAGCAAAATATTGCTCACTGCAGCTGAACCAACAATCCAGATGGTATAGTGTGTCTTGTTTTTGAGATAAATCCCGATATTGATAACCATATATCCCCCATATAAGACATACGTATATGCAATCCACGGGACAAGGCGATACGCTTCGTGATAAGCAGGAGCAGATACAAGTTCAAGTAATTCCTTGCTAAAAAGCGAAAGCCCAAGTGCAATCCATGAAGTAAACAAGCTGAAGTAGGTCAACGCGCCGCTAAAAAATTCCTGATTGCCGTGCTGACGTTCAGATTCAAAAACCATCGGCAGCCAGATCAACTGAAAAGGCTGCACAATTAATTCATTGATGATCATCCCAATCTGATAGCTCAATGAATAAAGCCCAACCTGCGTCATTGTCGAGTAAATTTTCAGAAAGTACCGGTCCACCTGACCAAGAATGAACGAACTGATTCCCGATACGATTAACGGCGAACCATAAACAAGCAAATGCTGAATGGTTTGCCATGAAAAGTCAATCCTTAAATCGCGGCTACTTAATACAAGTCCTGCAACTGCCAATAATAAAGCGGTTATAAAAGAGGCTATTAAAGAACCGAGAACCCCTTGCCGCAAAGTCACTACAAAATAGATTGTTAATAACGCCCCAATCAGAAAATTGGCAATAGAAAGACCTGCATAAGCCCATGACCGCTTTTGAGCGCGCAGGATACTGAATGCAAGCATCTGCACATTTCGTAAAACAACTGTGGCAAACATCCACTTGAGATGAGGCGCGTAATCGGTATTGTCCAACAGCACATTGGCCAAAAACGGCGCAAAAGGCCATATCAGCGCCAGAAACAAAACACCTGTTCCAAGGAGCCAAAACAACGATGAAGAAGTGACTGATTTTCGTTGCTCATCTGTATCCGCTGAAAAATACCCCTTGTATATCGACGTGCTCAAACCCATAGCCAGAATGATATGAAGTAAAGAACTGGTTGTTGAAATTAACGCCAACAAACCATAATCGGCGGGGGAAAAATATGAAGTATATACAGGTAATAAAACAAACGCGATGAGCTTGTTGCCCAGGCTTCCCAAACTGAAAATAGCCGTATGTTTGGCCGTTTCCAGGTAACGACTTTTCAATGAAGAAAAACTATTGAGCGACATAATCCACAAATAAGCCTAAAGACTGGAAGATATGAGCCTGATGGCGGATATAAACTGCCGGGTCGGTTTTTCGATAGGCAAAACTGCCATTACCAAGAGATAAAGAATCCCGTAAATAATTTATCAGTAACTGGGCCTTCTCTTTCCATTCATCATCAAACCGGCTGGCAATCGTAAACGCCCGAATAGCCGCCCCATACCCCCAAAGCTGGGTTTCCACCACCCTCTCGTCCCCTTTCACACTATGGAAGAAATTATCCACCCAAACCTTGAACGGGAGATTTCGTAAATCATTTACGCCACAAACATAACGTTCGATTCCGAAACCATTCGCCAAAAACAGATTCTGCCAGTAGAACTTCGTTCCGTTTATCAGCGGCAGCAACCACGAAGATACCCCAGACTTATAAGTCTGCCACATCCCTTCC
>CAZDAW010000037.1:0-32145 GCA_964503685.1 uncultured Anaerolineaceae bacterium | reverse complement strand
GATGCGTTGGGCAGGGTTAATGGTCAAGGCGCGGGATTGGGCGTCAATTTTATCGAGAGGCGGCTGTGTAGCAGTGCAAAGAACAACGGTTGCGCCGCAGTTTTCTACCAAAAATCGTAAAGCAACATTGAGCATTTGAATGGTATTAATTGGTATTGTTTGCACCTCATCCAGAATGATCACCGAATTTGCCAGTTGGTGCATTCGTCTTACGCTTCGGGTCCCAGAGCCGAATAATGCTTCAAGAAATTGAACTTGAGTGGTCAGCACAACGGGGGCGTCCCAATTCTGAGCCAGTAAATTTTGTCTGTAGGTTTCTTCTTCGGGCGTCAAGTTGGAATGGTGCTCAAGAACAACCCGATCAAGATATCGACCGTTTTCGTCTTTATCTTCCAAGATCTTTCTGATGTCTTCAGCATTCTGATAAATGATGGATGTGTAAGGAATGACGTAATAGACCCGATCCATACCATGCTGGGCAGCATGGTTTAAGCCAAAGCGTAAGCTTGCCAGCGTTTTTCCACCACCTGTGGGAACGGTCAACTGATAAATCCCTTTATGCTTTTTGGAAAAATCGAAACAGGCCTGAGAAACCTGGGTACGTAACTCGTCTACAACATTTTTATTTTCCTTATTGTTGAACTCATTTAATTTGATGTTCAAGCGTTGAATCAGGACTTCCCAAGAATGGTATTGACCATAATTTCTGATTTGCATATTGCCTAGCGTCTCAAAGTCAGCGGTGTCAAGCCTATCTGCATCAATCAGACAGCTGAGCAAAAAACGAATGAGCAATCCAACTTTGAATACAGATGTATCTTTAGAGTCAGTATTTTCCACTTGCAAGCTTTTTATTTTTGTGTAAATTTGATCTACCACGCCCTTCGAGAGTGAGTCTGTGATAGCCGCTTCAATTTCTTGTAGTTTGCTCAAAGCCTCAGCCTTGTGAGTTTCTTCGTTTGGTTTTAACATGCGCCTTTTGAAATTGTTTTCTCCATCTGGCGCAAGGCAATCAATCAATCCAGAATGGTGAGAAGCAATACATATAGCCAATACTTGCGCTGCAATCTTTTCCTTTTGTCCTTTATTCCAAAGGTTTTCATAGATTATCTGCGCGCCCGCAGTAGAGTGATCAATTTTCCCACGCATCGCTTCAGGATCAGAATATTCATCAGCATCTGGGTTTAGCACTCCTTCACCAGAGAGAAGGTAATTCTGAAATTGTGCGCTAGCTTTGCCAAAATCATGCAACATGCCAAGAATTTCACCCGTCTCTTTCAAACCAATTCGATTGGCAAATTTACCAGTGTAATGAGAAACTGCTGTTAAATGTTCCAGAATCGATTGAAATGTCATATCCTTTTTACGAATATGGGCAATAAGTTGATTTTCCTTTTTCGTCATTGATAAACCTCCGTCATCCTCTTTACCTCCTCTGCCAAAGTCTTCCTTAACAAATCCGGTTGCAGCACTTCCACATCAGCGCCCCAACCGCGGATCCAGGGCATCATTTCTTGCGGTTCAGCGATCCGGGCGCGCCAGAGCAGGCGGCCGTCTTCCAACGGCTCCACCTGCTCTGTACGATGCCAGCGAGTTTCCCTCACCCTTGGCGCCACTCGCTGCGAAAATCGAAGGACGATTTCTACCGGCTCCTGGTCGGTGAACCAGATTCCCCATGCCTGGTCAAATAAATGCGTTGGGCTAAAATTATCCGGCAACTCAAAACGGTTCTGGGTTGTTTCAATCCGCTCAATACGTTCCAGTCTAAATGTGCGAATCTCCAATTCTGGAACGATCTGTCCGATAGCATACACCGTCTGACCAATCGCACTGGGCTCTATATAAAAAGGTTGAAATCGGTACTGCTTTGCTTCTTTAGTTTCAGCCTTACGATACCAAAGTATAATCTCCCTTTGTTCCGCCCAGGCAACCGTAACCTTTTCCAATACCTGCAGAAAATGTGGATCATCAACTTTTGTATCATCATCAAAACTCTCGGCTGAGAGATTGAGGTATTCGCCAATTTGCGGCGCCAGGGTCTGAATAGCCAGACCGAGCTTGCGCAGAGCCGAAGCGATGTGCGGGTTGCGGCGATCGAGACGGGTGGACATCAGCCGGCTGGCCAGGTGAATAGAAAGCGCCTCGTGCAGATTCAGGCGCAAGTTGACCAGATAGGCCTCTCTGTCGATAAAATACCGCCGATCCTGTTCGTAAACCGGGGCAGTCAGATCAGCCAAATTGCGCAGTATCGTTGAACGATGCACCCCTAATTTACGAGCCAGTTGTGATTGGGTCATACCTTCAGGATGCGCCATCAGAATGGCTTCTAACTGAGAAAGGCGCGCTGTCTTGTTTTCGATGCGGCTCATTGTGTTGCTCCTTAATCGATAATAATTGATTTGTGTTGTAATTAGCGCAACAATCAAGAAAAATACCGTTAAATACCCGCCAAAATTATTATACTTGAGTTTTTACACTCAAATTGATATCCTAACAAATCACCCAATTGCCTAATAAGCGCTAAGAACCCTATCCGCTCGGCCAACCACCGGGCCTGCGTTACAATTTCCGTGCCAGGTCTGCCCGCTGTGAAGCTGTTTAAAAATCGATAAGTTTGATACAATAGGCGTATATGTTTGAATCACCGCACCGCCGTTTTAACCCGCTGACCCGCGAATGGGTGCTCGTCTCGCCGCACCGCGCCAGACGCCCCTGGCAGGGACAGATCGAGAAAACGCCGCCGGAAAACCTGCCTGAATACGATCCAGCCTGCTACCTCTGCCCGGGCAACGAACGCGCCGGCGGCGTTCGAAACCCACAGTACCGCGGCACATTTGTCTTCGACAACGATTTTGCCGCCCTGCTCCCCAATATTAAAACCCCGGCATCTGATCCACATTCGTTATTCGTTTCCAAACCTGAAAGCGGTATTTGCCGCGTCATCTGCTTTTCGCCGCGCCACGATCTGACTTTCCCACAACTTACGCTCGATGAAGCCGAGGCCGTCATCGACGCCTGGAGCAAGCAAACCGCCGAACTTTATCAACGCCCGGAAATCGCTTACGTCCAGGTTTTCGAGAACAAAGGGGCGATGATGGGCTGTTCAAATCCGCACCCGCACAGCCAGATATGGGCGCAATCGCAAATTCCCAACGAACCGGCCAAAGAATTGGCTTCGCAAAGGGATTATTTTGCCGCAAACGGCCGTCCGCTGCTGCTCGATTATTTGCACGAGGAGCAGTCGCGCCAGGAACGGATCGTCGCTTCGAACGAGCATTTCACCGCGGTTGCGCCGTTCTGGGCGATCTGGCCGTTCGAAATTCTCGTCATCGCTCACCGGGCTGCCCCAGCGTTACCTGCCCTCACCCAGACCGAACGCCGGGCGCTGGCTGATATCTGCCAGCAGGTCACAGTGCGCTATGACAACCTGTTCGAAATTTCATTCCCCTATTCGATGGGCTTTCACCAGGCGCCCAACGATGGTACAGACCATCCCGAATGGACGCTGCATGCTCATTATTACCCGCCATTGCTGCGCTCAGCAACGGTGCGTAAATTCATGGTCGGTTATGAACTGCTCGCCATGCCGCAGCGCGACATTACCGCCGAAACCGCCGCCGAAAAATTGCGCAGCCTGCCCAAAATCCACTACACGCAGAGATGAATATGCACCCGCGTGACCGTGTTCTTCAAACTTTTCAAGATCAATTTGGCCTTGATCCAATGTACTTTGCCATCGCCCCGGGCCGCGTCAATGTTCTGGGTGAACACGTGGATTATAACGACGGCTTCGTTCTGCCTGCAGCCATCGATCGGGCAACCTATATCGCCTTTACCCGCTCCCAGTCCAGCAAAAATCGCCTGGTCGCAATCGATTTTAGCGCAGAAGTCGAATTTACGCTGGAGAGTGCAATCAATAAAAGCGACGCGCAGGGCAACGCGCTGCCCGGATGGGCGCTTTATCCGGCCGGCGTGGCCTGGGCGTTAAACGAGGCTGGGTTGCAAACACCAGCAATGCAGGCGGTGTTTGCTTCCAACGTGCCAATCGGGGCCGGGTTAAGCTCCTCGGCATCGGTAGAAATGGCCTTTGCCAGCGCATGGTCAGCCCTCGGCGGCTGGACTTTGCCCCCCATCCAGCGCGCTCTGCTGGGGCAAAAGGCCGAAAACCGGTACGTGGGGATGAACTGCGGAATTATGGATCAATTCGCCTCAGCGTGCGGTATGCGTGACCGGCTCCTGTTCCTGGACTGCCGCACTCTCGAATGGCGCACACTGCCTCTGCCAGGAGATGCGGCCATCGTGATTGCCGATACCAGCGTGCGCCGGCAGTTAACAAACAGCGGATACAACGACCGCCGCCAGGCCTGTGAAGAAGCCGTGAGAATCCTCTCTGGTGAATTGCCCGGAATCAAAGCGCTGCGGGATGTCAGCGTGGACAATTTCAACCGGCTGTGCAATAAACTCCCAACGCTCATCGAAAAGCGCGCCCGCCACATCGTCGAAGAAATCGAACGCACCCGCCGCGCCATCCCTCTGTTGGAACAGGGCAGATACGCCGAATTTGGTCTCATCATGAACGAGTGCCACGTCAGCCTGCGCGATCTGTACGAAGTCTCCGTCCCGGAAGTCGATATCATGGTGGAAATTGCCCAGGATTTGCCCGGCTGTCTGGGGGCGCGTATGACCGGCGGAGGATTCGGCGGCTGCACCGTTAACCTGGTGGACAAACCGTCAGCTAAAACCTTTGCTGCAGAATTAGCTGCCCGTTACCAGGATAAGACGGGGTTGAAATCCGAAATCTATATCTGCCAGGCTTCAGACGGCGCCCGAGTCGTCCCGTTATAAAAACGGCATACTCCCCCCCCCGCCTGATTTTCCCCGTGTTCCTCATCCAACGATGTGGTACAATTCAGTTTCCGATTCATTGATAAACTGAAATATCATGAAAACCCACTCACTGATTAAATCCCTTTTGGAATTTAAAGGGAATGCTCGCGGCTGCGTCTATTCGGAGCCGCTGAACGGCATTCCCGTCAATCTCTATACCCCTTACGTTTCCGTGTATATGCTGGCGCTGGGCGTCGCCGACTCGCAGATCGGGTTGATCGTGAGCATCGGCTGGGTATTCCAGTTGATCCTGGCGGTCTTCAGCGGCGTGATTACTGATAAGCTGGGGCGCCGGCTTACGACATTGATTTTCGACCTCCTCTGCTGGACGGCGCCGGCGTTGATCTCAGCGCTGGCGCAGAATTTCTGGTTCTTTCTGGCCGCGGCTCTCTTCAGCGCCTTCACCCGCATCGCCCAGAACTCGTGGATGTGCCTGATGATCGAAGACGCCCAACCGGGGGAGCTGATCGATATCTTCACCTGGGTCTATATCGCCGGGATGCTCTCGGCGTTCTTTGCCCCCCTGGCAGGAGTGATGATTAAATCCTACACGCTGATCACGGCGATGCGCATCATTTACATTGCCGCAGCCATATCCTACACAATCAAAGCGATCATCACCTACCACATGACCGGTGAAACGCAGCAGGGGCTGGCGCGGCTTCAGGCCACCCGCGAGACGAGCCTCTTCGCCAGCCTGGGCGAATATAAGGGTGTGATCAACGACCTGCTGCGCGCTCCCCGGACGCTGTACACTGCCGGGATCATGGTGATCATGAGCATCTGCCTGTTGATCAACAACACCTTCTGGTCGATCATTGCTACCGAGAAGATCAGGATACCGGCGGAAAACATCGCCCTCTTTCCGTTCGTCAAATCGGTGGTCATGCTGCTGTTCTTCTTTGTGGTCATTCCACGGCTGCGCAGCGTGCATTTCAAGCTGCCCCTGATGCTGGGATTTGTTGGATTCATTATCAGCCAGGCGGCATTGATCACCGCCCCGGTCAACGGCTATGCCCTGCTGCTGATCAGCGTGCTGCTCGAAGCGTGCAGCCTGGCTACCATCAACCCCCTCCTCGACCGCCTGACCGTGCTGACCATCGACCCGAAGGAACGCGCCCGCATCCAGTCGCTCATCTACGTCGGGATCATTCTGATCACCTCGCCCTTCGGGTGGATCGCCGGGACGCTCTCCAGCCTGGACAAGAGCCTGCCCTTCGTGTTGAACATCGTCCTCTTCGCAGTGGGGGGTGGGCTGGTGTACCTGGCCGGCAAGGCGTCAGAGAGCCCGGCGGAGGCCCCGACAAAGCCGGAGCTTGCGGAGTCGTAAGGCGCGGGCGAGGTTCGCAACGACGAATCACAGGGATTAATTATCATTACAATTTGTACAATTCTATCCCCCTCAATTCCCGAACAATTCCCCTTCCGATTCTTCTGCGTAGGGTTCCACGAACCACTGGCTGTATAACTTAACAAATTTGCCGTCGAACTGCAAACGGGTGAGGCGGCGGTCGGCTTCGCGCAGGTTCTGCTGCACGAGGGTGAAGGTATTAGCTGATTCCCAGTAGCCGTAGAGGGCAATGGGGCCGTAATCTTTGGTATCGGTCACCCGGTACACGCCGTCCAGCCCCACCTTGAGGGGCATCGGGTCGCCATCGAGGGTCAGGTCGATCTGGGCTTCTTCGCCGCCCGGAAAGTGCAGAGTGAACATACTCCAGTTGCCCCGGCCAGTCACCAGCCATTCCTTACCGTCCACATCGGCCGCCAGCGGCGAGAGGGATTTCGAAATCCCCACCTGCGGGCTGGCCCAGGCGCTGACAGCGGCTTCCAACCGCCTCTGCGCCTGCGGGTCGGCGGGCAAAGGTTCGGCGGATTGAACAGCAGGCAGCAGGTAATCGTCCACCAGGTCGTTGTGGTACATGCCTTCGCCGCTCATCCCGGCGGTGAAGACCACCACCATATCCTGCTCCGGGAAGACGCGAATCTGCTGGCCGCCCCAGCCCAGGGCGTAATAGTCGCCCTGCGGCCTGATCCACCACTGGTAACCATAACCCATACCCTCGTAAGGAATCGAACGAACTTGAGTCGAAGCGCTCACCCACTCAGCGGGGACGATCTGCTGTTCCTGCCATTGGCCGCCGTTCAAATACATCAGGCCGATCTTAGCCATATCCACCGGCAGCAATTCCAGCCCGGTGCCTCCCTTGGTGTGGCCGGTAAAGTCGCTTTCCCAGTGAAAGTCGCCAATGCTCAGCGGGGCAAAGAGACGCGCCGCGGCAAAATCGACGGCGGGCTGGCCGGATGCCTCCTGCACAATCATGGAAAGCATATGCGAGCCTCCGGAGTTGTAATTGAACACTGCGCCGGGTTCCTCAATCAAAGCGGGGGTGAAGAAGTATTGGGCGGGGTCGTCCGCTTCGTGAATCCCCCAGAGATCGCTCAGCCCGGAATAGAGCGGTTCCATCCATTCGACGCCGCTGTTCATCGCCAGCAGGTTTTCGATACGGATCGTCTCTTTGCGCGGGTCGTCGATCGTCACATAGGGGAAATACGAAATGACCGGTGTGTCCACCCCATCCAGTAACCCCTCGCCGTTGGCGATACCCACCAGCGCCGAAGTGACGCTCTTGGTCACCGAATAAACACCGTGGCGCGTCTGTGCATTGAAGGGATGGGCGTACGCTTCCAGCACCAATACGCCGTGGCGCACAACCAGGACGCTATGCACCGGGCGGTTCTCTCGCCGTAACAGCTCGAGCATGGCTGCCAGTTTAGCAGAAGAGAGCCCCTGCTCTTCGGGAGTGGAACGCGACCACTCCCAATCAGGCAGAACGGTGGGCGAAGGCTCAGGGGTCGGCGTTGGGGAAATAGTCGTTGGTATCGTTGTAGGGGAAACAGCCATCGCCTGAGTTGGAACAACCAGAGTATCGGTTGCAGGAAGAGCAGGCGTCAGCATTTTACAGGCGATAAGTGTTGCCAGTAATAGAAGCAGAAATGGTAAACGTACTTTCATGCGTTCATTGTAGCAGATTTACCGTACCGGAATTTACAGGCGCAGGAAATTTCACAAAAAATTTAGCCGGTGGATGATTCAGTTTATATAACAAAAATGTGAAATTCCATAGTCTGATTATGGAATTTCATGATATTATTTAACTTATGATAGAACGCTCTTTATTGACCGCTCAAATTCAAACCGCATTGAAACGCAGCCGGATCGTTGCACTCATTGGCCCGCGGCAAAGCGGTAAAACCACCCTGGCTCAGACTTTCGTTCAACCCAATTCCCAAAATTATTTTGATCTTGAAGACCTCACGAGCCTGGCGCGTCTCGAACAACCTGCCACCGCCTTGAGAGACTTAACCGGGCTTGTTGTCATAGACGAAATCCAGCGCCGGCCTGAATTATTTCAACTCTTGCGCGTCCTTGCAGACCGTCAACCCTTGCCAGCCAGGTTTTTGATTTTGAGCAGCGCATCACCCGCATTAATTCGAAACGCTTCCGAATCGCTGGCGGGTAGAATCGAAACCATTCAAGTCAGCGGATTCAGTCTGGCTGAGGTAGGCATCAGCGCGACCAACCGTCATTGGCTGCGCGGGGGTTTTCCCCTCTCTTTTCTGGCTGACAACGAAGAAGATAGCATCGTTTGGAGAAAGAATTTTATTCAGAGTTTCCTTGAACGCGATTTGCCGCAATGGGGAATACAGATTCCTCCTGTCACCCTTCTACGATTTTGGACAATGCTGGTGCACTATCACGGTCAGATATGGAACGGCGCAGAAATGGCGCGCTCTTTAGGCATCAGCGAGATGACAGTGCGACGCTATCTGGACATTCTGGAAGGAGTATTCATGCTTCGGGTGCTCCAACCCTGGTATGCCAATGTTCAAAAACGGCAGGTCAAATCGCCAAAGATTTATTTCCGTGACTCTGGCCTTCTACATTATCTGCTCGGTATCCACACCGATAACGACCTTTTCACCCATCCCAAAATTGGCGCATCCTGGGAAGGATATGCAATAGAAGAAACCATTAAAGCTCTCTCGCCAGATCAAGTCTTTTTTTGGGCTACACACTCGAGCGCTGAACTGGATCTGCTGATTATCAAAGATGGTCATCGCATCGGTATAGAATGTAAACGGGTTGACGCGCCTCGCCTGACGCCGTCAATGCGCAGTGCATTTAATACGCTTGAATTATCCAGGTTGCTGGTTATTTACCCCGGTCAAATATCCTATCCATTGGATGACTACATCAGCGCTATCCCGCTGACCAGCCTGGCAGAAAACCCGTCCGTATTCTTAGACTAGAAACAACAGAGGGTCGTCGAGGGCGCCAATTCCCATCACGCTGAACAGCGCCCTGGGTGGTCTAACCTACACCCTCAACGGCGGTGATTATCTGAAACCGGGTATTTAATAAAAATTCAGTGCAACACATTCCTGTTAATCACCCAGGAAGAAATATCCTCTGGTTTACAGTTTCAAAACGTATAAAACAAGGACTGCACTACAAAAAAGTTTGTAGTGCAATCCTGTTATCTTCTGCTTACGATATCTAAACTCGATCAGATCTTCTTTTCGATCTCGTCTTTGGCGCGGGCAATAAATTCAGAAATGGGGATTGGCCCGGGGTTTTCGCCATTGCGCAGGCGCAAGGCTACCTGATTATTTTCAACTTCTTTATCTCCGACGACCAGCATGTAAGGGATCTTCTGGTTCTGGGCGTCGCGAATCTTGGCGTTCATCCGTTCAGGGCGGTCATCTACCATTACCCGCAGTTTTGCTTTACGCAGTTGCTCACCAACCTGCCTGGCGTAATCCAGGTGGCGGTCAGCGATCGGAATGAGCGAAACCTGAACAGGTGAAAGCCATACCGGAAATGCGCCAGCATAGTGCTCGATGAGCACACCGAAGAAACGTTCCAGGCTGCCCAGCAAGGCGCGGTGAACCATGTAGGGGCGGTGCGCCTGGCCATCTTCGCCGATGAAAGTCAGGTCAAAACGATCCGGCAGATTGAAATCGAATTGAATGGTCGAAAGCTGCCACTCGCGGCCGATCGCGTCGTTCACTTTCAGGTCGATCTTCGGCCCGTAAAATGCGCCCCCACCCTGGTCGATTTCATAATCGACGCCGGCGCGTTTGAGCGATTCCTCCAGGGCTGCTTCGGCAGCACGCCAGCGTTCCGGCTCGCCCACCGATTTTTCCGGCTTGGTGCTCAGGTAAGCGTGAATATCGGTAAAGCCAAAACTGCGCAGAATGTGCAGGCTGAAACTGAGGACAAAATCGATTTCCGCCGGCATCTGATCGGGGCGGCAGAAATGATGGGCGTCATCCTGGGTAAAGCCGCGCACCCGCATCAATCCGTGCAACACGCCGCTGCGCTCATAACGATAGACGGTGCCTTCTTCCGCATAGCGCAAGGGCAGGTCGCGGTACGAACGGGTTGAGTTTTTATAGATATAAACATGAAAAGGACAATTCATCGGCTTGAGGAAGTATTGCTGTCCTTCGATATCAACGGGCGAATACATGTTTTCTTTGTAAAAACCCAGATGCCCACTCGTTTCCCAGAGCTGCGCCTTGCCAATATGCGGAGTATAGACAAACTCATAACCCGCAGCCTCATGCTCCTCAGACCAGAAATTTTCAATGATCTTGCGCACCTTGCCGCCCTTTGGGTGCCAGAGAATCAAACCTGCGCCGATTTCATCCACAACATTGAAAAGATCCAGGTCGTGGCCGATCTTGCGGTGATCGCGTTTTTTGGCTTCTTCCATGCGCCAAAGATAATCCTTCAGTTCTTCCGGTGTATTCCAGGCAGTTCCGTAGATGCGCTGCAACATCGGGCGCTTTTCATCGCCGCGCCAGTAAGCGCCAGCGATTGATAATAACTTCACCGCAGCGGGGTTGATTTGCGCCGAAGTATCCACGTGCGGACCGCGGCACAGGTCAACAAAGCCACCCTGCCTGTAAATCGAAATCTCAGGCTTCTCGCTGATCGGGTTGCCGTCGTCATCCAGCGTTCCTTCTTCCAACCCGGCAATCAACTCCAATTTAAACGGTTGATCGTGAAAGATTTTTTTGGCTTCGTCGGCGCTCACCACTTCCCGTTCAAACTTCACCTTGGTTTGAATAATAGAGCGCATCCGCTTCTCAATCGTTTCAAGGTCCTCCGGGGTCAACGTGCGCGGAAGATCGAAATCGTAATAAAAACCATCCTCAATTGCCGGGCCGATGGCAACCTTTCCCTCCGGGAACTGTTCCAATACCGCCTGCGCCATGATATGGGCAGCGGAATGCCGGATTCGATAAAGCGGTGTATCTTCATACTTAACTTTTTTGTCTGACATTGTTCCTCCAAAAAAATTTCACCATCTATATTAAATACAAAACTCTCATCCCGATTGGGGCGAGAGTTAAATCAATCACGCGGTTCCACCCAACTTGATCCAGTCAACTGGACCATCTCATTAAACCGATAACGAGGTCAACCGTTCACCATAATCAGGCATAATCCCTTTCCGGTTCACGCTCACAGGTGGTTTTCATTGAGGTCGCATAAAGAAACTTCCAGCCAATGGTTCCTTTTCTCTGTTAAGGACAGGCTCAATTACTCGTCCTGATCAATGCGTTGAATATTTAATTTGTACAAATTATACACTAATATTTTAATTTTTTACCCCTTTTTTATTTGCTGTTAACAAGATCCAACAAAATCAACCGACCTTTTTATCTTCGCGTTTAACCATCTCTAAAATCTTCTGGTGAGTTTCCGGCTTTGCCAGGCCGAGAATACGATCATTTGCTTTAAGGATTATGCCGCCATTTGGAATGAGAAACTCATCATCGCGGGCGACAAGAACGATTAAATAATCCTTGGGCAATTTCAATTCAAAAATAGCCTTCCCAGCGGCTGGTGAATTCTCATGAATGAGTATCTCTTTGAGTACGCCCTTCCAGCCTTTTAACGGTGTGATTTCTAAGGGATAACGGGTTTCTTTTCTGTCCTGGTCATCCACTTTTAACCAGCGCGCAATCTGAGGGATACTGGCGCCTTGAATCAAAACGGACGTGATGACCACAAAGAAAATGGTGTTAAAAATCAAACCAGATTCATCCAGAGCCGCCATTCTCGGATAAGTGGCAAGAATAATCGGAACTGCGCCGCGAAGCCCGACCCAGGAAATGAAATTTTTTTCCCGCGAACTATATTGAAACGGTATGAGGCTAATCCAAACACTTAACGGGCGCGCGACAAAAATCAGAATCATGGCAAGAATAAGACCGGGAATAAATACAGGGATAAGTCGGCTCGGAAATACGAATAATCCGAGCGTCAAAAACATGATAATCTGGAACAACCAGGCCAACCCTTCATAAAATCGGGACAGACTATTTTTATGCAAGAACTCCGATCGACCTAAGGTCAAACCGACGATATATACGGCCAGGAAACCACTCCCTTGAAAAATTGTTGTTACTGAAAAAGTCAAAAGTATCATGCCCAATGTCAAAACAGGGTAGAGTCCCTCATATCCCAGTCGGAGACGGTTTATCAGGTAAAGCAATAATTTTCCAAAGAGCATACCTGATATTCCACCAATAAACATTTGTTGAAAGAAAAACAAGATCAGGTTAAACCACGGTTGACCAGGTGATTGAATGAGTTGAATCAAACCAATGGTCAAAAATACTGCCATCGGGTCATTACTTCCAGATTCAAATTCCAGTAGAGCAGATAACTTGCCTTTTAGCTTTACACCCCGAGAGCGAAGTAGTGCAAATACAGCCGCTGCATCCGTAGATGAAGTGATTGCTCCAATCAATAAACCTTCCAATAATGAAATATTAAGGATGAAATGCACTGCAAAACCGAGAATGACAGCAGTCAGTAAAACTCCGATCGTTGCCAGCGCCAATGATTCCCTGAAAACCATCCGGACGCAATCCCATTGCGTATCAAGTCCACCTGAAAAGAGAATCACCGACAGGGCAAAAAGGCCAATCAACTGGGTGATAAGTGGGTTGTCAAAATAAATTCCCCCGAAGCCTTCTGATCCCGAGAGAATACCGATCAGAAGGAATACCAGAAGAGCAGGCACGCCAAATCGATCGGAAACTTTACTGGCAATAACACTCAAAACGAGCAAGGCGGCTATTACCAGGAATATCGTTTCAATGACCATATCAGTTTAATCGGAGATGGCAATAATCGTTCCCGCCGGGCAGAATTTTACTCGATTTCCAAAAACGTGCATTAATCGCTTCAGAGCCTTATCACCTGTGCAGTGATTAAGATAGAAGAAAGTATTGTCAAAGCGTTCCTTAATTACATTGATTATATAGTCGATATAAGACTCTTCAGCAGACATAAGATGTATTCCACCGATAACCGTAATAATCGGGCGTTTAAACATTCGCTCCACATGAAAAAGCGTATTCAAGATGCCGGCGTGACAGCAACCGCAAACAACCGCCAGACCTTCCTTTCTATCGATCACCAATGAAAGATCATCCTGATAGCGATCAGGTTGCCAACCATCTTCTGTCTTTATATAATGCTGCGCGCTGCGCCCCTCCGGCTCAGGTCGTTCGGTTATCTCTCCCGTTGTCCAAACACCAGGGATAATTTCCGCAGGTGTATCACTGAGACGCAGATCAGCCTGTTTAGCCAGCCTCTCACCCGCTGACGGAAATCCTATAAACTGGTATTCTCCATTCCGTAAAAGATAACGCGGACGAAAAATATCGGTATGCCCATAGACTGGCGATCCAGGATTATCGCTGAGGAATTTTTCTACCCCTCCTGTGTGATCATAATGAGCGTGGCTTAACGCCAGAGCGTGGATATCTGGAATTGACAAACCTAACAAGGATAAATTATGCGAAAACACAGCCGCAGTCTGCCCGGTATCAAAGAGAATACTCCCATGCTCAGTTTCTATCCAAAAGCAAAGACCATGTTCACTTTGCAGACCCATGCCCTGGTTAACAATGTCATTCACGACGCAAATAATTTTTATGGGCACGATTAACCTGAATTAGACTGGACTATTATTTGACAGCCTGGTTCAAAGAAGACAATACACGAGCAGGCGTATAAGGCAACTCCCTCATCCAGACACCGGTGGCATTATGAATAGCGCTGGCAACTGCCGGCGCGACGCCATCGATCGATATTTCGGCAACAGATTTTGCGCCAAAAGGTCCATTCGGTTCATCCGTTTGAACAAAGATAACATCAACAGATGGCATCTCATTCGCCTGTGGAATATGATATTTATGTAAGTCCGAGTTCAAGGGTTGCCCATTCTGGTCAAAGAGCATTTCCTCTGATAAAGTGAACCCCAGCGCCTGAGATATACCACCTTCAACCTGACCAGCCGCAGTGATAGGGTTAATTACCCGGCCGCAATCCACCGCCATTAATAACCTTTCTACATCGATTTTCCCTGTTTGCATATCAACAACAATTTCTGCAAATTGTGCAGCCGTTGGCGGCGGACTCACCTGGCTAAGATGAGAAGCTGTCGCCATAATTTGGCGCTGGTTTTGCTGATGCAATGAATTCAGCGCCACTTCAGCCAATGAAACTGTTTTCCCATTTGCCGAGACGACCTGCTTATTTTCGAGTCTCAAATTTTCAATGCTTTCAACGCCCAACATCAATGCAGCATGATTCAATATCTGCTCTTTAACTTCTAACGCTGCTTTGCGCACCGCCCCTCCACTGATATAAGTGGTGCTGCTCGCATACGCCCCTTTATCAAAGGGGGTGAAATCAGTATCGGAAGAATAAACAATAATGTCTTCCAACGGGATGCCAAGCACCTCAGCAGCCATTTGCGCCAGAATCGTATCCGACCCTGTTCCCAGGTCAGTTGCTCCTATCAACAAGTTGAATGAACCGTCGTCATTCATCTTCAACGTCGCAGACGCCATATCCAAATTGGCAATACCACTGCCATGCATAACAACCGCCATACCGATTCCCTTCCGATAACGCCCGTTCTGTTGACGATATTTTTCTCTTTTTATTTGAAAATCGGTGGCTGTCATACCCACATCCACACACTGCGCCATCCCGCTTGTAAGAAGAGATTGCTCGACGCCCTCGCGCCCTTCGCCCAATTGCCGGGATAAATACATCGGATCGCCAACTTTGATCCAGTTCTTGCGTTTAAACTCAACCACATCCAATCCTAATTTATCAGCAATTTCCTCCATTAAAACTTCAATTCCATACTGACACTGCATAGCGCCATAACCGCGGAACGCTCCAGCAGGCGGCGTATTGGTATAGACCACATCGCAGATAAAACGAGCATTGGGCGGGTTATAGAGGGTCAGGCCTTTAAAACCGCCAACCATATTGACCGTTAATCCATGACAACCATAAGCGCCGGTATCCCCGATTAGATACAGTTTCGCCGCAGTAACTTTTTCATCTTTTACACCTACCTTATAACGAATGATATTGGCATGACGGCTCCTCGAACTGATAAATTCCTGTGTGCGCGTATATTCCATCCTCACTGGATGACCCGTTTTCAGGGTGAGATGAGCGCATAAATCTTCCAAAATCATTTCCTGCTTGTTGCCAAAACCGCCGCCAATACGCGGTTTAATAACTCGAATATTTTTAACAGGCATATTGATTAAGGGAGCGATCATACGACGGATATGAAATGGAACCTGAGTGCTCGTACGAATCACCAATCGGTCATCCTCATCGAAATATGTGATGCAAACATGGGGTTCAAGATTAACATGCTGCTGCTTTGGGGTGCGATATTCGCCCTCGAAAATATGGTCGGCTTCTTCAAATGCCTTCTCGACATCACCGACCTCAGCTTCGATATGATAAACAATGTTATGCTGTGCATCATGAATACCCTCGGTATCCATTTCATCATGAATTACAGGGGCGCCATCTAACATAGCCTGTTCAGGATCAACGACCACAGGCAAGATTTCATAATCAACATCGATTAATTCAGCCGCTTTTTGCGCAATCTCAAGCGTATCAGCAGCCACAACCGCAACCCGATCACCAACATGCCGCACCTTGTCATCCAGACAGACTTGATCATACGGCAACGGCTGCGGATAGCTTTGTCCTCCGGTTGCATGTTTTATCCGAGGTAAATCCTGATGCGTTAACACAGCCCGCACTCCAGGCATAGAGCGCGCCCGGCTGGCGTCAATTTTTCGGATGCGCGCATGGGCATGAGGACTCGTCAATAGAACACCATAGAGCATATCAGGTAAAATAATATCATCCGTGAATACAGGGCGGCCTTGTGCAAGTTTTTTGGCATCAACCTTGATTTTTGACTTCCCGA
Source organism: uncultured Anaerolineaceae bacterium (assembly GCA_964503685.1). GTDB lineage: Bacteria > Chloroflexota > Anaerolineae > Anaerolineales > Anaerolineaceae > CAZDAW01. Next base: position 15,910 of record CAZDAW010000037.1, on the reverse strand, counting down.
CAACTTTTGTTTTTTCCATTCCATCGGGGGGCAACACCAGTGGGGGCAGAGGAGTCCGGCGGCCATCACGACGGTAATACGCTTCAGGTAATTTAATTTGTGTGGAGTCTTTTGGCAATGGCATTTCGATGTGTGCATAAGGCTGTACTTTTTCGCCGCGAAGCAGCGCAGCGGCGCGCAAAACAGCATCCACACCGCGAACATAACCGGTGCAACGACAAAGCACGCCATTCAACGCTTGCCGAACTTCATCTTCGGTTGGGTCAGGGTTGCGATCTAAAAGCGCCTTGGCTGAAAGAATTTGCGCCGGAGTACAAAACCCGCACTGAATTGCACCTGTCTCCATGAATGCTTTCTGCAGCGGATGTAATTCGTTGTTGCTTCCAAGACCTTCCAGAGTGATTATCTCTTTGCCATTTGCATCAACGGCTTTAATTTTGCAACTGCGGACAGGCTTCCCATTCATCAATACAGTGCAGACGCCGCAGGCGCCATCGCCGCAACCCGATTTGATACTTAAATAAGAGGCCCGACGGAGTACGGTCAGTAAAGTTTCATCCTTCCCCGCCAAAAATGCCTTACGAGTGTTATTTACGGTAATGAAAATTTCCACCATGGATTTTTCCATGAGCTTTTACACTCCTTCCTTCTGGGATTATTTAATTTATTTCAAGCTTGCATTAAATTGGCGCAAGTAAAATCGTTCTTCTTGATACTGAATACAAATAATTTGCCCGGCGTTCAGCAATTCCTCAACAATTTTCCAATCAGCGCCAGCCCGGTCAATCATTTTCCGGAGGGCTTCTTCCCGAAGAGGATGCACTGCTGTTATACCAAGTATAGCATCAGTAAGATTTCCAGTGGAAGTAAAATCTGATTCTTCTGCTTCAAATAATAAAGCAATTAACACATTCTTTTTAGATAAAACCTCAAATATTTTCTGAAGCGAGCCGGCGTCAGGAGGTTTTACCCAGGTTTCGGACGGCGGACGGGTTGGAATGGAAAGATATGATTGGTCCGGCAATAGATCGAGAAGATAAGCGGATAAGTTATGAATTGACGCCTCGCTATCGTTAATTCCCGATACCAACATTGTTTCGGTAACGAATCGTCCGTGATATCGGTGACGGAAACTTAATATTCCATCAAGAATAACAGGGAGAGACAGGAAACGATTCGGGCGATTGATGCGACGCCATTCATCAGAGTTAACCGCATCGACCTTCAACGATACCCAATCCGCCAGGGATAAAACATCTTGAATTTCATTGCAATTAATGAGCGCAGCGTTTGAAATTACCGCAATAGGGATTTCAAACCGTTTTAGCCCTTCGATCAATTTGCCCAGATTGATGTCCAGGGTTGGCTCGCCATCAGGCACCAGAGTCAAATAGTCAATCTGCTGACCTGTCTTTTTGCAATCCAAAATCTTGCCTTCGACCGCTTCAAGAATTTGCTGCACAGGATAGAATTCTCGTCGCTTCGTTCCGAGATTCGTTGTCCTGCCAACCTGACAATAAACGCAGGAATACGGACAGTGCTTGGGCGGAATATGATTGATCCCAAGGCTGTATCCCAAACGCCGAGAAGGGACAGGACCGAACGCGATCAGTGTCTCACTCATTCGTATTACCTCATTACAATAACAAATAACTTCTGAGTTATCAACACAACGCATCGAGGTTAATAACGACAGACTAAGGTTGCATCCTCGCTGGCTGACAATCAGGTGTTACCGTCTCAATCCATTCAGATACAGCATCGAACTCCGTCATCTGGCTTTCTTCCAACTTGCCCTGATCGCAAAGCGATGTAATATTGGAATCGATGGGTAAACGCGCCAGTATGGATACTTTAAGCGCCTGAGCGGTCTCATCAGCATGACTTGGGCCAAATACTTCATATTTCTTTCCAGTATCTGGAGCCTTAAAGAAACTCATGTTCTCTACCAGCCCGAGCAGAGGAACGCCAATCTGATTAGCCATGCTGGCTGCTTTCCGCACAACCATTCCAGCTAAATCCTGCGGAGAGGTGACTAATACTACCCCGCTCATCGGAAGAGACTGCATGACTGTCAGAGGTGCATCTGAGGTACCTGGCGGTAAATCGACAATTAAGAAATCCAGATTACCCCATAGGGTATCGGTCCAAAATTGCTTGATTGCCCGGCCAACCAACGGTCCACGCCAGATGACTGCTTGATTTTGATCCTGAAGCAGTAAATTAATCGACATTATTTTGATCCCGGTTTGGGTAATGACCGGCAAAATGGCTCTCGGCGTATAACTGACCTCGGGTTGATTCTTAAAAAACATTTTCGGTATGCTCGGCCCGGTGATATCGGCATCTAATATCCCAACCTGATAACCGGCTCTTTGAAGATGAATTGCCAGAAGCCCGGTCACTAAGGACTTTCCGACGCCGCCTTTACCACTCATCACCGCAACCACTTTCTTTACATGGTTCAGATGCTCAATGCCGCCAAAGGGCATATCCGCCTGTTCAACAGGTTTTTTTTGCTCCGGTTCATCAACAACCACCTTAACATCTTGAACCCCTTCAATTTGTAAAACGCTTTGTTTGATTTCAGAAACCAAACAATCGATGAGAGGGCATGCTAAAGTATCCGGTCGAAAATGAATATTGACGTTATCATCCAGAAGATCAATTTCCTTACTGAAACTCAATGCGACGATATCTTGGTCCAATTCAGGATCTTTAACTTGACGAAGCGCTTGAATGACGACAGATTTTTCCAACATAATAGTTTCCTCTATATTATCCTTCTAGAACAGATTTTAAAAGCTCATTGAGCAAATCCGCTTGAGCATAATCTACAACCGTGATACTCTGCCCGGTTATACCCGGCGCCTCACCAATCGCCTGAATAATCTCTAAGGCAAGTGGCACAGCGATAGGGCATAATGGCGATGAAGGCCGGAATGTGTAAGTCACTTTCCCTTCAGAATCAATTGTGATGTCCTGCACCAATCGCATGCGAATCACATCAACACCGGTTTCTGGATCAATCACTTTAGATAATTTCTCAACAACTGCTTTTTGTAATTCGATCGAGTCCATAATGATTAATCCTCTTTAAGGTAAGAGCAGCTTAACCAATTTTTCAAAAATCTGGTTAATAGCCCATGCCGCCAGCGATTCCGGAAAAACTCTGGTGATTGGGGCTCCTTGAAGCATCGCCCGATGTACATTCTCGTCAAAAGGTATTTCACCAATCACATCAATTCCCTGCTCAGCAGCATATTCACGGATTAGTCTGACTCCTTGAGGGGAAATATCTGCTTTGTTGATGCATGCAACCGCAGGAATTTGAAAATGATTTAAAACGCCCAAAGCTCGTTTTAAATCATGAAAACCAGCTACACCTGGTTCTGTCACAATCAAACCGAGATCAGCGCCAGCGCAGGCAGAAATCACTGGACAGCCAATTCCAGGCGGGCCATCAATAATCACTAAAGATGAGTGCATATCATCGGCCCACAAACGCGCCTGTTGCTTTACAAGGGTGACCAATTTTCCAGAATTCTCTTTTCCGGGGAAGAGTTCTGCATGAAATAGGGTTCCATAAGGCGTGGTCGAACGAAACCATTGGCCTTCTTGTTGAACCGCCATTCGAATCGCTCCTTGAGGACAGGCATACACACAGGCTGCGCAACCGTCGCATGCAATCGGGTCAATTCTAAAAACCGAATCGAGATTGGGTGCTGAAAAAATTGCATCATAACGGCAAACTGAAACACATGATCCACAGCCAGTGCATTGCCCGGCATTGATTTCAGCCAATGAACCACCCCAAAAGTCATGCGTTTCATCCAGATCAGGCTGAAGAACCAAAGCAAGGTTAGCTGCATCCACATCCGCATCGGCAAAAACAGCAGAGATGGAATTTTTATACACGGTAACCAAATGCGCAAAAGCCGCGCTTAAACTGGTTTTACCAGTACCGCCTTTACCACTCAAAATAACTAATTGTTTAATCGCGCTAGATGCATCAAGCATAATGTATTCTCAATTTTTTTGCTTCGTATACTTTTTACACCTCATTTTGTCGAAAAGAATGAGAGACTTTTATCTTCACTCAACGTTAAAAATTTCTATTTCGGGGTGCCTGATTGCTTCATCATAAATCGGCCCACATTGCAGAAAACTCAGCGCCAAACCACTGCCGCGAACCACCAGCAGCCGCTCACCCGGCAATATGCCAGCTTCAGGCGGCAGGGTTACTCGCCAACCATCGTCAATTGTGGTTTGTCCGATGAAGCGCGATCTCAAAGGAGTTTTGATTAATTTTTCAACCCTGCCCAAGCCAATTCCGCCAGAACGCCGGCTACCCCGGATGATCAACACAGTTTCTCCTTCCCGAAAGCCATATTCAGTATAAGCCTCTGGCGGAATACTGATTTTACAATTTTTTCCGACAACAACCCAACCAAAAACCCACTTGCCGCCCTTCACTAACTGAGGCATTGCTTTTCCTTTTTACGCTTTGATAATAAGACTACATTCTGCACAGGTACCTGCTAATTCTTGTCCGTATCACGGTATCCAATTCTCTATGTAATCAGGCACGCCGTTCTTGATCTCTGTTGATTCTTTCTGCACTGATCTGCTTGAAGACCTGTTGAAATGAAACGATATATTCAGGGTAAATTTCAACCAAAGTCCGACCCTTTGCCACACCTTCAGCAATCAAACGGTCATAAGGAATATTCATCAACACTGGCAAATGGTTATCTGCGCAAAAAGCGACAAGCGGTTCATAAATACCCAAGTTACGATTGATGATAACGCCACTTGGAATATCCATTTCTTTAACGATACCCACCATTTGTTTCAAATCATGCAAGCCAAAAGGAGACGGCTCGGTAACTAAAAGAATGTAATCAGAACCGCGCAGGGTTTCGACAACCGAACAGGAAGCTCCAGGCGGAGCATCTAATATAACAACCGAGTCCGTTATAGGACGTTCTAATTTCTTCAATTGGCGAATTATTGGCGTCGGCATCGGTTCACTGATGGTCAATAAACCGCGCGAAAAACAAATTCCTTCACGCGTTACACCCGTTTCCAACATGCCAATCGGTTTGGGAATTTCATCTATCGCTTTTTCTGGACAGTTCCATGTACAGCTCCCACATCCATGACAAAGTTGTGGAAAAACCAGAATAGATTTCCCAACTTTGGCAAGGGCATGGAACTGGCAAATTTCCACACATTTTCCACACAGACTGCATCGATCTTCCTGAATTTCAGGGACCCTGATTACCGCTTGTAACTGATTCTCGATGTGAGGTTTCAAGAAGAGGTGGCCGTTCGGCGCCTCCACATCACAATCCACGTAACAAACATCACCCAGAATAACCAGGCTGAGAGCAAAACTGGCGGCAATCGTTGTTTTACCGGTCCCGCCTTTTCCGCTCGCTATCGCTATTTGCACAGATGGCTCCTGACACAACCTTTATTTAAATATTGGCAACGAACCCTGCCTGAATAAATCAACGGCATCCTTTACTGTCGATACCTCGTGTGTGAAAAGGCGCATCTCGATGTTCGCCGCCCGGAACGCGTCGGCAGCATTGGGGCCAAAATCGCCGCTGATTACAACGCTGGCTTTTTGGTCAATAACAAATTGCGCAGCAGCAACTCCAGCTCCGCCGGATTGACTGGCGCCAGGGTTTTCAAACGTTTCCCATTGATTTGTATCCGCATCAATTTTAATCAGCCAGTGAGAGCGTCCAAACCGACCGTCTGTCGGACCTTCCAATAATGGTTCCTGCGCAGATATCATCAAAATCATATTTTCCCCTCAGTAATTACCAACAGTTTACAGTCCATTTTTTATTCCTCGATATAAATTGCCCCAGCAGCCCTGGGGTCAAAACCTTCCGGCCAGATTGTCGTCTTATCAAAATAAGCGCCTTGCAGAATCGCATCTTCAAAATTGACCCCAGCCAGGTTAGCGCCCCGTAAATCAGTTTGTTCCAGGTTAACCCCCTTCATAGATGCTCCTTTCAAACAGACATTCCTCAAATTCGCGTTCTGCAAAACGGCCCTTTTCAAATTTGCCCCTTCGAGGTTGGCGCCTTCCAGATTTGCCCCCCAGAGAAGTGTACGCTTTAAAAGGGCTCCTTCCATGTTTGCTCCCTTAAGATTGACACTCGCCAGGCTGACGCCGTATAGGTCAATCCCTTTTAAATTGGCTTTCTCACCATCCGCCTCACCCGAAAGATACTTTTGGTGCAATTTAATTATTTTCTGTATTTCTTCATAAGCCAGTTTCATTTTGCTTCTCCCGAAAATAGGTTTAACGCAAAATAGATTGCCTAGATACGCGCCTTTGATTGATCGTCAATTTCCGTTCCAATTCGAACTCCGAATTTTGGAAGGATAACGCGGTGAATAAGCAATATCAAGAGCGTCGCCAGAAACGCAATTCCAAAAATGATCAAAGAACTGCTCAGCTTATTCATCAAAGTCGGATTGATAAGCATTACGATGGATAGAGTAAGCATCAGTATTCCGCCGATTAGTTTAAGCGCCCTCCCATGTTTTTCTTCCAGGCGGCTTGACTTTAATGAGATCACTGCAGAAGAGAAAATGGCCATTTCATCCAGTTGGTAGATTAACATATACAACAACAATAAAAATACAAATGCCACCCCGCTGATTCCTTGTGTATTGAGTAAATTTGTCCAGACGACCGGAAAACCCGCCGTGCAGGAAAATTCCACTACCGACACGCCCACCGCTAAAGCCGCCGTGGCGCCTGCCAGTCCCCAAAAAGATTGGCTCGCATCCATCACTGCACGAATGCGTTTAAATATCCCTGGTTTTTTCTCATCAGCAATTGTGAATGAAATGCCTTTTTTATACCAGAAGTAATCCTTGATATTCACGACCGCGAAGAAGAGAGCAACCAGCGCGGCCAAAACCTGAATCCACCCCATGTAGCTGGCGATCTTGAGCACGCTGAACAATCCTGCGATAAAAAGCGCGTAAATTGCAGCCGTAATGGTAAGGAATATCAGGCCAATCAAAAACACTTTTTGACGCGATCCTGTATGAAGAGTCAAAGCCAAAAGCATGGAAAGCACCCATAGGGAACAGGGATTGAAACCATCCACCAGAGCAATCAACACAGTGCTCAGAGCGGAAGATTGCATTCCCAGGTCAACGCTTCCAATTATGGGAACATCTAATATGTGTTGCTGATCAATTAATGCAGGCTGCTCGGTAGGAAAAATCGCCGGTTCTTCCGAACCCGGCGTAACAGCAACAGGCGAAGACGTTGGAACGATTGTAGGTTGAGGAGATGCAGACGCTGTTGGCGCGACGCTGGTGAGAGCTATGGCTAACTTTTCCGCAGGATCAATGCAACCATTCTGTAAGCACTGTACGACAACGGATTCAATCTCATCATTGAACTCTTCCGAGTACCCCTGTAAATAATTCGAACCAATAAATGTTGTGGGGACGCCTAGCTGTTCCAAACCATAAACTGACGCCATATTAATGAATAGTTGCTGATTTTCCTGGTCATAGTAAACCTCAAAAGACTTAACAACTACTCCGGGATACTTAGATTCCAAACTTTCAAAATAAGGTTTTGCTTTAGCGCAGTGCGGGCATCCATCTCCCCAAAACAGGTAGATGTAAACAGGTTTTTCCGGTACAGCAGTTTGCGCCCATACTGGCCTGACCCAACCGGCAAAGCCAATTATTATAATAATCAGCCATAACCATTTTACCCACGCTATCTTCCGGAAAATTCTCATTGCGAGTCCCACTTAGTGTAACAATTCAGTGTGATCAATCAACTTGCCGTCAATAAAAGCCTGAACGGCGGCGTCAATATCGCGCAAATCCGTCACCACAGGTTGAATATTTAAGCGACGCATACTTTCATAAGCGCCCATTCCCATACCACCACAGAGTAATGCTTTGCAATCTGCTATTGCTTCGGCCATGCTGACATGCTTGTTATGTGAATCAGAATCCATTCCATGACCAGCGCTATTCGGCTCTCCTGCGTGAGGCTGTGAAATGAAATGATTGTGCCCCATTTTTTCACGCATCTCACGATTTACAACTTTTCCTTCTTCGATAGTCAGCACCAAATAATAAGGCGCCCGACCGAAATGTTGACTGATGGTTTTCCCATCATCGGTAATCACTGCAATTTTCATCGATATCTCCTTTTTCATGATCGCAGCAGAAAAATGCCGTCCACCCAGTTCTTCTTTTTCGTCAGATGGATAAAGAACAAGCAAAATCTGGGCAATATCCTTGCTAATATTTTTCCAACAATGAGGTAAGTGAGCCTCAAACAAGAGGCTATCTCCAGTATTTAATATATATTCATCTTCTTCAACCTGATAACGAATGGAGCCATTCAAGCAGAAAACAAACTCATATCCAGTATGGACAATCATCAAATCGCCGCTGCCCTTACCCGGAATTAAATCGATTAAAAAAGGTTGTACCGAGTTGCCAATGAAATCTTTTCCCAGATTCTGCATGCGCGTGCTTCCAAACATACCTTCCGAGCGGCAGCAAGCCGGTGTATAAACCACCCGCTTCTCTACCGTTTCTGACTCAAAAAAAGCAGATATGGGCATCTCTAGCGCCAGAGCCAATTGGTAAAGCGTGCTTACTGAGGGTGAGGATTTCCCATTTTCTACCAGACTGAGTGTATTAACGTTCAGACCACTGCGCTCTGCCAATGCGCGCAGCGTTAATCCCCGTTTAAGGCGCAGCTCACGCAACCTGCGCCCCACCAACACTTCGGCGGATGCTGAGTTGTTTGAACTTGTCAGATCAGCAGCGGTCTGTTCCATCTTTCTATTCCACGACAAACTTAATCGGGGTCAGGTTATGAATATTGTCAGATATCGGACAACGCGCATCGATATCGCGTATGAATTGCTCCTTTTCCGCCTGGCTCATATCACCATCAACCTTCAGATGAACCCGGACATTTGAAAATCCTGCCCGATCCTCAGTGTTTTTACCCATAAATACATCCGGGTTGAGATCGCCTTCGACGTGCGCTTCCAATTTACGAACCGCCAGGCGGCGCTGCCTTGCAATAATATGCCCGATGCTTACCATACAGCCCGCCAATGATATCAATTGATATTCCAGAGGCGTAGGGCCAGAATCCGTTCCACCGGATGCCGCAGGCTGGTCAATATAAGCAATGTGTTGCCTTGTTCGGGTTTCAACTTTAAATCCATCTACTTGTTGTGCGTCAACACTCACGGTTTTGATCGTCATTGTATTCTCCTGTTGGTGCGTTTACTAAAATTATAGTACGTTTCTGTGATTAATCAAGGTATTCTTACTATTATAATAATATATACTTTTGAAAGAAAACAAAAAGAGAATATTCTATAATAACCTATTGACATTAATAGAATAGAGAGTTATATTAATATTGAATCTTATTCCTGGAGGTGGTGGCATATGCCAAGACATCGTAGGGGTTGGGCTATAGGCAACGAGTCAAATAAAGAAAATCGTCATTCCCCGTTAACGGTTTCATTGCTTGAACCCGCATTATTGACTCTGCTCAACGAGAAACCACGCCATGGTTATACCCTGCTCGCCGATTTAAACACATTGGGTATAAGCACCCTCCATCCCAGTGTCGTCTATCGAACATTACGCGAAATGGAAGGGTTAGGATGGATCCAATCAGATTGGGAAGCCGACCAAACCCAGGGCCCCCCCAGAAGAATATATCGCCTGACACTCCAGGGTAAAGACGCCTTGACAGCTTGGCAGCACGAACTGAAAAAAAACCAGGAAACGATCAATCATTTATTAAAACAGATTAAACCTTAAAGAAAGGAGTTTTATATGCCTGGAAGAAATGGAACCGGGCCGTTAGGCCAGGGGCCGCGCACCGGCCGAGGAATGGGTAAATGCACCTCAACCCAAATCAATATCACCCAACCCTCAATCACCGAAATCAATAAATCATTGGGTTGGGGTAATCGAATATGGAATTGTTCTATCGGACGGTTATTCGGTCGCAGACGCAATTCACGTTTCAATCAAAAATAAATCATGAGAGATATTATTTTATTTGTAAGGAGGTAACATTATGCCTGGATTGGATAAAACTGGTCCTCTTGGTACTGGCCCAATTGGTAGAGGGTTAGGACCCTGCCGGGGTAGTGGGTTAGCCGGCTGGGGTGGAGGACGCGGCTTTCGCCGCGGAGGCGGCATGGGTTGGGGGATGATGTCAATGCCTTTCACACCGGACGAACAAAAAGGATTTTTAACCCGACAAAAAAAATGGCTGGAATCGCAAGTAGATGCGATCAATAAACAACTGAACAAATTATCGAAAACCGATCAAGAAGAGTAAAAAAAAAGAGGGCGGCTGCCTGATTTTGCCAGACGGCCCCCCTTTTTCAACACAAACTGCTTTTCAATGCTGTTTTTTAATTTTCAACCTTTCATCATCAAAGAATCCAGATCTTCATCCAGTGATTGCAAATCTTCCTCGTGCTCGACTTCCTGCTCAAGTATTGTCAGCACAACATTGTAAGTTACCGGATCTTTATCCTTCACCATTTTCAATAGCTTTTCATACACATCAATCGCGCACTGTTCGCCCTTGATATTCTGCGCCAGTATCTCTTTAACAAATGGATTGGCAGGCGCATCGTAACCACAATGAGTGTGCTTGAACCATTCTTCCGGGCTGATCAGCGGAGTCCCGCCCAATTGAATAATCCGTAACGCCAGCATATCTGCATGTCCCAGCTCTTCGGTTGCATGTAAAAGCAGCTCAGAAGCAACCGCATCCTTCATCGGGCCTTTAACGACCTTGGCTCCCAGCCAGTACTGGTAGTAAGCCAACCATTCGTCAGCAAACGCCTTGTTGAGAACGCCCAACAGTTCATCAACATTCATGCCAACAATTTGACGACCTTTTGTACCCATATATGACTCCTCTCTTTTTTAGGTAATTCCGACTTGACGCTTTGGTTAACCAGACCATCGATTTTATCTGCTGCTATTATTATAATATTGATCACAAAAACTCAATCGCCCGTATTCCTTCACATCAAATAGCAAAAACATTCCGAAACCATTTCATAGTGAAGGGAATTTTCTGAAAAATAAGCATAGCCCACTCCAAAATCAGGGGTGGGCTATGCTTTGTTAATATAGAAGGAGAAAGAATTTTACGGACGTTCTGCCAGAGTAACGTTTATCGTTTGTTCTTTACCATCACGCAGGATAGTCAGTTTGATTTCCTGACCCGGTTCAGCATTCTGAATCATCGTCTGTAAGTCTTCGAAATCGGTAATGGCTTTACCATCAACAGCAGTGATAATATCGCCGCCGATCAGTACCCGCTTACCATTGATCAGTACGGGTTTAAAGCTGCCCCGCAAGCCAGCCTTATCTGCCGGACTACCGGATTGAATTTGCTGTACCAGCACACCGGTTTGACCTTCGGGCAGCTTCATCTCATTGTTGATATCTGAAGTCAACGGCTGGCCGGAAATACCCAACCAGGCGCCGCCCTGCGACTGTTTTTCATTGGCTTGTCGCGTCGATGGGGTATCATTGGGTCGAGCCATCAGAGTTACTTCGACAGTTTGCTCCTTGCCTTCGCGCAGGATAGTCAGTTTAACCTTCTGCCCCACGCTGGTATGACTGGCAAGATAGGCGATAACATCTTCGATTTCCTTGACAGGAGTATTATCAATGGCAGTAATGACATCACCGCCAACGCGCACCTTCTGTCCATCAATCGTTGCCTGCCGGTCGCTGCCGCGCAATTCAGCTTTCTCAGCAGGGCTGTCAGATTGAATGTCCTCAATGAGGGCGCCGCGCTGAGTTTCGCTCAAATTCATGGCTTTCGCAATATCAGGCGTCAGCGATAGCCCGCTGATTCCAAGATAGGGGTGTTCATACTTGCCATTTTTGATCAGTTCTGGCACAACACGCTGAACAATATTGGATGGAATGGCAAAACCAACACCTGCATTGGAATTCGTTGAGGATTCAATAGCAGTATTTACACCAATGAGTGCACCCTGATTGTTGACCAGCGGCCCGCCCGAGTTGCCGGGGTTAATCGGCGCGTCCGTTTGGATGATATCGGGGATAGAATAGGTCGATCCATCCGATTCGCTTTCGTTGACAGGGATTGTGCGCCCCAGCGCGCTGACGATACCCGCCGTCATCGTATTTTCCAGACCAAACGGATTACCAATGGCCACTGCCACCTGCCCAACTTTTACATTAGAAGAATCACTGACCGAAATCGGCGTTAATGTAAATCCAGGATTCTCTACCTTGATCACAGCCAGATCGCTATCCGAGTCAGAACCAATCAGCTTGGCCGTAAGCGTTACGCCATCCGAAAATGTGACCTGAATTTTATCAGCGCCATCGACCACATGATGATTGGTCACAATGTAACCTTCTTTATCCCATACAAAACCAGAGCCAAGCGCCTGGGTGTATTGGGGAGTAGAAGGTTCATCGTTGTTCTTGTCAGGCGAACCAAAGAAGTCAGGCAAACCAGGGAAATTGGGAAATGGGAAATTTTGATCAAGTGAATCAATGGATACACCTTCCTGTTTCGACACCACCCGAATGCTGACCACGGATGGATTCACCTTGGCATATATCGCTTCCAATGCATTCTCGTATCCTTCCAGAGAAGTTGTTATTGCGCTGCTCGTCGTTTCCTGCTGCACCTGGGTAGGCTGCTGAGATGCTGCTGTCGGCTGTTCCACTGTTGACGAATTTGCCGGGGCAACCGTAGGGGTGCTGTTACAGGCTGCCAGCAACATGCTGGCGATAAGAATCAATGCGCTAAGATGAGTAATCTTGTTTTTCATAACGAAACCTCCTTTATGTGTTTTCCCCCATAGCATACATCAGATGGCTCACTATTGTCCTTATGTAGAACCTAAGGTAAGCTTAAGAAAACCTTATGGTTTTTACTTATCCAACCCCACACACTGAAATGAAGAGGAAATCATAAAGGCAGCATCACTGTAAATTCACTGCCCTTGCCCGGCTCGCTTTCAACACTTATCTGTCCCCCATGCGCAGCTACCATCTCACGTACGATAGTCAATCCCAACCCCATCCCCTGTTTGATCCGTTTTCCAGTGTCGCCGCGATAAAACGGTTGGAAAATTTTCTCACGCTCTTCAGCTCTGATTCCCACCCCCGTATCGCTTACTTTCAACCAAAACATACACTCATCGGCTCCGGCAGTTACTTTTACTCTTCCGCCCGCCGGAGTGTACTTGATTGCATTACTCAACAGGTTACCCACAACCTGTCCCATACGCATCGAATCGATCGATATGGATGGCAACCCTGCCGGAAGCTCCACCTCCCATTGCAAATGCTTTTCTTGCGCAGCTGTTTCCCACGAAACCAGGACATTTCGCAGCCAGCTTTCTGTATCGACGGGCTGGCGGTTCAATTCCAGATCGCCTAATGTCTTATCATATAGATTTGAGAGCTCATCCAGCAAATATTGCAAACGCGAGGTTTCCTCATCCATTCCGCGCGTCAGGTCAGCCAACAGCTCAGGATCATTTGCCGCGCCTTTCTCCAGAGCATGGATGGTGGAGCGTAACGCGCCAAGTGGCCGGCCAAGCTCGTGAACGATGTTCGCAAGTAACTGACGGCGCGAGGTTTCCAGGCTGTGCAATTGATCCACCAAAAAGTTCACCGCCCGCGCCTGTGAACGCAGTTCATCTGTCCCCTGTTCTTTAACCGGTTCACTGCGTCGACCAGTTGCGAGACTGTAAATCGCTTCCGTCACCTCACGCACCGGGCGGCTGATACTGACCGCCAGTCCGGTGCCAAGTAAAGCGCTGAAAGCAAGTCCTAAGATCAGAACAACCAGGATTTGTCCGCGCAACTGGTTGAAAATTTCATAGATCGAACCGATCTGGTAGGTAAGGCGCACGATTCCGATCACCTGCCCGTTTAGATTGGTGACCGGCTCGTAAATATCGACCACCACGTTACCCAGGTTCAATATGGAATAATTTGTTAAGGCTGTTTCTTTCCCATCCAGAGCGTGAGATAACCCCGGCAATGTCAGATTACTTCCGATCAGTAATCTATCGGCAAGGTCGTTGGAATAGAGTAATCTCCCCTGCCCATCCAGAAACATGATTTGAATATCAGAGCCAAGGTGGACGCGGGTGAGCATACTTTCGAATAATATTGGATCGCCCCATAATTCGAATTCAGCGCTGCTGATCTCCGCCATCAGGCGAGCGTTGCTCTTTAAATTCTTCGCCAGTTGCGGGATCAACACCTGTCCTTCAAGCGAATAAACGAGCAGAACGCCCATCAAGGGCAGGACCACAATCAGAGGGATGATGTGGCTCCAGATGAGCCGCCAGCGCAGCGTGCGAAACATTATTTGCCTCGGGCGAGTTTATAACCAACGCCGCGCACGGTGATAATCCGGGTGGGGCGATCGGGGTCGTCTTCCAATTTTTCACGCAACCAGCGAATATGAACATAAACGACTTGCGGCTGACCGATAAATTCCGCTCCCCAGACGCTGGTTAACAGTTCATCCACCGAGTGGACACGATTGGGCTCCAACGCCAGGGCATAGAGCAGGTTGAATTCTTTCGGAGAAAGTTCGATCTCTTTACCGGCAAGAAAGACGGTATGAGCGGCGGGGTCCAGCGTGAGATCACCCAATTCTATCGGCTGAGGAGGCTGTGATGTATCGAAGACTATACTGCTGCGGCGCAGAATCGCCTTGATGTGAGCGATCAAGACATCCACATCGAACGGCTTGGTTATATAGTCATCTGCGCCGAGTTCCAATCCCAACACCTCGTCCAGGTTACGCCGGCGAGCTGTTACGAAAATCACCGGAGCGCGAAACTGCTCTTTGAAACGCTTGAGCGCGTCCAGCCCGTCCATGCCAGGCAAACCAATATCGAGCAAGATTAAATCCGGCGGGTCCCGGCGCGCCAGGGCAAGCGCATCTTCGGCGCTGGCAGCCGCGCTGGCGCGAAAGCCAGCCTGTTCGAGGTTGAACGCCAGACTGCGGCGCATTAATTCATCATCATCGACAAGCAAAATATGCCTGGTCATAAATACGATTATAACGCCATCTGCTGTATCGCGGAAAACGCGCCATTGTGCAAGTTATTTCTTGACATCTGACTTATAATATTAATCAGGATCAGGTATTTATTGACCAGTGTGGGATGATCAATAAAACAATACCTGAATTTATCTTTCCTCATCTTTTCTATTCGAGAATACCCGTAATTTGTTTTTCCTACAACGCAATCGCTTCGTTCCAGGAAATTAATCCGTATCAGTAGGAGCGTAAAAATGTGGAAAATCAAACTGAGTCGTTATCTTTTATTGCTTATTGTTTCCATCCCCTTATCGCTATTTCCTAAATCAACCACTCACGCCCAACAGACAGTCACTATTACCGGAACCGGAACGTTCGGTTTAGGAAATTATGAAGCGCCTCTCACCATGACCTTTTCGTCCAGCGGAGGCCCGGTTTCCGGGCATGCTCACTGGGAAGGCAATACGGTGGAAATCACTTACAAAGGGGAGAAGCGTCAAGGCTGCCCGGGTACGGGCGAACTGACCTTTACCGGCGCATTTGCCGGCGGAGATGGCGGCGAGGTCAGCGGAACCCTGGAATTCATGGTCTATTCTCCGTGCTTCACCATATCAGCGCCGTGGCCGGGCACCTGGAGCGGGCATTTCTATGCCAACGGAACAGGCTCTGGAGAAGCCACCATAGGGGTTACCGGCACTGAATACAGCAGCACAGTTACCTGGCAGATCACTTATTCGGCGGAAGAATTTGCTGCCGGACTGCCGCCAGCGATCA